>CAYZTY010000007.1:0-3726 GCA_964481525.1 uncultured Pirellulales bacterium
CCGGGACCTCTCGTACCGATACCTCCGACTACACCCGCTGCTGTTGCACCGCCTGCACCGGCAACAGTATCCAAATGTAACCACATTCTGGTAAGCCGGGGATAAGTATACTCCAACTGCGCCAGCTCAACCTGTAGTTTTGCCTGGCGTGTTTTTGCTCTTGAGGCAAATATATCCAGAATCAACTCGCTGCGGTCAAGCACCTTGGTATTGACCAGCTTCTCAAGCTCACGAATTTGTCCCGGCGAAAGGTCGTTGTCGAATATTACCACTTCTGCTTTATAACGCTTTACGCATTCGGCAAGCACTTGGGCTTTTCCCTTGCCAATATACGTGGCAGGATTAATCGAGGAAATTTTCTGCTGGAGCCTGGCCACTACAACCGCCCCCGCGCTTTCGGCAAGTGCCGTCAACTCAGCCAAATCATCGTGTCGCGCCGCGCCTTTCGGGATAGTCCCAACCAACACCGCTCGTTCCTTCCTGACTCGCAGCGTCTGGCGTAATTTTTCCAAAGTAGACTAATACCTCCAGAAACAAACCACTTTTATTATATCATAATTGAAGGATTAAAACAATACAGTGGGAATTGGAAACAGCCGCTAAAGCTCTCTTAACGCCGCCATTCCGCTTTACGTACCATTAACGGTGGTACCTGGGCGGGTTTAGGCTTGTGCTGGTTTATCTTTATGCAGCTTCTATTACTTGGATACCAACGGATGGAAAATGGCTTAATCTGCCACTTAAGCCTGCGTTTTAAAAATCTGTCAAACATAATGAAGACGGCTCCAGATAAAAAATCTTCGCTCCGGCAGCTTGGTTGATTCACTATATATTTAACAGTCAATCCTATCGACCCTTTAACTTGGGCAATTAATGTATTTTTAGGGATTTCAGCCGATTGATTAATTCAATGAGTCACTAAAAAAAGATAGGTCCGAGAACGAAGTCAGGCCGGGATTATATCAGCTACTTAATTTAAGAAATAACTTACATAAACGATAGGGAGATAAGGGCGTTGATTTTCCGGCTTGATAATGTTAGATATTTTCAACAGAGCGTTAGGTGTTCCAGGATAATCTGTTCTATGGCTGCTTCGGCTCTCATTTGCCCGGTTTTTATCGCATGGTCCGTTTCCGCCAGTTTTTCCATAACCATAGCTATTCTTTTCAGACCCATCTTGCGAACCTGTTCAAAAAAGGCATCTTGCTGCCGCCATATCTTTACTTCGGAGGTAACTTCCGACATTGACCTGCCCTGCTCGAGCAGACCGGCGGCCCTGAACATCCTGCGAAAATGGAAGGCAAAAGCGCCTACAAGGAGATAGCTTGCATCCGACTGAGCGGCTAATGCCCTGCGCAATCGCTCAATGGCCTGTTTAGTCCTCCCTGCCATCATCGCCTCGATTATGGCAAAGGCATCGAACAATCTATTATGGCCGATTACCGCTTCGAGGTGATTTAGAGTTATTGTCTTTTCGTCGCAGGCAAAAACAGCCAGCTTGTCAAGCTCACTGCACAGCCTTGCCGGCTCGTCCCCCACAAGCTCAACCAGGGCTTCAGCTGTTGGTTTAGAGAGCACCTTGCCGTGCTCGTCCCTTGCATACTTGATGATGTATTCCGGGAGTCGCCAGCTTTTCAGATCGCCGACGGTGATTAGCCGCCCTACCGCTGAAAGTTTTTTGGCCAGCTTCGTGGTCTTCAACCAACTGCGTACCGTCAGAACAAGTATCCCACAATCACTGGGATTATCAAAGTATTTTTCAAGCAGTGGCCGGTTGGCGGAGACAAAATCATCGGCTGTCTTTAGCAAAACAACTCGCTTCTGAGAAAATAATGAAAGCGTTCGCAGCTCGTCAAAAATCTCTGCAGCGGTGACGTTTTCCGGCTGAGCGCTAAATAACCCCATTGCTCTTTGTTTGGGCCCCAGCAGTCGGCCAAGCAGCTTCTCACATTCAATATTGACGAGAAACTCGTCCTTGCCTGCTATGACATAAATTGCCTCGCCGGTGCGGCGGGAGCTGCGAGTTTTCGTCGGCATTACCAATTATCCTTGCAAAGAGGCTGTGCTGTCGACATTCTCATCTTCTCCGGACTCAGCTTGCTGAGGGATAATCTTTTCGACTGCTACGAGTTTGTCGCCCTTATCAAGTTTGATAAGCCGTACACCCTGGGTATTTCTGCCGATTGCCCGAATCTGTTCGAGTCCGGTTCGAATAATAATCCCGTTAGCGGTTATCATCATCAATTCATCTTCGTCATTTACCGCTTTAAGCCCGATGACATTGCCGTTTCGTTCGGTAGTCTTTATATTTATCAGCCCAATACCCCCACGGTTTTGCGACCGGTAATCCTCCATGTCGGTTCTCTTACCATAGCCATTCTCACAGACGGTGAGCAGAGTTGACTTAGAACCCGGTTCTACTATGACCATATCGACCACATTATCTTTAGCCCGCAGCTTTATACCTCGCACACCTCTCGATACGCGCCCCATTGACCGAACCAGTTTTTCATCAAACCGTATTGTGAGCCCCTGGCTGGTACCGAGCAGAATTTGTGCATCTCCGGTTGTAATTGCCACTCTAATCAAATCATCGTTAGGTTCCAGCTTAATAGCGATAACTCCGCTTGCCCGCGGGTGGCCATAGGCGCTAAGCACCGTCTTTTTCACCAGACCATTCCTGGTGGCCATAACAAGGTTTCTCTGGTCAAACTGGCGAACATTGATTATCGAGGCTATCTTCTGGTCGCCCAGCGTCAGCAGATTCACAATATTTCTTCCCCTGCTTTGACGCGGCAGCTTTGGTACGTCATAAACCTTCAGCCAATAGCACTTGCCTCGATTGGTAAAGACAAGCAAATAATCATGAGTGGAGGCTACGAATAGATGCTCGATAATATCACCTTCCTTGGTGTCCGAACCTATAATACCCCTGCCGCCTCGACTCTGCTTATGATAAGTATCAACGGGCATTCTTTTTATATAACCGTCGTGACTGATGGTTACCACCGCCTCCTCTTTAGGTATTAAATCCTCCATTTCGAACTGTTCGATATCGCCTGCGATTTCTGTGCGTCTTGGGTCGGCGTATTTCTCCTTTATCTCAAAAATATCCTCACGAACAATATCTAGCAGAAGCTTCTCGCTTGCCAGAATCGCCTCGTAATCAGCTATTTTCTCCACGAGCTCGGTATAGTCTTTCGCCAGCTTCTCAATCTCAAGGCCCGTTAATCGTTGCAGCTGCATTGTCAATATCGCGTCGGCCTGCGGCCCGGTAAGGAAGTGTTCAGCTTTGCTCTTTTCTTCAATAAATACAGCAGGCAGAATTTTTTTAAGTACATCAGACTCGCTTAGCTTCAATGGTTTTTTCATAAGATTCAACTTGGCTGTAGGCACATCGGGCGATTGTTTTATCAAATCGATAATGGCATCTATGTCACTTACGGCCAGGATTAAACCTTCGAGAATGTGGGCCCTGTTTCGGCATCGCTTCAGGAGAAATTTGCTTCGCCTCCGGATAACTTCCTTGCGATGGTCGATATACAACTGCAGCATCCGCTTGATATTCAAAGTCTCAGGGCGATTATTGACCAGGGCTATGTTCAGTACCCCGTAAGTATTTTGCAGCGGTGTGTATTGATACAGCTTATTCAACACAATCTGTTCATTTGCTTCTTTCTTCAATTCCACCACAATTCGCAGCCCCTTACGGTCTGATTCGTCCCG
>CAYZTY010000007.1:3736-9529 GCA_964481525.1 uncultured Pirellulales bacterium
AGGTCCTGAATTTCAGGAATCAGGTTTTTATGTACACAGGCGGCAATTCTTGAAACCACGGTTGTCTTTACAACGACATAGGGTATCTCGGTGATGACGATACGTGCCCTGTCCTTTTTATCCCTCTCGATGTGTGCCCGGGCACGCACTGTTAATTGTCCCCTACCGGTGGTATAGGCCTCGACGATGCCCCTCCGACCGCAGATAATCCCGCCTGTGGGAAAGTCCGGCCCCGGCAGACGCTGCATAATTTCCTTGAAGCCGCACTCCGGCTCATCAATCAGCAGCACTAATGCGTCACAAATTTCTCCCAGATTATGCGGAGGAATGTTCGTCGCCATACCAACTGCAATACCAGTAACCCCATTCACCAACAAGTTGGGAAACTTACCCGGCAGAACAACAGGCTCTGTGCGTGTCTCATCGTAATTAGGAACAAAATCAACCGTTTCAAGGTTAATATCCTCGAGCAGCTCCGTCGCTGCCGCCGTCATTCTTGCTTCGGTATAACGCATCGCGGCCGGCGGGTCACCATCGATACTGCCGAAATTACCCTGCGGGCCTATTAGCATATAACGCATATTCCACTCCTGCCCCATTCGGACAAGAGTCGGATAAACCACTGCCTCGCCGTGCGGGTGATAATTGCCGCTCGTATCGCCGGCAATCTTGGCGCACTTACGGTGCTTGCTGCGCGGGCCCAGATGCAAATCATTCATCGCCACGAGTATCCGCCTTTGTGAGGGTTTAAGGCCGTCCCGCACATCCGGCAGCGCGCGCGAAACGATTACACTCATTGCGTAGTTTAAATACGAATTCTTCAACTCATCAAGAATCCGCAAATCCTCAATATGTCCCTGTGGGTCCTTAACTTCACTCATAAGATTTTACCTTCCTTGTGGCCAGTGAACCACGTGGGTTCACGACCATAAACCTAACGCGGTTTATGGCTGCCTGATAAGTTAACCTCAAGCCGGCAAAAAGTCAACAAATGGATGATTTTATAATCAGCTAAATCAAGTCTTCCGGCGGGTTCAAAATGCCGGTTGAAGGGCCTAATTGAATTTCTTGCTCTTGACAGGGCCTTGTAGAGAAAATACAGTGTCCTTGATGGCAGCCCGTACTGAGCATAGTCGAAGTAGTCGAAGTAAGAGCCTTTATATAATTGACGGCCACGCACATATCTACGCCGCGTATTTCGCACCTATGCGGCAAAGGCTTACCAGCCCCGCCGGCGAGCCAACAAAAGCAACTTATATATTCACCACCGCGGTCCTTGGTCTTCTCGAACGCCACAAACCCGATATGCTGGTAGTGGCGATGGACAGCAAAGAGCCCACCTTCCGCGCAAAGATTTATCCCGAATACAAGGCCCACCGCCCACCTATGCCGGATGACATGCCGATACAGATAGACCGAATAGAACAGCTTCTTGAGGCAATGAACATACCCATCCTGCGATTGGCCGGGTTCGAGGCGGACGACATAATAGGAACGCTTGCCAAAAAGGCCGGCAAAAAGGATATCGACGTCTTCATCTGCTCAAAGGACAAGGATATGCTCCAACTGCTTGATAAGCATGTCGCCGCCTTTGATATAAAGAGCGATACTCCCTTCGACCTTGCCGCAATGCAGAAGGAAATGGAACTCAACCCCGCTCAATTTATAGACGTCCTTGCTCTTCAGGGTGACAAGGCGGACAATGTCCCCGGCATACCCGACGTCGGCCCGAAAACCGCCCTCGAATGGATACAAAAATATGGCTCAATCGAGAACCTTTACAAGCACGCCGACGAAATCGGTGGAAAACGTGGCGAGAACCTAAGGAAATATAAAAAAGGTGCCTTCTTCAGTCGTAAGCTGGTTACTATAGATTGTAACGCACCAATAGATTTTGACCTGCGTAAATATGCAGTTACCGAATTCAACAAGGAAAAACTTGCTCAACTGTTTTCCGAATTAGGCTTTGCCCGCCTGATGACGCAGTTAGGCCTTGGCCAGCCACAGGCTGTACCGGAGGGACATTCGGCTGAGCTCAGTCGAAGTCCTAAGGCTGTAGCCGTCCCCGCTTCCCGCGATACAGCGCCCCATCAAGGGACCTTCGTGCAACCGGCCTCGGTTAAAACCGTTAAGCACGATTATCAGCTTCTCGATACTCCTGCAAAGTTTGAAAAATTTATGAAGGCAATCAGTAAACAGAAACTATTCGCCCTTGATACGGAGACAACTTCTATTTCTCCAATGCGGGCCGAGCTTGTAGGTGCGAGCTTTTCGTGGGAAAAACGCAAGGCTTTCTATATCCCCGTTAAGGCTCCGATGGGCCAAAAGCATCTCGATATAGATATAGTTCGAAAAAAACTGGCACCGATACTTGCCGATTCGAAGGTTAAAAAAATCGGCCAGAATATCAAATTCGACCTTCACCTTTTGAGAAATGCCAAAATGCCCGTCCACGGCGTTTTCTTTGATACTATGGTAGCCTCTTATTGCCTTGATGCCTCACGCAGATACCATTCACTAAACAGCCTTGCCCTGGATTTCTTAAATTACGAATGTATTCCAATCTCTGCCCTTATCGGCAAAGGCAAAAACCAGCTCACTTTTGATATGGTAGATACCACCGCTGCAGCCGAATATGCTGCCGAGGATGCCGACATCACCTTTCAGCTTTATGAAATATTAAATTCCCGTCTTGAAAAAGAACCCCAGCTTAAAAAGCTCTTCGAAGATGTGGAAATACCTCTCGTTACAGTTCTTACTTCTATGGAATACAACGGTGTTTCTCTGGACACAAAGCTGCTCAGAAAAATGTCAGGTGAAATTACAGTTACACTTGAAAAGACAACATCCGAGATTTACGAACACGCTGGTATCACTTTTAACATCGATTCTCCCAAACAGCTTGCTGAGGTTCTCTTTGACCGGCTCAGATTCGAGCCGATTCGCGTGGGCAAGGCGGGCAGAAGCACCGGTGCCGACGTACTCGAGCAGTTAAGCGACCAGTCCGTCCCAGGCGGAATTATTCCGCTCATCCTTCAATATCGCCAGTTAAGCAAACTGAAAAATACTTACGTTGACAAGCTTGGCTCATTAATTAATCCGAGGACCGGCAGAGTCCACGCCTCTTTCAATCAAACTATAACAACAACCGGCAGGCTCAGCTCCAGCAACCCGAACCTGCAAAATATACCTATCCGCACGGAACTGGGTCGGAAGATTCGCGCTGCCTTTGTACCTGCAGAGAAAAATAGCTGTATCTTAAGCGCCGATTATTCTCAAATTGAGCTGCGATTTCTGGCTCACTTCTCGAAAGACAAAGCCCTGCTGGAGGCCTTTGCCGCCGACCGTGATATTCACCGCTTCGTCGCCTCACAGATATTCAATGTCCCTTTGAGCAAGGTTACCGACGAGATGCGTTCACGCTGCAAAGCGGTAAACTTCGGGATAATCTACGGCCAGGGACCCTTCGGCCTATCACGGACGGTCGGTATAAGCCAAGCAGAGGCCAGAGAATTTATCGATGGTTATTTCGCACGTTATAAGTCAATACGCAAATTTATGGACGAGGTAATTGCCACAACAAAGAGACTTGGCTATGCCGAGACAATTCTACACCGTCGAAGAAACATTACCGGTTTGGCAAGCAAGAACGCAAACAAACGCGCACAGGCCAAACGCCTTGCCATAAATACCGTCATTCAAGGCTCGGCCGCAGATTTGATAAAGGTCGCAATGATTAACATCCAGCACAAAATCGAGAATGAAGGACTGCCTGTAAAAATGACACTACAGATTCACGACGAGCTCGTTTTTGAACTGCCGAAGGCCGAAGTGAAAAAACACTCAAAGTGGATAAGCCAAGAAATGACAAGCGCCCTCAAGCTTGATGTGCCGCTAAAGGTCGATATCTGCTATGGCCCAAGCTGGCTTAGCGGTAAGTAAGACACACCAGCCTAATTTCTGGAGTTTCAACAATCAGGCTGAATCAACTGCCATGATTATAGGCCGGCCAGTTCGAGAGCTGTCGGTACGTGCTTCTCCCAGCCTAACGTCATAAGGTGAACACCCTGGCAAAGGTCCTTAAGCTCTCTAATCAGGCGAGCAGATATTTTCAGGCTCGTCTCGACGCGTTTTTCTTTTGCAACTTCGGCCAGTTCATTAATAATTTCGTCGGGTACGTGAATCCCCGCAATATTTGCATTCATAAATTTTGCCATTCCAGCAGATTTCAAAAACACAATCCCGGCCATAACAGGAACATTCAGATACTCGGTCTTTTTCATAAAATCAGCGAATTTGTCGACTTCATAAACCGCCTGTGTCTGGAAGAACTGCGCGCCGGCTTCAACCTTCTTCTCCATCTTGATAATCTGCGGCTCCAGTGGGTCTGCCCCCGGATTAACAACTGCTCCCAAGCAAAAGCTGGGCGCCCGGCCTTCCAGGTCGTTACCGGCCATATCTTTGCCGGCCATAAGGTCTTTGACAGCCGCCAGAAGCTGAACCGAATCCAGGTCAAATACCGGCATTGCCTGCGGATGGTCGCCCAATTTCGGATGGTCGCCGGTCAGGCATAACAGATTCTCGATACCCAATGCCGCGGAACTAAGGACATCCGATTGCAGGCCCAGACGATTCCGGTCCCGACACGTAAGCTGCATAATCGGCTCAAGGCCCTTGTCCTTCAAAAGGCGACATACCGCCATCGAACCAACCCGTAACACCGAGCTTTGCAAATCAGTAACGTTAAAGGCATCTACTTTGGCCTGCAAAGGCTCCAGCTCCTCTATCAGTCCCCCAACCTCAATACCCTTTGGCGGTCCGACTTCACAGGTAATAACAAATTTGCCTTGCTTGAAAGCCTCAACGAGTTTCATACCTTCAATGCCTCCTTATGTTTTCCTTTAGATTCAGCAGCTTCCGATGAACCGAATCAGACTTATTCCTCTATGTCATAAAATGATGTTTTTCGCAATTCGGATGAGGGCAGCATCTTACTATGGTCCCGGGCAGCGCGGAGCTTTTTAAGATTATCGAGCCGGCCTATTTTTTGCAGCCGCTCGTAAATTTTAATCCAGCCGCAATCCTTCTCCGGGTCGACTTCACATTTCTTATCTTGCGCCCCACCGCAGGGACCATTAAGCAATCCCTTTGCGCAGGCGGTTATTGGACAAATACCGCCGGTATAGTCCAAGGCACAGTCACCACACGCCTCGCAGCGTTCTTCAGCCGGCCAGAGTCCCTGCAAACCACCCAGCGAAACCGTATTCGCCGCGGGGTGGACAACCTTATCGGTTACCCTCGCAACAGCCTGGACACCGATACCGCAGGTCAGGACTAATATAGAATCGGCCGATTTAATTTCATTCATCTGCCTTGCCAGCCTGCTTGTCACGAGCACTTTATTGCATAAGAAGTCCACCAAAGCGGTGCCCGTTATTTTTTTCCCGGCCTTTTCCAGTTCTGCTTTCATCCTGGACATCGCCTCGGCACCACCGGTCTGGCACGCCTCAGCACAGCCGTTACAGGCAAGCAGAAAAATATTCTTCTCCTCACCAAGCGACTTGATGATTTCCTCTATCGGCTTATCCTTCGTAAACAGCATCTTCGATTTCCTTTAAAACGGTATAAACAATTTTAGGCATTCTTCGCCTCACCGAATTTGTCAATTCCAGTCCGTAATTCACTTCTTCCGGTTCGATACCGATAACGATAATCTCCTCCGGTGCAGCCTGCATTCTATCCGTGATACTCAGGACCTCGATTAAACCGATTTGATGCAGACTTACTTTCAAG
>CAYZTY010000007.1:9539-42643 GCA_964481525.1 uncultured Pirellulales bacterium
AGTTTTCTTTTCCGCCGAAAATTCTAATCAACTCGTTTCTCTGCTCGGCTTCCAGTCGCATCCTGTAAATTGCGCCTGGTTTACCCCCCGCCCTCAAAGCATCAATCACAATCAGCTTCTCAGCCACCTCATCAGTGTGCAAAACATCAAGGCCGGCTGTACCAGCGTCCACCAACCTTACCCCGCTCGGTAAATCCCTTTTCTTCAATTCTCGAACAACGTGTACGCCCACCCCTTCGTCTCTCAAAAGGATATTCCCGATGCCAAGGACAAGAACTTGCTTTTCTCTGCGTGTTTTGCTTTCCTTGATTGCTAATATCGTCTTCGTTTCAGTTCGCATATCAAACTACCTTTAAAAGTCCTGACTCATTTCCCCTCGCATCAAGCAGGTGGACCGAACAGGCAAGGCAGGGGTCAAACGCCCGCACAATTCGCACAATTTCAAAGGGATTGGCGCTATCTCTTACCTTAGTACCTGTTATCGCCTGCTCGATTGGGCCCGGCTGGTCTTTATCATCCTTTGGTGAGGCATTCCAGGCCGTTGGAGTAATGACCTGGTACCTGGCGATTTTTCTGTCTTTAATACTTATCCAGTGACCTACTGCACCGCGAGGAGCCTCCGTCAGGCCAACGCCATCGGCCTGCTCGGGAATCTCGCTATCTACGATAACCGGCTCGCCGGGTTTTAACTGCTGCAGCCACTCAACCATAGTATCGGCAACAAGCTTAGTCTCCAGCGCCCTTGCCGCGTGCCGTCCAAGGACAGAAAACAAGACGTCGGGCTGCGCGTTAAACTGACCAAGCAGCGAATCAATCAGCTCTGTCGTCTTACTGTCTGCCTGCACGTAATTGCACACCATCCGCGCCAAGGGTCCAAGCTCACAGACCTGGCCCTTATATCGTGGAGACTTAATGAATGAATAACCTTTTTTCTTCTTCGGCTCAGGTTTCGTTTCCCCCTGCCCCGGCTGCTTACCTGAACTCGAATCAGCATACCAGGAATGCTTGACGTCTTCGGTGATGTTTTTCTCGGTAAACTGCTCAAATTTCAAATCTTCATTAACGACGCCAGCCTTGAAAAGCCCTCCATCAACCGTCGCAAAGCCACCGTAAGCAAGCATCCTTCTGCAGCCCTTTCCAATGCCGAAATAATCATTATATGCCTTTGCTACTGCTATAATATCGGGAATATACGCATTATCGATAAACTGGCGTACCTCGTTCAGTCTCCAGAGGAAATTTGTAATCTTCTCTTCGCTTAGCTTCTCGGTAACACCCCCCGGAACAATACCGACATTATGTGGCATCTTGCCGCCGAAAATCGCGAGCATTTCCTGACACTTGCGTCTGATATCCAGGGCTCTTAAGTAGTGGTTGACCAGCTCCGCATTTGCCTTGCCCGAGATGCGATAATCACCCTCATATCGCGGTACAAAAGGTGCAAGACTACCCACCGCACCAACCGCATCTACATAATCCAGCGCTGCGAGGTGATAGAAGTGTAGAATGTGTGACTGCATAAAATTACAGCCGAATATAAGGTTACGAAGTAATTTACCATTCTTAGGTAACTTGCCGTTTAAGCCAAATGCATTATCAAGGCAAAAAGCCGAGGCGGTCGCGTGTGCGGTTGGGCAAACACCACAAATTCGCTGCGTCAGGCGATTGGCGTCACGTGGGTCTCTTCCCTGAAGGATTATCTCGAAACCACGGAACAGGGTTCCTGCGCTTCTTGCTTCTTTAACCACACCTCCATCCACCACTGCCTCTATGGCAAGGTGGCCTTCTATCCTCGTTAGGGGGTCAATCTTGATTGTCCTACTCATTTGATATCCTCGAAAGAAATCTTCTCGTATAATGGCGATGTGCCATCCGGGAACTCCGGCTCTACGCACCCAAGGCAAGGCGAGCCTGCCCGAACACACCAGTTTACCCCGTTATTCCACTGCCTTAATGGACAGTCCGCGTTCGTATAGTGACCCTTACAGCCTAACATATAAAGGCAGCCCTCTTCACCCAGCTTTGAAGCAAATTTGCCCTTGTCAAAATCGGCCCGTCTCGGACAGTTCTCGTGAACCAGTCTGCCGTAGAAAAGTGTAGGCCGATTCAAATTGTCCAACTCCAGCGCCTCCAGGCCCGAAAAAAGAATCACGGATATTGTACCTGTAAACCAGTCCGGATGAAGCGGGCAGCCGGGAAGATTTATCACAGGTGTTTTAATTCCTTTTTCATCGAAAAGCTCCTTTACCCCTTTGCAACCCGTGGGATTGGGCCTGGCAGCCGGGATTCCGCCGAAAGCGGCGCAGGTGCCGACAGCAATAACCAACAACGCATTTTTCCCGAGCTGCTCGACGCTTTTCTCAATCGTCAGTTCCTGGCCGTCTTTCTCGCCGATGCTGCCATAGATGCCGCCTTCAGCCGTCGGAATTGCACCTTCGAGTACCAGTATGTAGCCGCCCTTTCTGTTCTTTTCCGTATCTTTCAGTACCTCAACTACAGGCTCCCCTTGTCCTGCCATTATAGTAGCATGAAATAGCAAATTAAGCCGTTGACCGGGCACAAGCTCGTCAAGCAACAGATTCTGTATCCTGGGACTTACCGCGTTCAAAACCGACACAGAACAGCCCGTACAGCCGGCCCCCTGCAACCAGACTACGGGATATTTCTTGGTAACCACCCGTGGTGAGCTTGTCGAATCCACCTTCTGCCCTTTCTCAGTAACAATTTCAATTAAATCTACAAAGTATCTTTTACGTCTCAAGACCGGCGGCTCTCTTGGCCGAGAGGACAGTATTGAAAAGAAGCATCGTTATTGTCATCGGCCCGACGCCTCCCGGCACAGGCGTAATTAAGCTCGCTTTTTCCTTAACTGCTTCGAAATCAACATCACCAACCAGCCGGTAGCCCTTCTTTTTCGTCGGGTCCTCGACGCGATTGACCCCAACATCAATAACCACTACACCTTCTTTTACCATATCTGCGGTGATTGTGTTCGGTCGGCCGGCTGCAGCAACCACAATATCCGCTCGTCTGGTATGGTATACAAGGTCCTCGGTGCGGGTATGACAGACGGTTACGGTAGCATTCGCCTCGGGACTTTTCTGAATCAGCATATTAGCGAGCGGTTTTCCTACAATGTTGCTGCGGCCGACGATTACCACATTTGCCCCTTCAATCTTTACCCCACTACGAATCAACAACTGAATAATACCTTGCGGCGTACAGGGCAAAAATGCCTCAAGGCCCGCCATTATCTTGCCTGCATTAATCGGATGAAATCCGTCAACATCCTTATTCGGGTCTATTGCCAGAAGAATCTCATTTTCGTTCAGATGCTTTGGCAATGGCAATTGCACTAGAATACCGTTTACCTTCGCATCGCCGTTCATCTTTTCTACGAGTGCCATTAATTCTTCCTGCGATGTCTCGCCAGGCAAACGCCTATTATCAGAATAAATCCCAATCTCCTCGCACGCCCGCTCCTTGGCGGTAACATAAGACTTTGAGGCGGGGTCGTCACCCACTAGTATAACGCCCAACCCAGGCACAATGCCCTTCTTCCTGAGCTCGGCCACCTCAGCCTTGAGTTCAGCCCGTATATCCGCCGATATTTGTTTACCATCTATAATTTTTGCCGACATCGACAACTCCTTAATGCCAGGGACCTTGCTCATTCAAGATTTGTGTGCCGCCTGCTTAACTGCTTCTTTGAAATGTTTTCACGCTCCATAATACAATAGACAAGCGAATCGAAATACATCACCAGCGCCTGCTCAAACAACGTGTTGTTGCAGGGTCCGATGCCGTATTTGTAACTTTTTTCAATGTCCTTCTCTGTAACAGGCAGCAGCAAAGTATGCTCGGCTACCGAGGCCAGCGGCGAGGTATCAATTGCCGTCAAAGCCACAACTTTCGCACCTGATTCGCCGGCAATGCGCGCCAAGTCAACGGTAGTGGTTGTAGTGCCGGAGCACGAAATTGCGATGAGTAAATCACCCTTGCTTATTCTCGGACAAGTTACCTGGCCCGGAACATGGACATCAAACCCCATTTGCATCAGGCGGACCGCAAACCATTCTGATAGCACACCCGACCTGCCCCTGCCTATAACAAAAACCCGCTTGGCACGAAGTATCATCTGAATCAGACGCTGCGTTGCTTTCCTATCTATGTGACCTAGGAGTAATTGCACACCTTCAAGCTGATTGCGGGCAATATCAAAAAGGTCATTTTTAGCTCGGTTCGGCTGAGCTCGCCGAAGTTTTGTTTTTGCCATGAGCCTTCTTCCTTAACTGCTCCCAGCGTATAAGTTCGGAAACCTTCCCGAGAGTGCTGCCCTCGTCAATTTCCGACATTTCCCTTTCTTCTCTCTCCACGACCACCTGGGCCCGGTTGGCGACCTCGACGGCCTTTTCCTGTGGAATGACCACTACTCCGTCATCATCACCGATAACCCAGTCTCCGGTTCGGATATCCTGCCCTTCTATTTTTATTGACACACCTATCATACCTTGCCCTTTGGGCTCACCTGCACACGGGGTTATAAGCTTTGCAAAAGCCGGGAACTGCATCCGGCGTATGTTTGCAACATCCCTAATCGCACCGTTGATTACTACTCCTGCAAGCTTACGCTGGATACAGCTCTTGGTGGCCTTCTCACCCCAAATGGCAGGTCCCTTACCACCGGCATCTATCACAATCACTTGTCCTTCTTCAGCCTCATCTATTGCTTCTACGGGCTTACCCCAGTCCCCCGGATAAGTCCATACCGTCAGGGCTCTACCAACCATTTTAACTCCGGTAACTACCGGTGTTATACCTCGTAATGCCCCTGTGTTATGCAGTGCATCGGCAACATCAGCGGCAGAGGCCTTTGCCAGCACACTTGCAATTTCCGCTTCACCGCCGCGTTTAAACAACTCTGTCTCGGCACGTATGCCGGTTTTAAGAGCATTTTTTATAGCTTCCGTTACTTTTTTCGCCTCAGGCGATTTCGTAATGGCGCCGCCAACAATTATTATAGTGCCGCCCGCCTTTACTGCGTCCACGACGGTTTCTGAGTTTATACCTCCCGCCACTGCAAGCGGAATCCGCACGACCGAGGCAACTGCTTTGAGGTCCTCAAAGGGTAACTCGCCTTGCATCTGCATATCGATGGGTGTATGGACGCAAATAAATGATGCCCCCATTAACTCCACTTCTTTTGCCCGCTTGAGCATTGCCTCTCTGTCCGGCAAACCAAGCAAATCCACGGTAATTCGGGCATCGTACCGCCTTGCCGCCTCCACGCATTCTTTGACAGTAGAATCCGACGCCGAGCCAAGAACATGTATAACATTTGCACCTGCCTTGGCTGCACATTCGGTCTCCAGCCTTCCTGCATCAATAATCTTCATATCTGCAACTATAGTCGCCGAAGGAAACTCGCGCCGCAGTGCCCGTACGGCATCCAATCCCTCGCTCTTGATGAGTGGCGTACCGGCCTCCAGCCAGTCAACTCCCCCTGCTACCGCCTCACGAGCCACTTTAAGAGCCCGGGTAAGGTTCTCATGGTCCAATGCTAATTGTAATACAGGCTTCATACTATAAATACCACAGCCCCGTAAGGATGAACATCTACCCCTCAGGAGCTTTAAAGTTTCCTCAAAACAGCCCCTGAACCTTTCCGGTTGCCAAGTCCACATCAATCCCCCGGAACGCAGGATTCGATGCCGTTCCCGGCATAAGCTTAATAGCCCCGGCCACGGGCACGATAAAGCCGGCGCCTTTGTATATCAAAATGTCCCGGATCGGAAGTTCCCAGCCCCTCGGCCGACCTTTCACATCAGGGTCATGTGAAAGACTCAGGTGCGTTTTTACCATACATGTACCCAGAGTTTTGGAAACCGGGTCAGCCTCAAACGCCTTTGCCTTTTCCAGCGCCTCGTCCGTATAGATGACACCATCAGCCCCGTAAACCTCCTTCGCAACCAATTCTATTCTCTTTCGCAGAGGTGTATCCAGCTCATACAAAAACTTGAAATCGTTCTTTTCGTTGCACGCCTCAATCACGGCCTCAGCCAGCTCAATGGCTCCATCACCGCCCTTCAACCAGTGGTCCGACCGTGCCACCAGCGCACCGCTTCGCTCGGCAATCTTACGTACTAAAGCAATCTCGGCCTCTGTATCAGTGTAGAAACCGTTAATACAAACAACCGGCCGGACACCACTTTTCTTAACTGTCTCGATGTGCGCTACTAGGTTCTCACAGCCTTTCTCCACCAATCCAAGATTTTCTTCAGTGTATTCTTTGCTTAGCGGAACACCGGGTTTGACAGTCGGGCCGCCGCCGTGCATCTTCAGTGCCCGAATTGTGGCCACAATAACTACCGCATTCGGTGTAAGGCCGGACATACGACACTTTATATTCCAGAACTTCTCAAAACCTATGTCAGCACCAAAGCCGCTTTCAGTTACATGATACTCACCCAGTCTTGTGCCCAACATATCGGCGATGATAGAACTCTGGCCGACAGCAATATTTGCAAAAGGCCCTGCGTGTACGAAAACAGGCTGGCCTTCTATAGTCTGCAGCAGATTCGGGTTGATGGCATCGACCATCCAGGCTGTCATAGCCCCATCGACTTCGAGGTCGGCCGTCGTAACTTCATTGCCCTTTTTATCGTATGCCACGACTATTTTTGCCATCCGCTCCCGCAGGTCTTTCAAATCCTTGGCAACCGCCAGTATCGCCATTACCTCACTCGACACTGTAATCTGGAAGCCCGACTCCATTTCATAGCCGTCCATCTTTCCACCTTTGCCTATGGTGATATGGCGTAAAGCCTGGGCACAAAAATCCATCGCCCACTTCATCTGCACCTTTTCAGGGTCGATATCTATTCGCTTCAGGTTGCTTTTTGCCAGCCGTGCATCGTCATAGTTCCGTTCGTGCTGCATCCGAGAAGTAAGTGCGACCATAGCAAGATTGTGCGCATTCGTTATGCAGTCAATATCTCCTGTCAGCCGAATGGAGAACGGAGTCAATGGAATACACTGTGCCAAGCCGCCTCCTGCCGCTGAGCCTTTTATATTGAAGGTCGGTCCGCCGCTAGGCTGCCGTATTGCCCCCCCTACGCGCTTGCCGAGCTTGCCCAATCCCTCAATGAGTCCTATCGCCGTTGTCGTTTTGCCCTCGCCCAAAGGCGTTGGCGTAATAGCCGTAACGTTAACGTACTTTCCCATCGGCGCATTTTTTAAACGTTCTATAGCCTTGCGATAATCAACCTTCGCCAATTGCCTTCCCATCGGCAGGAGCTCTTCCTCTAAAAGCCCCATTTCTCGTGCCAGCTCGTTCACCGGCTTCATTGTTTCTTCAGCAGCTTCAGCTACCTGCCAGTCTTTCATCTTAGTCGGGTCTAACTTCATACTCGATATTCCTCTCCAAAATTACGATTCTCATTTGTATGTTGCACTTTATTCTTTAAACATAACTTCTTTGGTTAAAAACCAGGAGAAAGTTTGTAAAAACGGCATTTTTCGTGCATCGGCTGGTTGTTTACTCTATATCTCGTGCTCATTGCTCACATAAGCAAAATACCGCTAAAACCGCCGGCTAACACACAAATCTCCACGGCCGGGACCTTACACTAACTCGGGGCGACAGGACTTGAACCTGCGACCTCTTGACCCCCAGTCAAGCGCGCTAGCCAAACTGCGCCACGCCCCGAGAATCAAGGATTTTAATCCAATGGCCGGAAAAAGACAAAGCTTTTCTTACAAAATCTCACATAGGCAAGGTATTTCGCAAATTTTCTTGACATACCCGGCGTGTTGCATTAGTTTCTTGAGCCGTACCGTCCAAGGGGACGGTTTTCGAAAAGAGATATAAATATTTCTGGAGGTAAGTTAGTGGCTAAAGAGCTGGCGCGTGAGCTTATAAATGCAGGCGTTCATTTCGGGCACGGAACAAGTCGGTGGAATCCAAAGATGAAGCCGTACATCTTCGGCAAACGCGGCATGATACACATTATCGACGTTAAGCAAACGCTAAAGGGGCTTCTAATTGCTAAGAAGCTGCTTGCCGATGTGGTTGCTTCAGGTAAGGATGTGGTTTTTGTAGGGACCAAACGGCAGGCCCAAAAGGCTGTTCGCAGCGTCGCAGAAAAGAGCGAGATGCACTACGTCTCGGAGCGATGGCTTGGAGGAACTCTTACTAATTTCAGAACCATACGATCGCAGTTGCAGAGGCTCGAACAACTTGAGGCTATGGCTGAATCGGGAACGATTGAGGCCGAAAGCAAAAAACAGGCCTCGAGACTCAAGCGAGAAATGAAAAAACTCAGAAACAACCTTGAAGGCATTCGGAAAATGAGCCGTTTACCGGGTGCTGTGGTTGTTATTGATGCAAGAAAAGAATACCTATCTTTGCGAGAAGCAAAAAAACTGGGGATTCCATCGGTAGCAATTCTCGATACCGATTCGGACCCTGATACTGTTGATGTGGCAATCCCGGCAAATGACGATTCAATAAGAGCGGTGAAGTTGCTTCTTGAAGAGCTTGGCGAAGCGGTGGCCCTGGGTAAAACGCTTTCTTCAACCGCAGCCAGACAGGAGCCGATGGTACCTCGCATCCGCTCGAAGAGAAAAACCCTGGCCCGTGCGACAGAAAAAACGTCGGAAGAACAGTTGCCCACTGCCGAACAAGCAACAAGCACGACACTCGAGCAACCACTGGAACAATCTCAGGGCGAATAGGTCAGCCAGCCACAATAGGTCAACGAAAAAACAAAGTAAAGCAGCCACTGCTGTAGCTAAAAATAACAAGAATCGGGGTTTATCTATTAAATTTCTAAAGCGGAACACAGGAGTTTGAAATGGCAGAAATTACAGCAGCAATGGTTATGAAGCTTCGGAAGATGAGCGGACAGGGAATGATGGACTGTAAAAAGGCGCTTCTGGAAGCGGACGGCAAAATCGACGAAGCAATGATTTTACTGCGGAAAAAAGGATTGGTAACACTGCAAAAACGGCTCGGCAGAGAAACTTCGCAGGGAAGAATCATCTGCAAAACAACTCAGGACGGCAGGACAACAGCTATGGTGACACTTTGCTGTGAGACTGACTTTGTCGCGAACAGCGATGATTTTGTCGTTGCCGCCGAAGCGGTGGGTGAATACGCATTGGCCTGCGGAGCCGACGAAGGGGCCGAGAACATCCTCGAGACCTCCGTTAACGGTCGAAAATTCAGCGATGTTGTGATGGAAACTGCCAGTAAGACCGGCGAGAAAACTGAAGTCTGTGACTATACGAGGTACAAACTTCCAGCCAACGGTCTTATCGGTACATACGTTCACTTCAACAACAAGGTAGGTGCGATGGTTGAGATTGAAGCCGATGGTGAGAATGTGGCCGCTGCCCAGAGTTTGAAGCGAATCGCCTCTGATATTGCGATGCACATCACGGCCATCAAGCCGATCTCTCTGGACAGAGACAGCGTCGATGCGGAAATTATCGAGCGCGAAAAATCTGTCGCGGCCGAGCAAGTCAAAAATAAGCCGGCAAACATAATTGAGAAAATCATACAGGGGAAAATGAACAAGTTCTTTCAGGAAAACTGTTTACTCGAGCAAGCCTTCGTGAAGGACGATAACAAATCAGTTGCCCAGGTTTTGGCCCAGGCTGCCGAAGAGGCCGGCGGTCAGGCTAAGATAAAAAGATTTGTGCGATTTGAAATCGGATAATACAATAATGGTAAAGGACTAATATAACAGCAATTCCTACGAGTTAAACCTGGCGTCAAGAAATGACGGAGTTGAAATATAAACGCGTGTTGCTGAAGCTTTCTGGTGAGAGTTTTTGCCGCCCGGATGGTTTTGGGATTGATGGGGGAATGCTGCAGGAACTTGCCCGGAGAATTGTGCAAATCCGTCAACTCGGCGCACAACTGGCCATTGTCGTAGGCGGGGGTAATTTTCTGCGGGGTGAGACCTTCGCAGAGACCAGTCAGATACCACGAAACACTGCCGACTATATGGGAATGTTAGCCACTGTGATTAACGCCTGCGCTTTGCAGGAGACGCTCGAAGGGCTTGGCCAGCCGACAAGAGTTTTGAGTGCTATCGAGGTAGCCGCCATTTGCGAGCCGTTTATCCGAAGAAGAGCTATTCGTCATCTCGAATGCGACAGAGTGGCAATCCTGGCAGGCGGAACCGGGAATCCGTTCTTCTCAACCGATACCTGTGCGGCGCTGAGGGCCTCCGAACTTGATGCTGAGCTGCTTATAAAGGCTACAAAGGTTAATGGCGTCTACAGTGACGACCCTGAGAAAAACCCAAAAGCGACACTTTTCGACCGTCTTTCTTACGAAGAGGTCTTCAAGAAAAACCTTAGAGCTATGGACCATGCAGCGGTCAGCCTTTGCCGCGACAATAATATCCCTATAGTGGTCCTGAATATTTTTCAAAAGGGTAATATCGCTAAAGCTCTTTGCGGAGAAAAAATCGGCACTCTTATAAGTGTTTAAGACCGGGCGAACCTGCAAAATTGATTGACAGGCGGCGCGTGAGATTATGCAGGTTATCGCCGATAGAAGTAAACGGAGTCTAAACTATGCCAAGTCAGAAAATCATCTCAGAAAATCGACAAAGGATGGAAAAGGCTGCTGAATTCCTGCAAAACGAACTGAGAGGAATTCGGACGGGCCGGGCCTCGCCGGGATTAGTAGAGAACCTGAAAATTGATTATTACGGCAGCCCAACGCCATTGAAGCAACTGGCAACTATCGCGGTGCCACAGGTGGATATGATTGTAATAAAGCCGTTCGACCCGGCTTCGCTTAAAGAAATTGAAAAGGCAATTAAAAGCAGCGAACTTAGTATCGCGCCGCTTGTTGACGGCAAGGTAATTCGTCTTAATGTTCCGCCCCTCTCCGAAGAAAGAAGGAAGCAACTGGTAAGCCAGGTCAAGCGGATGGCCGAGCAGACCAAAGTAAGCATCCGTAATATTCGAAGGGAGGCAATTAAACAACTCGAACAGGGGCAGAAGGCCAAAACTATCACCGAGGATGAGCTGGAAAAGGGCAAAAAGGACATTGATAATATTACGAAGGAAATCACCGATAACGTTGACTCAATCGTTAAAGTTAAATCGGACGAGATTATGCTCGACTAACCTGGGGAACCTAAATAGTCACATACCTGATATGAATAAAATATAAACACCTGAATCAAAGGTTGAATTCAAGGTTTGGAATTAAAAGAAAAAAAGACTTTGTGTTTCTTTGTCATTGTTTTTCATCTCGTGTTTTGCTGTTACACTTTCACCTGGCCAAAAACCGATGGATACCGAAAAGAAACAAAATGATTCGAGTGCCGGACGTTCTAAACGCAGGACAGGTATCTTAATATGGTTACTGTTTATTGTTTGTGTTCTCGTGGTGCTGCTTTTTTTCGCTCTGCCGGCCTATATCTCTTCGCAATCTTTCCGGAAGCTGATAGTCAGGAAAGTTAATCAATCTATTGGTGGAAAGATCGAAATTGACAAACTTGCTATGGGCTGGTTCGAAGGCGTCATCCTGACAAATTTCAGTTATGTTGACCAGGCAGGCCGGCTGTCAATCTCGGTAAAAAACATATTCACCAAGCCCTCCTACGGCTCATTTGTCTTTGGAAAGCCGGCACTCAAACAGACGATAATCGAGCAACCTACCATGAAAATCAGCCTTGCTGAGCCTTTGCTTACAAAAGATAAACCCTCAAAGGCAGACACAGAAACTAAAAAGGTGAAAAAACTATCTTTTCTACCTCTCAAACAAATTGAGTTGGTCATAAACCAGGGCCGTGTGCAAATAAGTAAAGACACGCGAGACTCACAACAGCAAACCTTAGAACTGTCCAAGATAAACACTACGATACTGCTAAACCAAGTCGAGCCGGAAGGATTTATAAAACTTCAGGGCAACTTTGACATTGACTACGACCTTGCTGTTCTCAGTGCCGTTGCAGCTCAATTCTTACCTGAAGGTATCAAGCTCGAAGGCAAAAGGAAGGAGAGTATTACATTTAGTACCGAGTGTTCCCCCGACCAGTTCGACAGATTGTTAGCGAATCTGAACACAGAATTTACTTTTGGCTTTGAGAAAGCAGAATATATGGGCCTGGAGCTCGGACCGACAGAAACGAATGTGAAAATCACAAATGGCCTACTGACTATCGCACCATTCTCGACAAACGCCAACAACGGGCAGGTAAATTTTGCAGCGAGTGTGGACTTAACACAAAGCCCGATGCTACTGAGGACTGCTGGGCCGATTGACATGTTTAAAGACATAAGGATTAGCGACAAGGTTAGCCATAAGCTACTAATATATCTAAATCCGATATTCGCTAACGCTGTGAATGTCTCCGGCGCTGCATCTCTTCGGTGTGAAAAACTTACTATACCGCTGGACAGCGGGAACAAAAAGGACTTGGAAATCGCCGGCACAATTAAGGTAGATAATCTTCGGCTCAAGGCTTCGGAGTTGCTTGGGCAGATTATTGCACTGTCTGGAATCGGCCGTTCAGACGTGGCGATTACTTTACAACCGACACACTTTGTTTTGGAAAACGGCTCTTTAAGCTATACCAACATGCAAATAGATATTGGCGATAATCCCGTCAATTTCAGCGGCACTATCGGATTGGACGGCAGCCTGAATATGACAGTAACTTTACCATATACGGTAGAGGGCAAAATAGTCAGGACAGGCGAAGAAGCGAAAGAAACAAGGATTCAACTGCCGCTTAAAGGAACTATCAAAAAGCCCGAAATTAACACTGGCAAACTGATTGAGGAGCAACTGAAGGAACTGGTCCCCATAGGCGTACAGAAATTACTGGAGCAATTCATCTTCAAGTGATAGATTGTTCGGACCGAAATAATCAGCGTTCTTTCTGAAAGGGAAAGTATGCTCAAAAAGCTGGTTACAATGCCTACGGAGAAGCTCGGTAGGTTTAGCCGGTTTGTTATATACCAACTCCGATTATGGCGCCAGTGTGCCAAGCTCCTGAAGAAGAACCATGCCGACCAGCAGGCTGCGGCACTATCGTATCACACAATTTTCGGCCTTGTACCCCTGGCGATAGTAATGCTGTTGATATTTCAGTCTCTCGACACCTCACAGGAGCTTGGGGATAAAGTGAAAAATTTCCTTTATAAACAAGTACATCTTTCCACCATCGAGATTCCCGACCCTGCTGATGCAAAAAAAACGCTAAAATTGACGGCGCATATCGACAAGATTTCCTCAAGTTTTTTCACGTCCGTCAACAAAGGCTCGATTACGATATTGAGCAGTATAATTATTGTCTGGGTAGCGTTGGCACTTTTGGGAACCATCGAACGGGCGTTTAACAACATCTACCACGTTCCGCGAGGCAGAAGTTTCATACGTCGTATAGTCAATTACTGGACTTTGCTTACGCTGGGGCCGCTGCTTCTCGCGCTGGGTATGTACGTGACCGCGAGATTTACGCCGGTCGGACGGATACAAACAAGCATTATCCAACACGTCGGGCCTGTTGTACTTTCCTATATTATCTCGTCCCTTGCCTTTTTCTTTTTGTACTTTGTCCTTCCGAATACGAGAGTCTCTGCAAAGGCGTCCGTTTGGGGCGCGATAGTTGCAGCTTTGGTCTGGAGCGTCGTCAAGTGGCTGTTCGGTTTTTATGTGACGCGATATCAACCATATAGCACAATTTACGGAACGCTGGGCCTTATACCGCTCAGCGTGCTGTGGATTTACATCAGTTGGCTGATTGTGCTGTTCGGTCTGCAGTTGACATTTACCACCCAACACCTGAAGACGCTTGACGCCGCCGAGATTGCTGTGGCATATAAAAGCGAGGAGCACTTTCTGGCGAACGACTGGACGGTAATTAACGTTATGGTTGAAATCTGCCGGGTTTTCCGGGCCGGCTCAGGGCCGGTCTCTGCCGAGACTATTTGTAGCAAACTGGACTTGCCTGCCGAATTTGGCGAAAAAGTTTTGAACCATCTCGTAACCGAGCAATTAGTGGCAAAGACAAGCGAGCCAATAGTAGGCTTTCTACCGGCAACTGAACCGGAGAATATCAGGCTCTCTGAGATTACTGCTGCGGTGGCCAGTGCAGGCTTCGGCCGGCAGGGAGAAAAGTTACCGGAGGCCTTAAAACAAGTCCTTCAATCCTGCCAAAATACTTTAGCTCAATATAACCTCGAGCAAATATCCAACTCAAAGCAGACAGGTTAAAGACTGCCGTTTCTGCTCGTGATTAGTCTAACTAGGCTACCTCCTGCCTCATAAAGAAACATTACCGCAATAAACAAAATAACTATCGAGCAGATAATCAGGATATATCGCTCTGCCCGCTTTCCCATCAATGCCGAACCTTTAAAGCTTGCCCAGGAAAGGCCCTCGAGCCAGAAAAAGTCGCAGAGCCAGTGAACGAGGGCAAACAGGCCGAAGGCCAGAATCCCAAACTGCCGGGCCTTGGTCGCCAGAGCCAGACCTATCGTGGCCCACCACATCAGAAAATACGGATTTCCACCGGACAAAATTATGCCGGTTAGTATTGGCCCTTTGTAGGTGTATGGTTTACTTGGGTTATCCGGTTTGGTTCCGCTGCGAATAATTTGAATTGCCATAGCTATCAGGAATAATCCACCAGCCAGCCCGATTGCCATACGTACTGTTTCTGACTCGAACAGTTTTCTTGCGCCACCCATAATTATGAGTATCAATGGAAACTCGACGATGGCGTGCCCAATCGCAATAAGCGCGCCCGCGTGTCGGTTCCGGGCGCCGGTTGAAATTGTCATGGCCGTAATCGGCCCGGGTGCCATCACGCCTGAGAGTGATACCACGACCGCCCCTATTAAGAAAATAATCAACTCTGCCAAAATGAATGTCCGAACCGATTCCTTAGATTAGTTATTTACTCGCCGATGATTTTTACGAGGACACGTTTTTTTCTCTTGCCATCGAACTCGCCATAGAAAATCTGCTCCCAGGGCCCGAAGTCAAGCTTGCCCTTCGTAACAGCAACCACCACTTCCCTGCCCATTACGCTGCGTTTTAAATGAGCGTCTGCATTGTCCTCGTATCCGTTATGGCGATAATGCGAGTGAGGTTTTTCAGGCGCTAATTTTTCCAGCCAGACCTCGAAGTCGCTGTGCAGGCCGGATTCGTCGTCATTGATAAATATGCTGGCGGTAATGTGCATCGCATTACAGAGAACAAAACCCTCTTTGACCCCGCTTTCCTTCAGGCATTGCTGCACTTCAGGAGTAATATTAATAAACTCCCGTCTGTTAGGAATATTAAACCACAGTTCCTTTCTGTAACTTTTCATTATTTTTTCTCCGGCTCTTAGATTAATTGTTGGTTCCTTCCAGCTTCAATTTCATATGTATTATCAAATCTTTTATTTCATCCGGATACTTTTTGTTGTGAGCAGTTTTTTTAAAACCCATTTTCTCATAGAGATCAATGGCTAATTTCAACAGCAAATTTGTATGAAGCCACATTATTTTGTAATCTTTGGTACGGGCACATTCAATTATAGTTTTAACCAAACCTTTTCCTATGCCCAAACCTCGAAATTCCTCTCTGACATAAAGTCGTTTCATTAAGCACACTTCGCTACTTTCCTCTATCAGACCAACGCATCCTGCATGCTTATTCTTGTAATCAGCAATTAGTATACAACCACGGGGTTCTGCATATTTTCCAGGAAGCCCTTGTATTTTTTCTTTGTGACTCTGCCAGTATTTAACCGCCCAGGGAAAATTATTATATTCATGCAATTGCCCTTTCAAGAAGTCATCAAATTCAGAGAATAAATTTTTCGCTATTTCAATATCTTTTTCAGTTTCAACCGGGAAAATCTTCAGCATAACCTTCAACCGTCTCTTAACATTTTCTATAAAATCTCGGGAGCATTTTTTGTATATGCCTTTATTTACATTATCTAACTTTCCCCTTTTTGGAAAGCAACTATGTCCATCGGTTTTGCAAACAGGTAATCAGCTCCTGCCTGTGTCAATTCTTCTTCTGTGCCATATCCATAAAGTACACCGCCGGCACAAATACCGTTACGTTTTGCGCCAATAATATCATGCTCTCTATCGCCTATCATTAATGTCTGCTTATCAATTAAAGATTCGCTGTGTAAAATGAAGGATATCAATTCTCCTTTGTCGCTTCTGCCACCATCCAGTTCGCTTCCATATATATCTTCAAAAAACTCGTCCAAGCAGTGATTAACCACAATCTTCTTTGCAAAAACCGTTGGCTTGGAGGTAGCTACAAACAGTCGAAAATCCATATTCTTAAGTTCATCGAGGGCATTTATGATGCCGGGATAGACATAATTCTCAAAAATACCTTTTTTTGTATAACATATTCGATATAAATCTATCGCCTTTTGAATCAGCTTTGGTTCCCGGCAGTTGAGCAGTTTCGCAAAGCTGTCATACAAGCCCGGGCCGATACACCATTCAAGTTCATCACTCGATGGAACAGACCGGCCCAGCTTACTCAGTGCCTCCTGAATACACTTCGTAATACCCTCCTTAGGGTCGTTTAATGTCCTATCAAGGTCGAATAGGATATTACAAACCATTTATTCGTACCCAATGTTTCTTAAAGAATCTAAGCAGCATCTTCCATCAGGATTACTTTCACAACATCTGAAAGAACTCGGCCTTTATGCTTGTGTTTTTCACCTGCGGGAATAAAGATTCCATCACCTGGGCCGAATATGATTACTTTTCCATCGAAGTCTATTTCGAGCTGTCCTTCAAGAATATAACCAATATGGCCTTTAATGCACCAGTCCAGCTCAATGAACTCCTTAGAAAACTCCACTAATCGCAGTTTTCTATCGCCTTGCTGGTAAGCTTTGAATTTATCACCAACCGCCGGTGACTCCCACGCTATCGATTCAAAATCTATCTTGTATTGTTCCATATATAATGCCTTCCTCTTTTATCAGCCCAATTCTCAATCCCATATTCATTTATCAGTCGAAGATTATTTTTGGGCGTATCTCCATGGTAAGTTGATAGCTGCTCTAAAAGTTCGCAATTTTCAAAACCTGAGCACTGCCAACAACCTTCTATGCCCTTTTTACGAACGCAATTACGAATGCTGCAATCAAGCCTACCTCCATCACTAACACAAGTCTTCATACACCTTAGCTTTATTAGTTCGGATAGCACGCTCATAAAGACGCCATAATCATCGAATATTTCATTTTCTTTACTCTTCAGCTCTGCGTATTTATCGAATTGTACTTTTTGTAACCGCTCTCTTAATTTCTCTGCTGTATCGAACAATACCTGGTCAAAAGGAATACAGTCACCACAATATAAACCACAGTATACTGTCTATCTGTTTTCATTGTTGATATTCATAGCCAATGCTTTATTACAGGCCATCTTTAAAATCAGTTATCCCTTAGTAACCATTACTACTTCTTCACCGACTTATGTTCGCCCTCGCTGACTGCTATAAACTCAATATTGTTTAGCAAATCGTATTTATATTTTCTGTCTTCAGGATAGTTATCTTCGCTGGCCAAATAATTATTACCTGTTTTTATAACCTTCGCTGTTCTGTCACCATCATATCTGGAAAGTTGGATGATTCCCTTTTTCTCATCCCATTTTCCTTGAAATCCAAAGTGAGAAATCTTTACTCCATATTCATTCGCTATTTGTGGAGGTTCAACATCCGCCTCTATGACAAATATCCCTTTTCTATAAAGTTTTAATTCATACTTTGTATGTTCTGCTTGCCCAACAAAAGTTTGGATTAAATTAAATCTACTTACTTCCCAAAACTGTTTCGCCAAGCTCGGGGTAGATATAATCAGAACAAGTGTCCCGTAATCAACGAACGCAGACAAAAACGCATAGTATCGGGTTTTTTCAAAATACGATAATCCCAAGCCGAGAAGAAGTGCCCCAACTATTGGAACTGGAGACACAAACTTTTTATTTCTCCAAGATTTGTACAATCCTACCCAATTCGAGAGAGAAAAAATACCACCTAATCCAATAGCAATTATTGCATAGGATTCCGGAATATAAAAGTTAAGTTTGTCCATTTAGTTTAATTCCACAGGCATAAATGCTACTACAAACGGCAAATTGTCGAATTTCTTTGTGCTTTTTTTATAAGCATCGCCTGCTAATCCCTTTTTCTATGATAAATCTACATCAAAGGGCAGACTCAAGTGCAGTCTTATCGTTTTATCAAGTGACGCGGCAAGCCAGCGTTTCTCCGGCGTTGATTTGCCTAAAATCGAAAGAATGTCACTGTCTATATTCTTAATTGTCTTTTTGCCCTTCCAAAAGGCCCTAAGCGTGTTTGATATAGTCCTCATTCTATCACAAAGTGGACTTAGCTTTATATTGCGTATACAGCACGCGAGAGGTTTGGCCGGATGGAGGTTCCCGCCGATTGCCTTAAGAATAGTAGCAACGCTTCCGACAAAGTCCCAGTGACATGGCATCAGGAGGTCTATACCTAGAGCCAGAGAAACTCCTGACTTATGACCATCCACAGTATCGTGTATGATAGTCTTCCTTGTTTGTTCGAGGAAAGCGGAGTCGTTTTCGAAATATTTTTCCGGCTGATATTTACCTGCCTCACTAAGACCCACAGGGTCCATAACCAACCAGTGATAAATATAGTTCGGGTCCAAAGCCTGGCTAACCCTGTCGACGATTCGCTTAACCTGCCATATTTTAAGAGGGTTTGGTTCCCCGATAAAACTGGTGAGCTTGTCTGCCGGAATACCACTAACATCTATATTTCTGACTTTGTCAAATGAATCTTCACACCATGCTAAAAGAATATCACGGCAATTCTGCAATTCCTGTTTTCTCTTGGGTGGCCGTTCGCCCGACTCGACTGGGGGCCAGCCTGACCCTATGGCGTTTATAATACGCTCGTCCTCTTTATCAGCCTCATGGTAACACAATTCGAAGCGTGTGATGAGCTGCCTTATAGCCTTCGTCCGGTCATCTAAAGGAGCAATGGCATCTTCCATCGCATTAATCGCCAGAAGCTCCTTATCCTCAAGAAATCTCTTATCGTCAGGCCCATAGCAATTCAACCAGCAGGCCCTTAAATTACTATCCATACAAATTTCCTTTCTGCTGGATGTTCTTTGCTATTCATTCTTGTAGCAGTTTCTGATAAACCGCTTCGAGAGTATCTACCATTGTTTTGGGCGCGAATTTTTCTTTTACAGATTCTCGGCCGGCTGCGCCGAGTTTTTCTCTCAGGTCCTTATTTTCTATCAGCTCCTTGCAAGCCTTTGTCAGTTGTTCGACATTTTTTGGTTCAATCAGTCGGCCGGTGTTTTCGTTTACTACTTCCTTCGCGCCATCGACGTCGAAAGATATAGCTGGCCTGCCGCAGAGCATTGCCTGTGGCAACGTGCGCGCAAGACCCTCCCGAAGAGAGCAGTGGACAAGAATATCCGACGAGGCAATCGCAAGTGGAATTTCCTTCGGCGAAAGCAGGCCCGTAAACTTAATTCGCTCGGTCAGGTCAAGTTGACTAACCTGCTCTATATAATGTTCTGATAAATTACCGTCTCCGACAAATAACCAGACAACCTTCTGAAATTGCTTTGAGAGTGTCTTAGCCGACTCGATAATATAGTCATGGCCTTTCAGCATAAAAAGCCGCGCTATGGTGACAAGTACAACAGCATCTTCAAAGATTCCGTATTGTTGTCGAAATTGCTTTCTCCTTTCATCAGATATGGGCTGGAGAAAATCATCCTCCTCGATTGCAGAGTAGGCGGTAACAAATTTATCCGGCTCTCCTATCTCCGCCGCCAGTGCCTGACTGGTCATTGCATCGGCGACGCTGATGAAAAAGTCTGTTCGTTTTGCTGCGGCTTTCTCAATTGCGATATAGAATTTATTCAGCAAATTACTTTGGTATGGATGGAATGCCAGGCCGTGGATTGTATGTACTGTTTTAATATCGCCCATACTGTGCGCTGCGAATCTACCAAGTATTCCCGCTTTTGCCGAATGAGTATGAACAATGTCAGGCCTTATTTGCTTTAGATGTTCTTTGATTTGGAAGTAACTTATGGAATCATAAAGCGGGCAGATTGGACGTCTTAGCTTATCAACGACGATAGTTTCGTATTTTTGGTTCCTGGTTTGTTCGAGTAATTCACCTTCAGGACCGAGTGCGGGGCCTGTAATAAGCGTAACATCGTGCCCCCTTTCAGCGAGCAGCCTGCAGGTTATAAGCGTATTTTCCTGCGCCCCACCCAAAATCAACCTTGTTATTATATGAACAATCTTCATCAGGTTTTATGTGTTGGGGGGTTGCTGTCTCTTGGGGTTTTTGTTTCTGATTGTTTTGGTGGTTTTTTAATCTTTCTTTTTTTTGATTTGGCAGCTAACCTGCTTCCGTATACATCCATCTTATTGCTATTGTGGTTTGCGCTAGGCACTTTTTTGATTTTCCAGTTGAAATCAGCCGCCATTTTTTCTGCGAGCTTTTTGGATTCACTTAAGAAATAGGATCCTTTTGCTACTCTGTTTTTCCCCTGTTTTTTTTCGTGTTTTGTCTGGTTTTCCAAAGGTATTGTGTCTTTTTCTCCGACCAAAATGATTAGGTTTTTACTGAAGGCTTTTTTTAGTTGTTCTCTATCTATTCCCGCATCTTTAATTCCACAATGCAAGGGAGTATTATAGTCAGGGACCGTGTAATAACCGGAGTTGGCAGCTATTGCCAGAGAGAATCTGGCTTCGGGCATAAACAAAACCATCCTGTGAACGAGCTGTCCACCTGCTGAGTGGCCGTAGATGCAATACAGTTCTGTTTTCATTTTTGTTGATTTTTTGACATAGTCGAACAACCGCTCTATAACAGAAAATGCCCATTCTGACTTATCTATGCGTTCCCATTTATCGGTATAGACATTGCCCATGTTGTATCCGGCCCCACCGGGGAAGTCTTTCTCGGAGAATTCTGGGCAAAGAACGATGAAGTTATACTTCTTCGCGAATTTTGCCCACAGGTTACGATATCCTTCTGCTTTGCGTAGATTACCGTGCATGACAAAGACGATTCTGGAAATTGGCGTTAGCTTTTCGGGTTTATAATAGTAGACTTTGATGTTCTTTTCTTTGTTTGATTTTTCATCTTTAAATACGAAGTCGCCATGACCAGTGTTTGTATTCGCTGAAGCGAATAGTTCTGTGGCAGTGAGGAGAGTAATACCAGCGAGCAGAAATAGAGTCCTTTTTTTGCGGGTTTTCATTGGAAGTCTTCCTTGGATATATTGGCAATTTTTCTTAATTGCGGTATATTTTTAGTATTTAATCCACATTAAGCAAAGTCCCTCAGCCGGTGCAATCGGCCCGGCGGCGGTTCGGTCACGGGCCTTGATGATTTCATTTATTTTTTCCACCTGCCATCGGCCCCTGCCAATCTCAACAAGTGTGCCAACGATATTTCGCACCATATTATACAAAAACCTGTCAGCTTCGATATTTATATATATCCATTTGTCTTCCTGCGTAACCTGGCATTGTATTACAGTGCGAATTGAACTCTCGCGTTTGTCTGCCGCCGCCGCGAAAGATTTGAAATCATTTGTGCCGATGAGGAGTTTGGCCGCGCGTTCCATCGCCTCGATATCGAGCCGTCCCGGCCTGTTCCAACAATTACGGCTCTGCAAAACGTTTCTTTTTTTGCCGGTGAAGATAGTGTAGCGATACAATTTTGATTTGGCCGATGCTGAGGGCTCGAAACTATCGTCCACTTCGATAGCTTCAGTAACCTCAATATCTCTCGGCAGCCGTTGAGTGATGGCCTGGGCAAGTCTCTCGGTTGGAATTGGCGAGTCAATTTTAAAATTTACGACCTGTCCCAGCGCGCTCACACCGGCATCCGTCCTCGATGCGGCTTTTATCCTGACGTGAAAGCCGACCAGATTACTCACCGCCTTTTCAAGCTCTTCCTGGATTGTTCTTTGACCCGGCTGAAACTGCCAGCCGTGATAATCCACGCCATCGTAGCTGATTGTCAGTTTAATGTTCCTAAGAGCCATCAGGCGTTTTTATAAAAGTTTTTCGGCGATTTGTACCGCGTTCAGCGCCGCGCCTTTGCGAAGCTGGTCACCGGCCACCCAGATATTGATTCCGCGGTTGTCCGGCACAGACTCATCCTGGCGAATCCGCCCGACAAAAACATCATCCCTGCCGGTTGCATCGATGGGCATTGGAAAACGATTCTCCTTGCGGTTATCCAATACCGAAACGCCCGGTGCGGTGCTTAAAAGGTCCCTTACCTGGTCAGGCGCAATCGGGTCGGTAAACTCAAGATTGATACTCTCGCAGTGAGCCCTGAAGACCGGGATGCGAATACAGGTGCAGGTAATCGCGATATCAGGGCAGTCGAAAATCTTGCGAGTTTCGTTGACCATCTTTACCTCTTCAAGATTGTAGCCGCTGTCATCGAGCTTGGAATTATGGCTGAAGGCATTAAACGCAATTTGATACGGAAAGGCCTCGCAGGTCGGTTCTTTGCCTTCGAGAATTTCGCGACTCTGGTTTTCCAGTTCGAGCATAGCCTGTCTTCCCGCTCCGCTGGCTGCCTGATAGGTGCTGATAACCATCCTTTTGACCGGGTTTGCCTTGTGCAAAGGCCAGACCGGTACAATCCCGATTATGGTAGAACAGTTGGGATTTGCGATTATTCCCTTATGGTTTTTTATGGCCTGCGGATTTATCTCAGGAATCACCAACGGCACATCCGGGTCCATTCTGAACGCCGATGAATTATCCACTACAACCGCACCGGCAACGACGGCAGCCGGGCCAAACTCTTTGCTGCGTGCTGCACCGGCGGAAAACAATGCAATATCTACGCGGCCAAAGCTGTCTTTGGTCAATTCCTCGACAAAATATTCCTTGCCGGCAAATTCGATTTTTTTGCCAACCGACCGCGCGCTGGCCAAAGGCCTGAGCGAATCAATAGGAAAATTTCTCCCCGCGAGAATCGACAGGAATTCCTGCCCGACTGCGCCGGTTACTCCCGCAATCGCAACATTACAACCCATTTCTATAACTCCTAAAAACCCATAACATATTTCTAAACATTATATATTATACCGTTAAATTATCCAGAAGCAATATTTAACCTTTCTCCACTTTACCAGTTTTTTGATTCAGTCCTGATGAAGTTTACAGGAAGATGCTACAATAATATAAGGCAAGCCCAATCATAAGGATTTCATATCATCCGGTTCAGCGCAGGTGAGGATTTGTAGCTTCTTCTGCTGCAATGGTCGTTTGCGGACCGTGGCCGGTGTAAACTACCGTCCGGCCGGGAAGCACAAGCAATTTATTTTTGATTGCAGTTATTAGTTGTTTGTAGTCACCGCCGGGAAAATCAGTTCTGCCGACCGAGCCAGCGAACAAGGTATCACCGGTGAAAACAACATCTTCGGCCTGTGAATACAGGCAGACTCCGCCGGGGGTATGGCCTGGTGTATGCAGGACTCGAAGTGTTATCCCGGCAAATCGAAGTTCTTCCCCGTCCTCTATAATCTGACCCGGACCATAATTAACGCTGACCGATGCCATAGGTGAAGCCGGCCGAGCACCGATAAGCATATCTTCGTCAAGTTTGTGGATATAGACTTTTATCTGTGGGTACTCGGACCGCAAAGGCGGAATGCCGTAAATATGGTCGAGGTGGCCATGCGTAAGGATAATAGCGGCGGGCTGCAGCTTATTTCCCTTTAGAAAATCAACAAGGTCCCCGTCACCAACTTCGGTATCTATTATAATACACTCCGACGCATTGGAACTGCTGCGCAGGATATAACAATTCGTCTCGAAGCTGCCAAGAATAAACCGGTCAATCTGCATATCCGGATACCCCAAAAAAGTCATTCTGAGTCATTATCGCTTTTGTTCTCTCTGCGCCTGCGAGCAAAGAAATCCTGCAATTGCTCTCGGCATTGTTCTTCCATAACGCCGCTTATAACTTCAAGGCGGTGATTAAGTCGTCCGTCTGTTACAATACTGTAAAGACTTTTGCATGCACCCGCCTTGGGGTCATCACAGCCGTAAACTAATCCGTCCATTCTGCTCAATACCAGGGCCCCCGCGCACATTGGGCAAGGCTCAAGTGTAACGTACATCGTACAGCCATTCAATCGCCAGCTTCCAAGTGCCGCCGCTGCCTGTGTTAAAGCTATTATCTCAGCGTGCGCTGTGGGGTCTTGAAGTTGCTGGCGCTGATTGTACGCCTTGGCGATTATCCTGCCTTCGTGTACAATCACCGCACCTATCGGCACATCGCCGTTTTCCTCGGCGATTTTCGCCTGCTCGATAGCGAGACGCATATAATTTTCATCTTCCTTGGTAATACTTGCCATCGACAATTTGTGCTAAAGTCAACCCTACGGGACTATTCTATAAACGGTGACCCTACTTATCTTTTTTCTCGTTCTTGGTTGATATTTTGGTGGTTTCTACAATTTCCAAAAGAGACACAATTACATAACCACCAGTAGACTTTGAAAACATTATATATTTTTCACCAATGGTCAGTAACTCTGTAGCAGACAAACCAGGTTGCCCAACAGCCTGAATCAAGTTCTCTCCTGTAGTGATATCGGTTTGAGGTGGACGAATTATTTTATATATTGTATTGTCAGGTATAACCTCTCCCTTTTTTACAAAATCACCAATATCTTTTAAGGCGACTAGTTTGACCCTCTTTACAATGCTATTCTCTTCATCAATTTCGTAATAAATCTTATAGTTCCCTTTTTCTTGAACAACTTTATTATCTGTAGCAAAAAGCACTGAACTTTTTTCGATAGCTATAACGACGTATGCGAAACAATCATTCAAGAAAAAAAGTGAACATAACATCGCTACTAAATAATTAAGCATTAAATTTCTCTTCATTTTTATCACTCCTTTTTAGCCCACGCAGTTACTGCTCGCCTATTCAGAAACTCTACTTTCTCTTTTCCAAGCCGTTAATCAAACCGGAAATCATCTTAGAAATAACTTCAAGCTGATTAAGCAGGTCTGAAATTTCAACATCAGTAATCAGCTCTTTACGCTTTGCAATTTCCAATAGAGGAACACATTCCTGTACACTGCCACGAGCTATGATAAAGAAATTACGTCTGTCACCTTTTGTAAATCTGCCGTTGCCTTCCGCGATATTGGTTGCTATTGACAAAGATGCCCTATTAAGCTGGTCTGTCAGAAAGTAAAATCCTTTAGGAAACTCTTCTGTATGGGATATGATTTTTTCAGCTAAATCTAATGCTTTCTGATAAACTTCGAGGTTTTCAAACATAAAAGACATTCTGAAATCCCTCTGTGAACAGTGGAATAGTTGAGCAGTGGACCGCATTTGAGCATTCGTTTAATTCACATCTACTGTTCACCTGTTCTACTGCTCAAAATACTCTATTTTTTGCCAAGGGCAAAAAATACCCCCAAGGGGAGTCGAACCCCTGTCTTCAGGATGAGAACCTGATATCCTCGGCCACTAGACGATGGGGGCAAAATTCGTTCAACGTTTCTCGTCGCTCGTGACTCGTATTATATCATTGCTGAATCGGCAGTCAACTAAACAGGTTAACAGTGCTAACAAAATTATACGGATGTCAAAAGCTATAAACCTGCCTTTAAAACAACTAACAATTTTAGCTATATCTATCAAAACGAAAATGAAATCGATTTACTATTTGCCATATAGGTCTATCGCCATAACAAGCCAAGTTGTAATAATAACGAGAAAGGAATATCATTAGAGGGCAAAAAACGAATGTAAGCCAAAATGGTTTTTGTATTTGCCTATTCGCCCAATTCCCCCATCAACAGCCCCACATAAAATATTTCTTAATTCTTAATCGTGATACCATTATGGGGCTATACCTTAAGGAGTATCTATGACCTGTTTAGCTGCTGTAAAAGCGGCCGAATCAAAAAAAACAAAAAAAAATTTAATTAAGTCAGAATGTTCTATTTTTTCCTTGATTGAATCTTGGAATTGTTTAGTATTTAGAAGTTGCCTTGAAGTTGTAAAAAGGAGGGGAAGGACCCCACCGGAGTTCAATTTCAGGTCTTTGTCTGTCTTCAAAGGACATGAGTGCGCTATATTAGCGCGAGTTATTACGTTACATGGGAGAAGAAGGACAATAATTAAGCGTATGCAAAGGGCAATCTCTGTAATTAAAAAGCTTCTACCAGCCGGACTACTATTGCTTGCAGCTACAGTTGCAAACGCTTCGCCTTCGGTAACAATCGGTGAAGTCATCGTAACTACAAGCTTCGAGGCGCCACATAGAGGCTTTGCAACTACACAAGATAATGTTGAATCCTTCCGGACACAAAATTCCGAACTGGCCGTCATCGGCCGAGAATTACTCAAACCTTCCGCGGATTCAGCAGATTTAAATAATAGCAAATCCGACGAGACAAGAATATTGCCGCCTGTTCCTCCGCCATATTTAATGGCCCTAACAGGATTCCTTTGCGTCTCTTTGGTTAGAGACCGCAGATTTTGGTTGGCTCCGTTAGCTGTCATGTTCTGGGCGGGCCAGACAGGCTTTCAAGCACTTCCTCAATTAGCTCTGCGGCTTAGCAATAGAAACCACATTGAGCAACAATTCTCTGCAGAACTTACTTACCCATACAGCTCTGAGAATTCATCGCGTCTGCGTAGTGATATTGAAGGCACACGATACATAGGCCTGCTTCGTCATTTGGCTGGAATACCAAATACCAGCTTAATCCGCGATTCTCGATTGTTGCGAGCATCGAGTATCAAACATCGAGTATCGAACATAAACAAATCGCAACCAGCATTTGTTGCAAAGCAACATACCTCAAATTCGCTATTCAAATGCCGGGCTTACATAACCCGGCAGCATATTCGTTTTTCACCGTCATTTATTTTTGCTCAACTGCCTCGCGGACCTCCTAAACCCGCCTGAAAAAAAGTGTTTAAAACTTTTAGAGTGTATTCGCGAAACACTCTTCAGGTTTGAACTGTCTGTATTGACACATTTCCTGTTCTACAGGAAAAATATTAAAGGATATTCGTGATGAAAAAGTTAATTTTAATAAGCATTTTGGTCGGCTTAATGGCTACGACTGCTCTTGCCAATATGACTGGCCCAAGCCTCGGATGGTGGCAAGAAGGTGATCCTAGCACTGTGCATGTATTGTGGGATTTTACCGACAGCTTTGTTGATCCGCTACTAAATTCTTGGGTCTCAGATCCACCTGAGGAATATTTTGGTCCAACAGAAACTGGCTCGCCTGCGATTGCAACTATAACGGCGGATATTTATAACAACATTGATGGTCTATTCGAGGACCCCGTCGAGATTGATGTTTTGCTGAAAATTGAGAACTACAACACACCTGGCTATAAAGAAATTTGGGTTGACGTCGGCTTTACCGGCAGAATAATACCCGAAGATATCAAAGTGATACCACATGATGGTATACCTGTTGGAGAATATACGATTGTCTTGCTCCAAGGCCAAGGTGACGCCGATTTTGGTTTTCTCGTTTCACCAAATCCGTGGTGGGAAGAAATAGAATTTACAATTTTGGCAGACTGTGGTCCGGCAATCCTAGACTATATCCACGTAGACACAATCTGCATTCCTGCACCGGGTGCTATTTTGCTTGGCAGCATTGGTGTAGGTCTTGTTGGCTGGTTACGAAGAAGAAGAACACTGTAGAGATTAGCTAATTCATTTAGCTAACTCATATAGCTTGATGGGAGGTAGGAAAGAGAGCGCCAAAAGCGACACTCTTTCCTACGCCCAGAGAGCTTTTGAAGGTAAGGTAGGCTATAAAATGAAAAAGTTATTAACAATTACTCTGATTGCCATTCTACTGACCGCGGTCGGCACTGTAAATGCAGGTCTTACAACAATAATGTCCGACTCAAATCCCACCGGAGAAGCTGATCTAACTGCGCCCGGCGGCATTCTCGACACTCTTTACGGCGCAGGTAACTGGATACAGGTCGATGATTGGAGTGGAAGCATTCACACCCCTGGCAGCGACCTGAACGTATACCTGTCAAGCACCGGGCTTCCGGTTACAGACCAAGTCTGGACCGATGGCATTGTGACTTCTTTTGCAATGGCCCGATATGCTGGTTATACCCAGCAGTTTGGTTACACCACAGACTTGACAATACCCAGTTACACTAATGTCTTAGATGTTAGCGGCTATGGATATGGGGTCTCAGGCTCGGGAACGATTGATTTCGCACCGGGTACAAGATGGGCATGGGCCCGGACGGGTAACTACGGTGGTACGGAATACTCGTTGGATTCGTTAAACAGTGATGGAAAAGACCATATGGTCACATTCCAAATCCTAAATCAGCCGTATAAAACTTGGGTTATGGCATTTGAGGATTTATCGTTTTGCAGTTCCGACTGGGATTACAACGACCTTGTAATTGAGATAAGAGCCCCAATCATTCCTGCTCCCGGTGCTATTTTGTTAGGAAGCATCGGTATTTGTCTGGTAGGCTGGCTGCGAAGAAGGCGGACACTATAAGTGAACGAAGGAAGTATAATTAAGGACAAGGGGCGAATAGTGCCCCATCTCTTAAAATGTTCGAGTAAGGGAGGCTCGTTTATGAAAACAACAAGTTTCTTTCATGTGCTTTTCGTGCTGACTATGTTCTCGGTCTGCGCGCAGGCCAATGTCACCACGGTGAGCTTGGGCGACCTCGACCACCGAAATTTTTATATCTGGAACGTGACTATTCCGGCGATTCCAAGCGGTGAAACCATTACAGAGGCAAGTCTCTATTTCGAGAACATTAATGACTGGCGAATAGAGGGCAACGATAAGCTGTATATTCGCCTGCTAAGCAGCTCCGACGTTGTCGATGCCACGACTGAGCTTGGTATGTGGAAGGTCTTCGGCAGCTCAATCTATATGGGGACCGACAATTTTCCTTACGACGACGACCTACAAGACTACGGAGCTCTGCTTACTATCTATGAAGATGAGAACGAATACCAACAGACATACTGGAACGGTTTGTCATGGGGATGGATTTGGGTAAATCCGCGGGAAAACTTTGCCTACCAGTTTACCCAGGATGACATTGATTTGCTTCAAAGTTACATTGCAAACGGCGGCGTGTTCGGCATCGGCCTGGACTCGGATTGTTTCTACACCTGTCAAATTACACTCGACTTATGCACTAATCCCAATCCCATTCCAGCACCTGGGGCCGTCCTTTTAGGCGGCATTGGTGTGGGCCTTGTTGGCTGGCTGCGAAGAAGAAAAACACTGTGAAAATACAAAAGCAAACTAAGGACAGGGTGTTCACCATGCCCTTGAGATGTTTGAGAAAAGAGATGAAAATATGAAAAGATTAATGATGATTCTGGTGATTGCAATGCTGACGGTCATCGTCAGCGACGCTAATGCGTTACTCACGCTTTCAAGCGTCGATGGTTCCTGGAGCAACGTTGTAGGTGGAGCTGGGACCATCAATTTCTACAACAACGTTTCGGTGGCTTATGGTAATGGCAATGAAAACCAGGTTCGCTGGGGTATTCCAGCCAGCTCAGAACAAAGCGGTTTGGGCTTCACAGGGGTCTCACCACCACCTGCGTCTTTTGACATCGAGGATGCATTTGAGGTTGGACAGTTACGGCATTTCAACAATCCTGTTTATGATCCGGTGGCTTCTTCTGTCGACCTCTCCGTTGCCCTGACATTCAATACCCCAACCGGTTTGTCGGCGGGGACATTTGCTTTTACCTTCAATGTCAACGAAACTCTGAACAACACTGGTCAATCTCCTTATGATGATGACTTTATATACTTCCCCAGCTCCTACCCTCAAGAGACGTTTGACATCGGAGGAACATCGTACACATTGAAGCTGCTTGGCTTCGGGATTGCCCCGGGAGAAACTCTGGTTGATCAATTTCAATCGCCAGAAAACGCGACAAATAGCATCTTGCTTTGGGGACAGATCACAACAGCACCGGTCATTCCTGCTCCAGGCGCTATTTTGCTGGGCAGCATTGGTGTAGGCCTTGTCAGCTGGCTGCGAAGAAGAAGGACTCTATAGTGATTAACAAACTTAGTGGAAGACTATAACTTAATGAGGTGCAGGATAGCTGCTTTATTGTGGTAATTTCTTCCTGCTCCCTGAGAATTACCGGAGGCAAGTGTATGAAAAGGTTAGAAACATCAGATTGTTTACTCTGCAAGCGGCAAGGAAGAACGTCTGTTAAAGGATTAGGAATAGTCTTTGTAATGGCTATAGTGTTAAGTATTGCAGCCCCTTCTATGGCCACTTTCACCCCAGACCCAATCGACTTATGGGGCCTGCCGCACCAATTGTACTTCACCTGGGGAATAGACTTCGTTGTCCCCGAGGGCGAGGAAATCACCGAATGTGTACTTGTCTTCGATGATATTTACGATTGGTTACCGGGTGAACCGGACCATCTGTACATACATCTATTGGATAATCCGGCCTCAGGCGTTAACTGGACAGCAGACTATCAGTCCGGCGGTGATAATTTTTACGGTATGGGTGTACCTATCGATGATTGGTCGGACCCCAATGGTGGCTCGTCAGGTGCTACTGACCTGATTTACGTTTTCAGCACTTTACCGGGTTCCACGGCCGGCACCACACTATTGGATGATTTGAAAGTATATGCTGAGACGTATGAAGCAGGCATGGCAAACTTTGGTTTCGGCATTGACCCAGACTGTCATTATTACAATGAAGGCATCAGTTGCACAATTACGACCACCCCTGTCATTCCCGCTCCAGGTGCCATTCTATTGGGTAGCATTGGTGTTGTGCTGGTCGGCTGGTTGAGAAGCCGAAGAACGTTGTAGAGCTAAAAGTTAAAAAGCATTAACAGGATGGATTTCCGTTACTGTCAGTTTTAAGTTATGGGCCGATGTTAATGTCTCGGCCTTTTTTTTGCGCCGTGAGTGTCTTATTCTTTTTGCCAGAGCCAGTTCTCAGCGAAAATATCTAAATCAGCAAGACTCACCAGCCCATCACCATTCAAATCTTCAATGCAGTATCCCTGTGTAAACCACTTGCCAGAAAACTCGGCGAAATCTACAAAATTAACGGACCCATTGATATCAAAATCGGCTGGATTGCCATTCATGCTCGCCTGGCTTGTCCCACCGTAAGCCCCCATATTTACGCGTTTACCGTTGGGCCATGGTTCACTTGCCCAGTCTGAATTGGGCTCACCAGTATCAATGCACGGACTTGTATCAGAATCCATTACCCAGCTTTGACTATTAGGGTCCCATCTACCGTATGCACTTTTCAGGTGAAAATCCCATATGTCGGCCTCACCGTTTATATCGAACGATGCAAAGCAAGGGTCTGCATCAATATTGCCGCTGCCCCAGACCAAGGTACTACACGGGTCGTAAACATCTGTTTGTCCACCTTGTAAATCGCAGTAGGTAACGGTTGCTATACCTCCATCCAGCAGCCCGATTTGTTTGCCGGCACTTGCTGAATTTGCCCATAAGATACTGTTTTGGATGACTGCGATGCCTCCAGACCAGCAGTGTATAGCACCACCGATATTGTTAGCCGAGTTTGCAGAAAGTGTGCAGTTAACCACACGGGCAACACCGGGGTAGTAGCAATTTATGCCGCCGCCTATGGGGGCATTATTGTCGATGATAGTGCAATTAAAGATGTTGGGGTCGCTCTGTCCGCTATCGAGACCACCACCCTCACGGCCGGCGGTGTTGCCAATTATGGTGCAACCAGTTATTACTGGCGAGGAAAAACTGCAACCTATGCCACCGCCATAATAATCCGTCACATTGCCCGTTATAGTGCAATTAATAACGTTTACACTGCTGTAATAGCAGCAAAGCCCACCACCGGAGTCTTTGGCGTATCCACCCCGGATGACGCAATTACGTAAAGTGGGACTGCTGTCGTAGCAGTAAATGCCCGCTCCATTGTAGCCGATTACAGCACAGGCGTTTCTTATAGTAAGTCCTGAAATGACGCAGTTTGGATCTTCGCCACTTTGTAGATAGAAACCTCGACCAGCCTCATTTGGGTCAATAATTGTATTTGCTATAGTATTGGAGTCGTTTGGGTCTATGCTGCGGATAGTAATGGATTTACCATTGGGGTCAAGGTTATAGTTGTTGGGATCTGCCGTGTAAATACCGGGTCGTATTACAACAACATCACTATCAATTGCTGCATCAAGCGCATTTTGAATTCTAAGGAAAGGGTCGTCAAACGCACCGGTGCCGGGGGCATTCGGGGCGTTGTCATCCACATAAATAACATTGCTTGCGCTCGAAACAGAAGCAATAAACAAAACAATCACTATGACCAAAAAAGCTTTTATCTTATCCACCCTCGTTCCTTTTGATGAATGTCCCACATTTATTTGTTGTATTCAGCGATTTATCTTTCAACCAAAAGATAAATTTCGCCAGCTTCCAATCCCGTCCCACCACGCTGAAACATAATCAACGACCATCGAATTTGGATGTTTTTTTCTGCATAAATCCATCACCATCTCATGAAGCTGTCGCATACAAATCAGTCCGCCGGTTTGCCATGCATCAACGCCTATATCAACCACTTCACGTTCTGCTCGCCTAAAGTCCATTTCGCTGGCGGTCAAAAATCCGGCAAGTTTTTCAGCCTGTGGCTCCAACATTTCCTGCCAGTGTTGCCGAGCTGATTCCTCTTTATCCAATACCTCTGCTAACAAACGTTTGCGGTCCTCCTGTTTCTTTTCCCATTGGGCCTTAACCTGGGCTAAGCGCTCGGCGCGATGTCTTCGACTTGCAGGCGGTAATATCATTTCCAACAGCCACGTCGCTGGGTCAATAACCACCCAAACCAAAAAGGTGGCCCCCAGAGTTCCCAATGCAACCCCCAACAGGAATTGACTGATTCTATTTTCGCCCATCATTCCCAGGCAACCCGACAAGCCTCCTAAAAATGGAGCTATTACATAGAACATCGTATAGTACGTCGTAATAGTTAA
>CAYZTY010000008.1:0-38407 GCA_964481525.1 uncultured Pirellulales bacterium
AACGGGCTGGTTTACCTTAATATTGAGGGGATGAGGTTTTCCCGTCGCTGTTGTCTCAATATGCAGCTTTTTGTCCTTAAGACCTGTGAGAAAGACCTTCGTACTGTACCATTTGCCCTTCGAGAGATGAGTCATCACTGCTGCGGTTTGCCCGGCTGTTGCCGACCGCAAAATATCAGCGACCTGTTGTGTCCGCAATACCTCGGGTTGGTTCATGACCCAACCACTCCTTTTTTCTATAATTTCAGGCCTTCAATCCTGCTTTTTGTAACCGTCCATTAGGTCCTATATGGATTATTCGGCAATATTAGGGCAGGTGCTTAAGGCTAATTCCTGGTAACATCAGGCCTGATGCGGTTTATCTTAATTTATTTCATTTATCTAAAGGGTCCTAATTTAGGACCCTGCCTTATACACGAAAGTTGCGGTAAAAGCAACAATAAATTATGATAGACACTGTATGAATGGTTCCGGTAAAGTAAAATACGTCCTTGGTAAAGTTGTGTTCTTGGGCATTTTTGTACTGGGCCTGCTGCTTGCCCAGTTGCACATATCGGCAAGGTCACGCCTGGTACTTTCTATGCCTTTTGAGCTTCCATATACAGGAATTTCGGTAAGAATGCCCCTGGGAAATGGCTGGCACAGCGAAAGTGCCTGGCAATTCATCGCAAATACCTTCACCATAAGCAGTATTTTCAGTCCAACAACCGGAAGCATAGCCGCCTCGGTGGAAGTGCAATACTTAACGGCCCCAATGAAAGTACGGCCGGAACAACAGTTTAAACGCTATAGCAGAGAATTAGCCGGCACGGTCTTAGAGACAGGAAAAATACAGAATTCCGGTGTCCTAATAGACTGGGCGCGTATAAAAATCCAGAATAAGTTCCTTGATGTGTTTTTTGGCGTTGCGCAACTGCCGAACGGACGGCGTTTAAGTATTGAAGTTCAGGCGCCCTCGCTGGATGCCGACTGGACAGAGGAAATATTTACCAAGATTGCGGAGTCGGTTAGTTTCGAGGACAATTATCTGCTTGAAAATGGGCGCAGGATTGTAGAAAAACTCAAGACCAAAGGCTTGGCTCAGGTTATGCCCAACCATCAGCACCGTTTTTTTCTCGTAAGAAATGAAAAAGAGCAAATCAACGGATTTCTGACTAATTTAATCTCCATCTCCTCTGGTGAACAGGGGCCGAATAATGTACGGCTTGCCGAGCTTTATCACATCCGAATCCGCCAAGGCTTGTTTGGAGGACATAGTTTGTTTCAAGGTGACCGGAAATTGCAGCAGTTTTTATGGATTAGCAAAACCGACAGTCCCGGAGCTGTTGGGGAGACGACGGTTCAAATCGAGCTGACTGAAGACAGCCTAATGACGGTCAAGTCATATATGCCGTTGGTTTCAAGGAGTTATAATATTGGCCCGGCGGCCATACCTGAGATATTTCTTGAGCCGCTCGTTGGGTTGTTTGTGGATAGTGGCATTACAGAAGCTCTTGTCGACTTGATATTCACTAATGGCAGAATCGTGCCGACCCGGCTTTCGGTCATCGATACCGGCCGAACCAATACAGACCCGCCCGCAGCCTATATAGCTAAGCTGGACTTTCTCGACCAGCAAGGCTATTATGAACAAATATATCTTGATGAAAATAAAGAGCTTTTCAAGGCGGTGCTTCACCGGGAGAATACTTATATTTTTCAGCGTAGTGATAAGGATGAAATACTGGAATACTTCCCCGTATGGCGTGATTATTTCTTCCAGATGGAAAAGCAAAACAAAGCTCAGAGAAACGAATTGTGAATGTTGGAGATAGTTAGTTATGACTGCAGAAGGATATGATTGCATTATTGTCGGTGCCGGACCGGCAGGACTGGCCGCTGCCATTTATGCAGCGCGCGACAGGTTTAAAACGTTGGTTATTGAAAAGCTCCTGCCCGGAGGACAAATCATTAACACAGACCGAATCGAAAACTATCCGGGCTTCGACAAAATAGCCGGCCCTGATTTGATAGAGAAGCTTCAAAATCAGGCGACACATTTTGGCGCGCAAATAAAAACGGGAGCCGAAGCCACCAGCCTTGAAAAACTTTCTGATGGTAGCGTCCAGGTCAACTGTGAAGAGGATAAATACTCAGCCAGGGCCGTGATTCTTGCCCCGGGCAGCAGTTACCGTAAATTAGGCGTGCCGGGTGAAGATGAGTTTCGTTCCGCAGGAGGGGGGGTGAGCTATTGTGGGACCTGTGATGCGCCCTTCTTCCGTGGGAAGAAGGTCGTGGCCGTCGGCGGCGGCAACACCGCAATCGAAGAGACACTGCACATTGCCCGCTTTGCCGCAAGTGTTACACTGGTGCATCGAAGGAAAGAGTTCCGCGCCACGAAAATCCTGCAGGAAGAGCTTATCGGAAAGGTTAATGAGCCGAACTCTAATTTGAAAATACGGTATAATACAATCGTAACTGCTGTTGAGGGACAGGGCAAAGTCCAGTCGGTAAAACTCAAGGACGTCGAAACAGACAAGCAGGAGAATTTTGCCTGCGATGGCGTCTTTATATTTATTGGCATGGTTCCGAATACAGGTTTTCTGAAGGACTTTGTTGAGTTAAGCGGACGGGGCTTTATAAAATGCGAATGTGCTTATTTGAGAACGGCTGTGCCGGGCGTCTTCGCGGCAGGGGACTGTCGGGTAGGGGCGGCAATGCAGCTCGCTACCGCCGTCGGTGATGGCGTACTGGCTGCAATGATGATGAAACAGTATTTCAGGGACCCGAAGTGGTGGGCTGAGCCGGTCAGCGACCTGCTGCAGCCGGGTGGTTGGTAATGTCGAACGATACGTTACAAGAACAAAAAAAATATCTTAAAGAATTCTGGACGTTCGTTAAGCCGTATAAAAGACCGTTGCGCATAGTATATATCCTTTTCTTTCTAAACTCTGCACTTAATCTTTTGCCCGCTTTGAGTGTGCGATACTACATAGACCTGGTTATTTCAAACAAGCAAATGAGTCTGTTTGGTTTACAACTTCCATTACTATCGGATTACACTGTTCAAGAGAAGCTTTTGTTTTCCATTTATTTTACCGTTGGAATAGTAATTGTAATTCTTATAGCCAACAGCATCGGTGTTGTAATGCACCGCAGGGCTACGCGAAGTGTGGAAGATGTTCTTTTCGATATTAAAATAAGGATTCACAATCACATTAACAAACTTTCATTGAGCTATTTTCATTCCGAGCGGGTCGGCCGGATTATGACCACGGCGGTAGGCGATGTCCTTAACCTTAGCCTGATGCTAAGAAACAGCTTCGGCCTGACATACGAAGCCGTTCAGTTTCTGTTGGCGCCGGTCCTTATGCTATGGCTTTCACCGGTTTTATTTCTCGTGGCTGTGCTGCCTTTACCGTTGATTTGCTATTCATTCTATTCCATCCGGATAAAGCTAAAGCCGATGTACAGACAACAAAGGGAAAACCAGTCACAGATAAACGCACAGATGCAGGAGGTTATAAGCGGCATAAGGGAAATCAAGGCCTTCAATATGGAAGATAAATCCGGCCGGTCCTATGAGGACATCAACCGCAGGTTCTACGACATTCAGAACCAAATAATGAAAACCTTCAGTTTCAATCACCAATTGCAGTACGGCAGCAAGGATTTCGGACTCGTGATGATTGCTGTGCTGGGTGGAGTTTTTATGTTATATGATATAGGCAATGTTACCATCGGCAAGATATCGGCATTTTTGTTGCTGGCCAACCATTTTTATATGCCGATTAGCATGTTTCTGCGCTATTTCGACATTATGCAGAATGGAATGGTCTCACTGGAACGCATTGTAGACTTTATCGGCATATCACCGGAAATAAAAGATAAGGGTAATGCCATAGTAATGCACAGAGACTCGATTGTACCGCAGGTCAGCTATGAAAACGTCTGCTTCTCGTATTCAGGTAATCATAATGTTCTGAAGGATATAAGCTTTGACGTCGAGGCCGGTCAGAAAGTTGCCGTTGTTGGGCCAACGGGAAGCGGAAAAAGCACTTTAATTTCTCTACTGCTGAGGTTTTATGATGTCGACTCCGGCACCATCACCGTAGGCGGGCGGGATATCCGCGATTTCACTCAAACCTCTTTACATCAAAATATTAGCGCTGTCTTCCAGGAAACATTCCTGTTCCACGGGACTGTAAGAGACAACCTGGTTTTCGTTAATCCCAACAGAACCGGGGAGGATATAAAACGTGCCTGCATCGCCGCAAATGTATATGACACCATAATGGAGCTGCCCCGCGGCTTTGATACCCACGTCGGTGAAAGAGGGGTGATGCTCTCCGGCGGACAAAAGCAACGACTTGCAATCGCAAGAGTGCTGCTCAAAGACCCGCTGATTGTTGTTCTCGACGAGGCCACCAGCTCCGTCGATACCATTACTGAAAAGTATATCCAGCAGGGCATTGAAAAAATGCTTGAAGGCAGAACCGCCTTTATTATCGCACACCGCTTAAGTACTATTAGAAAGTGCAACAGGATTATAGTTTTGGACAACGGCCGGATAGCGGAAATCGGCACCCACGAACAACTCCTTGCGGGGGCCGGAGTATATAACAAACTTTGCCAGAGCACGGACTTTTAGCTCCCAAAGTCTATTCCATAGCCAGCGGCTATCTTATTCCCTGGCCAAGCCGGAAATAAATTGATAATCCGACCGATTTGCGTTATCTTTCTACATCACTGGTTGAAGAACTTTCGTACTGGGTAAAACAGGAGCAAAATGTGGAGCGAAAAAAGTTAGGCTATACCGACCTTGAGTTAACTCGAATCGGCCTGGGAACCTGGGCCATTGGTGGACCGTGGCAGTACGGATGGGGACCGCAGGACGATGCCGACTCGATTGCGACCATTCAGCGGGCTATTGAAGCTGGTATCAACTGGATAGATACTGCTGCTATCTATGGTTGTGGTCATGCCGAAAAAGTCATCGGCCAGGCCCTTACCCAGCTTAGCGAGAAGCCCATAATTGCCACGAAGTGCGGCTTACGCTGGGATGAGCAGAACCGTAGAGTCCCCAGCCTGGATGGCGACAGCGTTCGAGAGGAAATTGAGGACAGCCTGGAACGGCTTCAGGTGGAGGTAATAGACTTGTATCAGATTCACTGGCCGGAGCCTGAAGAGCAAATCGAAGAGGCCTGGGAAGAAATTGCAAATGCCGTCAAGGCCGGGAAGATTCGCTATGCCGGCGTCAGCAACTGCAACGCTGAACAGATTAGCCGACTTCAGCCGATTCATCCGGTCGCTTCGCTCCAGCCGCCTTATAGTATGCTCAGGCGATTTGTAGAAGAAGACCTGCTTGGTTTCTGTGCTGAAAACGATATAGGCGTAATCTGCTACAGTCCTATGCAAAAAGGGCTGCTGACCGGCAAATTTACTTACGAAAAAATCCAGGCGTTGGCCGATGATGACCATCGCAAGCGAGACCCCAGTTTCAATCCGCCGATTTTTGATGTCTATTATAAATTGATTGAGGACCTGCGCCCGATTGCTGAGAAGTCCGGCAAAACTATGGCACAGTTGGCAATTTCCTGGGTGCTGCACCGGCCTGAGGTAACAGCAGCCATCGTGGGAGCCAGAAGGCCGGAACAAATCGAAGAAACCGTACAGGCCGCCGACCGGCCGCTGTCCGAACAGGAGCTGCAGCAAATAGAAGAGCTGCTTAAAGATAGCCACGAAAAAGTTATGAAGTTTTGGATGCACAGACGGAGGGGAAAAAAATGAGCCTTGAGAAGAAGCTTTATCGAAGTCCGTTGGTAGAGAGAAACGCATCCAGAGAAATGGCTGAGCTGTTTGGGCCGCAAAAGAAATTTGCAACTTGGCGCAGGCTTTGGCTCGAGCTTGCCAGGGCGCAAAAAAAACTCGGTCTTGATATTAAGCAAACCCAGATAGACCAAATGGCCAAACACCTCGACGATATAAACCTTAACAGGGCGGCTGCCTATGAAAAAAAATTCAGGCATGATGTAGTGGCCCACATCCATACCTTCGCCGAGGTCGCACCGAAGGCCGCACCCATTATCCATCTTGGCGCCACCAGTTGCTATGTCGGGGACAATGCCGATTTAATCATTATGCGGCAAGGCCTTCAAATCATCGCTGAAAAGCTCGCCTGCCTAATTGACCTGCTGGCTAAATTCGCAGGAAAGTATCGTCGTATGCCTACACTCGGCTTCACACATTTCCAGCCTGCCCAGCTTACTACCGTCGGCAAAAGGGCCGCATTGTGGTGCTATGAATTCGTAATGGATTTAAACGAGATAGAGCATCGCCTGGACACGCTTCCTTTCCGCGGCGTCAAGGGCACAACGGGAACCCAGGCATCTTTCCTGGCACTTTTCGACGGAAACCACAACAAAGTCAAACGGCTTGATAAAAGTGTTGCCGCTGCCTTCGGCTTTAAGAACATCTGTGCAATCACAGGCCAGACCTACCAGCGAAAGATTGATGTACTGGTAGTTAATGCTCTTGCATCGGTCGCCCAATCTGTACACAAGATTTGTAACGACATTCGTCTGCTGGCACATCTCAAAGAGATTGAAGAGCCTTTCGAGAAATCTCAGGTAGGCTCCTCCGCAATGGCCTACAAGAGAAACCCGATGCGCTCTGAGCGGGCCACTGCGCTTTCGCGTCTGGTCCTGAGCCTGGCGAGCAGTCCGCAAATGACCGCCGCCGAGCAGTGGATGGAGCGGACCTTAGACGACTCGGCAAATCGCCGGGTAGTTATCCCGGAGGCATTTTTAGCTGTCGATGGCATCTTGGAGATTCTAACTAACATTGCTGACGGCCTGGTTGTCTACCCGAAGGTCATCGCCGGTCGTATTACAGCAGAGCTGCCGTTTATTGCAACGGAGAATATACTGATGGCAGCCGTTAAAGCTGGTGGCAACCGTCAGACTTTACACGAAAAAATCAGACAGCACTCACACGCCGCCGCTGCACAGGTAAAGCAAAAGGGCAAACCAAACGACCTCATCGACAGGCTTAAATCAGACCCCGCATTCGGCAAAATCGACTTTAAAATTTTGATGAAACCTGAAAGTTACGTCGGCAGGGCACCACAGCAAGTTGACGAATTTATAAAGACCGTTGTAACGCCCATCCGCAGGAAATATCGCAGGTCCTTGAACAAAAAAGTCCAGCTTGAGGTCTGAGTATTATAAAGTACCGATGACTATAGAAGAATTAGCAAAAAGAATTAAACAGACCGCTTATCTCGAAGGTGACTTTGTTCTTCGAAGCGGAAAACGCAGCAAGTATTATCTCGACAAATATCTTTTCGAGACCTGCCCGGATATCCTTGAAGCCCTCGGCAAAGAATTCGCAAAATATGTAACCGATGATGTAACTTTAATTGCCGGTGCCGAATTAGGCGGCGTGGCTTTGGCTGCGGCAACCGCAATAGCCACCGGCAAAAACTGGGTTATCGTCCGCAACAGCAAAAAAGATTACGGCACAGGTAAATTAATCGAAGGTGTTTTGAAGAAGGGCGATGTCGTTTTGCTGGTTGAGGATATTGCTACCACCGGCGGACAAATCCTCGAAGCGGCGAAGGTTATTGCCGAAACCGGTGCAACGGTAAAAAAAGTAGTTTGCGTAATTGACCGCAAACAGGGCGCCGAAGAAAACATCACTGCGGCAGGTTACAAATTCGAAAGCATATTGACCAAAAACGACCTCGGAATAAAAGGCTGACCGACTAAAGACCGTCATAAGCGTATGCGTATAGGAATTAGAAGGGAACAGATTCCGATATTAGTTTTCTTTCTGCTTTTATTAGCAGCCTTTTCTGCCTGTTTTCTTGCAGAAAAGAATTATGAATTCGTTTTTTACATCGGCGTGATTGTCTTCTTTCTGGCCATTTTTATCATTACCAATTCAAGAGTCTATTATCCGAACGCCTTGTTGTGGGCTCTTTGGACTTGGGCCCTGATGCACTTGTCCGGCGGTGCATTCTATATAAACCAGAAGTTGCTTTATGAAATCATCCTTATACCACTCTCTGAAAAATATCCGGTATTTCGCTATGACCAGCTTGTCCATATTGTGGGCTTCGCGACAGCCACCGTGACTATGTATTATATTCTTAAGCCGCTGCTGCGAAAAGACGTTAAGACCTGGACCTCGCTGTCTATTGTCGTTGCTTCCTCGGGTTTGGGTATTGGAGCATTTAATGAGATAGTTGAGTTTTTAGCCACGGTCTTCTTGCCCCGGACGAATGTCGGCGGATACCTTAATACCTCGCTTGATTTGGTCGCTGACCTTATTGGCGCACTTGTCGCAGTGGTAATAATTCAGATAATCAATAGAAGAGGTCCTGCCGCTGAGTGAAAGCCTGTGTTATTAGGACCGCATTGAGAATTTTAAAGTCATTTTACCTGGAAAATACTTTCTGAGAGGGCTATAATTTTTTTGGCAATTCTGTTTTTGGTTGTATTCTCCACTTTAATCCAGCCGCTGTTTGCCTTTTTGATGTGAGCAGTCGCCTTCGCAGCCCCGATTGCATCAGTGCTGTTGGCGATTATCATATCCAGGTTTTTATCCTTCAGCTTCTTTTCGGCCCTTTTGCGCAGTTCTTTATCTTCAAGTGCAAAACCAACGACGAACTGATTTTTCTTTTTATGCGTTCCCGCCCATTTTAGAATGTCAATGGTTGGTTTTAATCTTATTGTTAAGTCTCTTTTTGATTTTTTAATTTTTATTTTTGATTTTTTCACGGGCGTATAGTCCGCGACCGCGGCTGCCATTATCAGGCAATCACATTTTGCAAAGAACTTTTTCACGGCTGCAAACATTTCAGCAGCGCTGTCAACGCCGACAAAGTCCACTCCTATCGGCGGCTGCAAATCCGAAGTGCTGACTAATGTTACTTTATGACCGCCTTTGATTGCCGTCAGAGCAAGAGCGTAGCCCATTATGCCGCTGCTTGCGTTGGAGATAAAGCGAACCGGGTCAATATATTCTCGTGTTCCGCCTGCTGTTATTAGAAAATGCATTTTGCTGGATGGTTTATCTTTTTCTGCGTTTAATCTTCGAAGCAACTTTTTCAATTGCCTTCAAAATGTCCTGCGGCTCCGACATTCTTCCAATGCCTTCACTGCCGCAGGCCAGCCGACCCGTCTGGGGACCTGTCAATTCAAAGCCCATTTCCTTGAGGGATTTTACGTTCCACTGGACCGCCGGATTATTCCACATATTGTTGTTCATTGCCGGCGCTATAATTACTGGTTTCTGCCAGCAGCCGCAGAGTGTAGTGCTGAGCAAATCGTCACAAAACCCGTTTGCTATCTTGGCGATTATGTTTGCGGTCGCCGGTGCCACTACTACAATCTGGGCCTGTTCGGCAAGGCTGACGTGCTCTATCTTGTACTCACTCGTCTCGAGCCACATAGACGTATAGACCTGTAGGGCGGTAACAGCCTGGAAGCTTCTGGGCTGAATGAATTTGCAGGCGTTTTCCGTCATTACGGTTGTCACCTTCGCCCCGGCCGCGGTAAGTTTACTCGCCAGTTCGACCGCCTTGTAGGCGGCAACTCCACCCGTAACACCCAGAAGAACGTTCACATTGTTCAGATTTGACTTTTTTTTCGCCATTTACCGGCCCGTTAAATTCTCCGGCCTGGTCACATCGGATGCATCATAGTCAATTGCTATCTTATCCTGCCTGATTTCCTCCACCACAATCTCCATAAGTGTTTTTCCTGCCGTATCTTCAATTAACGGCCGAGAGCCCTCCATCATTTCCAGCATCCGTTTCTGAATCAATGCCGATAGTTTGAATCTGCCCCCCACCTTGTCAACTATGTCGATGTTCTTCAACTCCTCAATCATTCATTCTTCTCCATTGCATTGTTGTTAATGATTTGCACCACTTCGTTTATCGCCTGTTCCAGTTCGTCGTTTATAACCATATTCTCATAATATTGCCACGCTGCTGCAATTTCAGTACTCGCTCCGTCCAGTCTTCGCTCTGTCGTCTCAGCCGTATCCCGTCCCCTTTCAGTCAGGCGATTAGCCAATTCTTTCTGGTCCGGCGGAAGAACAAAAATCGTCAACGCTTCTGGATAAATCTTCTTAACCTGTCTGGCTCCTTGAACGTCAATTTGCAGAATAACCGTTCTTCCTTCTTTGAGGGCCTTGTCTACCGGTTCCCTCGGCGTGCCGTACAGGTTACTGAAGACCTCCGCATATTCTAAAAACCGGCCTTGCTCTATTTGCCTTTGAAACTCTTCTCTTGAAACAAAACAATACTCCGCCCCGCCAATTTCATCCTGTGCTTTTGGCCGGGTAGTCATCGATATGGACTGAAAAGCCCCTGTTCTTTCGGCAACGTTTCTGCATATCGTGCTTTTTCCGACCCCGGAAGGGCCGCTTATTATCACTAACTTGCCTTGTTTTTTGTTATCGCACATTGCTCACCGTCATTCAATGTTCTGGACCTGCTCTTTGAGACGGTCAATATAGCATTTTATCTCCACCACACAATGAGCAATTTCTGCATCACCTGCTTTGCTCGCCACTGTGTTGGCCTCACGCAGCAGCTCCTGTGCAATAAACTCCAGCTTTCGTCCGGGGCATTGCTCCTGACTGCAGCTGTTCATAAATTGCTCCAGATGTGAATCGAGACGCGCTATTTCCTCGGATATGTCGGCCCGCTCTGCAAAAATAGCCACCTCTCTTGCTAATGTCTCGGCATCGAGTTCCAGCTTCGCCTCGGAAAGTAATTCATCAACTCTTTTTTGCAGCCGCTTGTGGTACTCCCGGACCACCGTTCCACTACGCCTTTGTATCTGTTCGACCTTTTCTCTTATATGCTCGCAGTGTCCCGCCAAGTCCGTAGCGAGCGCGGCTCCTTCCTTTGTGCGCATTTGTTTCAATCGCTCAATCGCAAGTTGTGTGACCTGCAGAGCCGCCTTTTTGTATTTCTCACTTTGCTGTTCATCCGGCGTCGCTGGCTTCAGAATTCCCGGCAACGTTAGAATGGTTCCGGCGTCTATATTACACTTAACATCAGTCGTATGTACCACTAAGGCCAGCTTTTCCACAGCCTTCTTCAATAATAATTCATCAATTTCCCACCCCACGGTTGCATAGCTGTTTTTAAAACGCAGTGTGTAATTCACACTGCCGCGATGTAAATTCTTACGCAGAAGCTGTTCTATATCTGATTCCAGAAAAGCAAGTATTTCAGGCAGCTTTATGTTCGCTTTGAAATACCTGTTGTTAACCGTTTTTATTTCAACGAGATAACTTGTATCCTCGATGTGGCCCTCCGCATTACCATATCCTGTCATACTTTCCATTGCGCCTGCCGCCTTAAAGGTACTTTGTTTTTCTGCTGGCTTTTACTGACCGCCTGGTTCGGTGGTTTCCTGACCGTCTTGTTCTATCCCTGCTTTCATATCTTCTTCCGGCTCACTCGGGAATTGGCTGAAGTCCTTGTCCGGTATGCTTTCAGCCGGAGTTGTAGCCATTGGTGGCAGAGGTTCCACCTGAGTAACAGTTGGTTTATAGAAAAGACCCATGATAACAGCCAGAAACAGGAATAATCCCGTCATTGCGATTGTCACCCACGTCAAAAAGTCGCCGGTTTTCGAGCCGAAAAGCCCTCCTGCTGCACCCCCGCTGATTGCTGCGCCTAAACCGCCGCCACGTCCCTTCTGGATCAGGATTACTACCACGAGAGCTATAGACGTTAGGATAAAGAAAACGCTGACAACCCGCATTGTAATACTTATCGCCGCAAGTGGAAGAATCATTTTTTCCCTCGTTTGTTATTAAATTACTTGTTTATTTGGCTCGCCACGATGCCTCAATAATTGCTATAAAATCATCTTTTATCAAACTCGCACCGCCCACCAGAAGACCATCAACGTCCTCCTCGGCCATTAATTCAGAAGCATTTGTTGGCTTGACTGAGCCGCCGTACTGGATGCGAATGTTTTCAGCGAGCCTCTTTCCGTACATTTCAGCAATGAGCCCACGAATCATTTTGTGAACATCTTCGGCCTGTGCCGAAGTTGCTGTTTTTCCCGTTCCAATGGCCCAGACCGGCTCATAAGCTATTGTTATAGCCGAGACCTTCTCCTGGTCCAGACCGGCAAGACCTTTTTTAATCTGCGTTGTTACCACTGCCTTAGTCTTCCTGGCTTCTCTTTCCTCCAGCAGTTCCCCCACACAGAAAATTGGAAGCAGGCCATTGTGGATTGCCGCCGTCAGCTTCTTGTTAATTAGTTCGTTTGTCTCACCAATCACATGCCTTCTTTCAGAGTGACCAACGATTACATACGTGCAGCCGATGTCTTTCAGCATCTGGCAGCTTATCTCGCCTGTAAAAGCGCCATCCGCCTTGTAGTAGACGTCCTGTGCACCGAGAGCAACGTTAGAGGCACTGACGGCTTTACCAACCTGATGCAGGTAGACAAACGGCGGACATATCGCCACATCAAGTCTTTCGGCACCGAGTTGCTTTAGCTCACGGACGATGCTTTCCGTCAGCACCGAGCTGCTCTGATTGTTCATATTCATCTTCCAGTTGCCTGCTATAAATGGCTTTCTCATTCGAATTCTCCTGATAAGAAAGTCTGCTTTATAACAATTGAGTTGCTTTTGGGAAACTCCCAAGCACTGAGAGCTGGAGGCAGTGCTGCCGCGCCAGCTCTATACTCTTGCTGACATTTGCATCGCTCTTATGCCCCTGGCAATCCATAAAGAAGTAATATTCCCATTCCCTTTTTTTACTTGGCCTTGATTCAATGTTCGTCAGATTGACCCCGCAGGTCTTGAATACATTCAGAACATCAGCTAAGGCACCGGCCTTGTGTGCTGTGCTGAATAGCAATGCAGTCTTGTCATCTCCGGTCTGCTTGGCATCTTCTTTTCCGATTACAAGAAACCTTGTTACGTTGTTGGCATTATCTTCGATATTCTCACAGATTATCTTAAGACTGTATAGCTCAGCGGCGATACGGGAACCTATCGCCGCGGCGTTTGGCTCGTTCGTTGCCATTTGTGCCGCCTTAGCGCTCGAGGCGACCGCAATGGTTTTTGTCTCCTTGAATGTCGCACTGAGCCAGTTTCGACACTGAGCAAAAACTTCCGGTTTTGAATAAACCTTCTCAATCTCCTGCAGCGAGCAGTTCGCCAGAAGGTTATGATGAATCCCCATCAACACCTCGGCACAAATCATGACATTCGTGTCTATCAGCGCATCGAGCGTCTCTATTACCCCGCCGCCGGCTGAATTCTCCACAGGAACAACCCCAAGGTCACAGTGTGCCTTACTGACCTCGTCGAAAATGTTCCCGATGTCCATCACCGCCTCGTAATCCACACTTTGACCGAACTTCAGCATCGCCACAGTATGTGTGAAGCTGCCTTCCGGACCCAGAAAAGCAATTCGCAACGGTCGTTCAAGAATGAATGAGCCGCTCATCATCTCGCGCCAAATGGCCACCAGGCACTTATCAGGCAGCGGACCTTTGTTGGCCTTGATTACTTTGGCAAGCACTTCTTTCTCACGGTCCGGCGCATAAACAGGCTTATCGCCCTCGTTCTTTATTTTGCCCACATCCACCACGACCCGGGCACGCTGGTTTAAAAGCTCCACCAGCTTGATATCAATCTCATCTATCTGTTTTCGCAACTCTTCAAGCGACATAACTCAAGACTCGCAAAGAATAGGAATTTTCAGGGCCCTCAAAAAGCACGTCTTCTCTGTAAAAACTCCTTTAATTAACACAATTTCATTCTTGCGTCAACGAAAATGGCTGATAGATATGACATTACTATGAAATATGTGGTTTTCAAGACGCGATGGGGCTGGTTCGGTCTGCTTGCCGTCGAACAAGGCCTTATTCGCGCGTCCCTGCCCACGACAACTAAGGCGGCGGCACAGGCAAGGCTGCTTGCTGGTAACGATGCTCCCAAGTTCGTTAAAACGCTTTACAAGCCGATTCAGGACAAAGTCGTCGCCTATTTTGAGGGCGAAATGGTGGATTTTAATGTTGATACACCGGTTTTTCTTCAGAATCTACCGCCTTTTACCCGCTCGGTCCTCTTGGCCTGCCGCAGGATATCCTTTGGCCAAACCTCAACCTACTCGGCCTTGGCAGCAGCGGTAGGGCAGCCGAAGGCCGTTCGAGCCGTCGCCAATGCCCTGGCCCGAAACACATTGCCTTTGATAGTTCCTTGCCATAGGATTATCCGAAGTGATGGCAAAATCGGCGGTTTTTCCGTCCCCGGTGGGAAAGGCCTGAAAAAAAGGTTAATTAAACATGAACATACCGCGATAGCAAATTTCAGAAGTATTTAAATCTGAGGTCTCCGGCAGGAAGTGCTAATTCTTTTCCATGTGTAAAACACCGCTTTTCTGAGCTGCTTCAAGACTGGCTTTTTTGATAACATCGTATAGCTTGCGGATTCTTCGCATCTTTTCAAACACAAACTCAGGGTCTGTTTTGTCAGTCGTCACAAGGCTCACCTTGCCAACCCCAACAATGCAGTCAAACAGGTTTCTATGAAGCTTCAGGTCAACTACCCGGAACATATCCAGATTGTCGAACTTTCTGCTTAAAATACCCCGCGACCACTCAATCCTGTTGGCCGTGACTTCATAACAGATTGCCTTGAGCCTGATTATATTTATCAATAGAAGAAGGAATGCAATTGCGGCAAGTCCGGCACCGGCAAAGAACCTGTACCGGCCAACTGTCAAAACCTGGTTTTCGGAAAGGTCCAAACCCAACACTTTGTCGGCAATGCTTTCGAGAGGAAAGTACAACAAAAGACCTGCGATGACTAAAAGAGCCAGCCTTCGCATTATTGAACCGGCCCTGGCCCACAGGGACGGCCTGCTTCTGAATAAAACCTCATCCGATGTTTCCTGGGCTTGCGGGTCGGATATCGAGTTAGTCACCAACGGCTGAGTCTGACTGCCATCCAAAAATTCACCGCAGAATCGGCATTTAATAGCCGCCGCTTGAATCGTCTCGGCACAAAATGGGCATTGTTTAGTCCGCGGCGGATTAGAGGTAATAGCTTTCATACGGTATATATCGGAAACAGGCGGAGATTTTGGACAGTGGATTCCCTAAACACACTACATCCAAAAAAAATTAGAAAAAATGTAAAATAATCTTGACATATAGTAATAATTCTTTTACATTTTGTATGATATAGCATACATATACTAAGGAAAAACAGCGACTAAGAAAGGCAAAATTATGAATAGAACACAGAAAATTGCGCTATATAATCTAATTGTAATAATATCAAGCCTGACCATTACGGGCGCGGCCGTTGGTATTCTCGCTATAATGTATGGAATGCCCAAGGCCCTCAGTGGTTCGGGATTCTTGGGGATTCTCGGGCTTATAGGTCTTTCACCTATCTTGTTCCGTAAAAAACGAGAACAATTGGTCTTCGACGAGCGTGACCTGCTGATTTACAGAAAAGCTACTATCGCCGCATATTCTACTTTTTGGATTTTCTTTACAACGGTGTGCATGGTTCCCTATTTGGTTCTCGATCGCGGTGCCACTATCCGTGTTGTTGTGCTGCCGGGCATGCTTGCCGGCGGATTCATTATTTTTCAACTCATTCAATCTATCTCAATTCTGATTCAGTACAGCCGGGGACCGAAAGGAGAAGAATTATGAATCGATTAGAGAAAAGAGCATGGACTGAACTTGGGGCGGTGATACTTTGTGTTATCATAGCAGGAGCAGGTGTAGGACTGATGGTCTATATAAACACAAAGGGTATTGTGGGCTTAATATCGTTTTTAGTAAGCGGACTGATTGCTGGGCTGATAGCGTATTTGCGGAACATAAAGAGCTGGAATAAATTCGATGAGCGAGAGAAAAAGATTGCTCAAAGAGCCCGCGCATTGTCGAGTTGTGTTTTTGTCTTGTTCCTGTGGTGTGCATCATTTACTGTTTTTTTCATCGTCGGAGCAAGAAATCCTGTCCCTGCCTATATCCTGCCGGTCTTACTCCTATCTGGCCTATTCTTAGCCACGTTTGTTCAATCTGCAACGATTCTGGTTCAATTTACACGGGAGCGAGACGATGAATAACGCTCAACTCAGTAATCAGATTCGTCGGCTGCGGTTTGAAAACGGCGAGATGACTCAGCAGCAGCTGGCTGACAAGACAGGCGTTACCCGGCAGACAATAATCGCCGTCGAGGCCGGCAAATATTCACCATCGCTTACCTTGGCCTTTAGAATAGCTAAAGTTTTTGACAAGCAGATAGAAGATGTGTTCGAATATAAAGAGTAAAAGCTTTAAAGAGAGGATGTTTATTGAGAGAAATTTTGATATGTGGAAGAAGTTTTTAGTTTTTCTGATTTCTTTTATTTTGGTGTTCTTATCAGGCTGCAACTCAGCTGAGAAGGCACGTTGTATAGGCATTTGCTCAAAAGAGGCAAAAAAGTCGACGATTAGCTACAGAGCGGCTTATAATTACGGGCTGGATAAGGAAGGTTTGCAGAAGACAGATTTTGCCGGAAAAACACAAGTTGGAAATATTGAGGTTTCATACCCTCGGAATTTGCAGGCACAAGCTGAGTGCATTGCGGACCACATCGATAAATTGCTTTCGTATATTCAACAGTCGATAGGTTTGCAATTGCATTTCAATACTGTCGGGGTTTATTTATTTAGGGTTGATAAAATACCGCAGAATTTTGAGATAAAACGGGATGTTGACAGCAATGAGTTTTATTTGCCTTTATTTGTGGAAGCTGATAATGAATCGTGCTCGTCGATCCTCTCGCAAAACTTTATTTATCCGTGTGTGTTCGTGCACGAAATCGTAGAGGCTTCTATGGCGTTTCCCAAAGAAGATGGGCCGATGATATTGATAGATATTGAGCAGAAGCGGCTGTTTTTTAAGGAGTATTTACGTAATTATACAAGGTGGTTCCGGGAAGGTCTTTCCAGTTACGCAGGATATTTAGCTTATAAGAGTTTTAGCATGCAGCAGGCTTCTGATGATGAGCAGGTTATTTTTCCAGCTTCGAGAATTTTTTTCATCGAATATCCCTTTTCATCACTTGGTAAAGTGGGGAGGGATTTGTTTAAGTGGCATGCACATAGTCCTGATAACGTCAATAAAGATTACTATTGCGCGTCATTTGGATTGTTTTTACTAATCGAAAATCGGTTCGGTAAGGGGACTATAAAGAAAATTATGCAAGAGGTTAATAAGCGAGAATATGTTGATGGAAAGGACCTGTTAGAAATTGTCAACAACGTCATAGATATTGATGCAGAGCGGTTGGTTGAGGATTTTCATTTTCCACGGGCTGGTCTTCAGACAAAGGCGTTAACGAAGGCAATTAGATTGAATGAGGGTATTACTGACAATAAGGGATTGTTTGTAACAAGTGTGGAAGCAGACAGTTTGGCAGAGAGAGCCGGTATAAAGAAGAAAGACGTTGTCGTAAAGGTTGGCAACAGGGTTATGAAGAACAATTTAGAATTTGAGCTGGCTATTTTCGAGAACATTAAGAAACAAATCGTTGAAGTTGTTATTTGGCGAGACAAGGAAGACGTGATTGTCAAGCTACCTTTAACAATTGAAAATTAGCAGAGCCTAAGCAAAACTGGGGGTGAGCTGGGATAGGGTCTATTTTTGCACTTCAAATCATTCGTTTTGTTGTTATAATCGAATCATATTGCTTCTAAATTAATATCTGGATCGATGTTATGGCGTTGCCGGTGGTTGCGATAATTGGTCGGCCTAATGTGGGCAAAAGCAGTCTCTTGAATGCTCTTGCCGGTCGAAGAATAAGCATCGTCGAGCCGACCGCAGGTGTTACGCGCGACAGGGTATCTGCTATAATCGAGTGGAAGGAAAGTTACTTTGAGCTGGTTGATACCGGAGGCTACGGGATAGTTGATGTAGACCAGCTAAGCGAGCATATCGAACAGCAAATTACCGCGGCGATTGAATCGGCTAATCTTGTGCTGTTTATGGTTGATATTCGCGATGGAGTTGTGCCGTTGGATAAGGCAATAGGGCGGCTCTTGCGTAAAAATGAGCTTGATGTTATCAGTGTTGCCAACAAAGCGGACAGTGCCAAAATGTTCCCGGCTGCCGGTGAGTTTTCTAAACTTGGCTTAGGCCAATTCCTGTGTATTTCGGCAAAGAACAATCTTAACAAGGCCGTTTTGCTCGATAAAATTTTTGATAAACTCGAGCATCTCAAAACAGAAGTGCCGGCAGAGCCTGTGATGAAGATAGCAATAGTCGGCAAGCGCAACGCCGGCAAAAGCACTTTGGTGAATGCTATGGTCGGCTCCGAAAGGGTCATTGTTAGCGAAAGGCCGGGGACAACGAGAGATGCGGTTGATGTGCGGTTTGAAAAGGATGGCAGGACCATTGTTGTTATCGACACTGCGGGGATAAGAAAGAAAAGTAAAATAGCTGGCAGTATCGAGTTTTATAGTTACGTTCGTGCGACACAGTCGATTCAGCGTGCTGACGTTGTGCTGTTTTTAATTGATGCTACGGTAACAGTTTCGCAGGTTGACAAAAAAATCGCAAAGTTTATTGCGGACGAGTACAAAAGCTGCATATTGGTGATTAACAAATGGGACCTGGCTAAAGGTTCCGCTATCACCGGTGACTATGAGGACTATTTGACTAAATTGCTGCCCGGCTTAAGATATACACCTATAGCTTTTACGACCGCAACGGAGGCGAAGAATGTTCAGAGCGTTTTGGATTTGGCGGCTGAGATTTTCAAGCAGACAACAACGTTGATACCGACCGGAAAATTAAATAAAGTCTTTGAAGCGATTAAGGCAGAACACGTCGGCTCAGGCAAGAAAGGCAAAGGTGGCCAGCCGAAGATTTACTATGCTACCCAAATTGCAGTCAATCCTGTTACGTTACTTATGTTTGTTAACAGGCCGGAACTGTTTGAAGAGAATTATCGTAGATATATTATAAACAGACTGCGAGAGCTGCTTCCGATAGATGAGGTGCCGATAAGACTGTTATTTCGAAAACACAGATAATGGTCATTACCATAGATATAGGGAAGGAGTCGGACGAATGAACTCTCTGTTCGTTGCGGGAGCTGCGATTTTTTTATTGCTTTTGGGATTTGTTTTCTACAGCCGAAAGGTCAAACAATGGCTGGGCGTCGACGATAACGAGCCTGTGCCCTCGCTGGAAATGAATGATGGTGTTGACTACGTGCCGGCCAAACACTGGACAATTTTATTTGGCCATCATTTTGCTTCCATTGCCGGTGCTGCGCCAATAATAGGGCCTGTAATTGCGTGTCTTTACTGGGGATGGCTTCCTGCGTTAGTTTGGATTGTTGTCGGTGGAGTTTTCTTCGGCGCGGTCCACGATTTCACCGCCCTTGTGATGTCAGTCAGAAATAAGGGCAAATCAATCACTACTATTACAGAGTCCGTAATGGGGAAAGTAAGCAAGATTCTTTTCAGCATCTTTGCTTTTTTAGCATTGATTCTCGTAGTTGCGGTGTTTGCAGCCGTCGCGGGGGCAACTCTGGCGACGACCCCTCAAGTTGTAATCCCAACGTTCGGACTTGTGGTAGTGGCGGTGATTGTCGGTGTTCTGATGTATCGTATGGGTCGGAGCGTTCTATTGTGTTCGATAGTCGGCGTAGTGCTGCTGGTCGGGCTCATTGTAGCCGGTTACCATATTCCGATTAAGCTTGGTGTTGAAAATGCCGCAAGCGTCTGGACTGTGATACTGCTTATCTACGCTATGGTCGCGTCAGTAACGCCTGTAACTCTGCTGCTTCAGCCTCGCGACCATCTTGCCGGTGTGGTGCTATATCTGGGTATGTTCTTCGGATTTTTAGGCCTTGTTATTACACAGCCGGATACGAAAGCGCCTATGTTCATCTCTTTTACCTCAAGCCAGGGCTGGATGTGGCCTATGTTGCTTGTTACCGTTGCCTGTGGTGCAATTTCCGGCTTTCATAGTCTTGTGGCGAGCGGAACCACCTCAAAACAGATTCCGAGAATGCGCGATGCACGTGTCATTGGCTACGGTGCTATGATTGCCGAAAGCGCGCTTGCAGTTTTAGCAGTTATAGCAGTTTCAGCCGGTCTGTACTGGAAGAGTGCCCCGGAAGGTCTCGAGGGACTCGTATACCAACAGATTTTTCAAAAGGGCGGCTGGATTAAAGCGTTCGGGACCGGATATGGACAGCTTACGAAGGTAATTTTCGGCGGGATAGGGACACTGGTCGGTATAACTATGCTAAAGACCTTTGTTATGACAACCCTTGATACGGCAACGCGGATTACCCGTTATATATGCAATGAGCTGCTCGGTGAAACATTCGGCATAAGATGTATGAAGAACAAATACGCAGCTACTTTACTTGTCGGTGTTCTGTCAGGGGCCCTTGCCTTGGGAAACTGGAAGGCTATCTGGCCGGTATTCGGCGCAGCAAATCAGCTTATCGCCAGTTTAGTTCTTATTGTTGCGAGTGTATATCTATTGAACAGAAATCGCAGGTTTGGCTTTACCGCCGTCCCGGCCGTTATAATGCTTGTTACCACGATCGGCGCGCTGGTATACAAAACCTACAGTTTTGTCACTGCAGAGCAGCCCAATGTTTTTCTGGCATCAATAGCGGTGATACTGATAATTCTTGCAGTATTCCTTGCATATACGGCGTTGGCTACCGTCATAAGATTAAGAAGAACGGCTGAAAACGGGAACGCAGGATATTAAAAAGGTTGTATTTTAACAAGCAGGATTCCGGTCTATTTTCCCATACCTGGCGGGATTTCGGTGGAAGGCAAAGGTATGAGCTTAAATCGGACTTTGGGAGGCTGTTGCTGAGTTGCTCGGATCTCATCTTTCTGTACAAACTCAGGCGGGAAGTTATAAACCAGCTCTCTCAGTATCGGCTCAGTTGCTTTTGTGTCCTCGTCTTCGATGAAAAGCAGCAGCTTAAATGAAGTCTTTTCATAGGCCGTCTTCGCTTCCGGAGTGGCCTTAATTCCAATAGTGCTGGGGCCTCTGTCCGTCAACTCGACTTTGAATTTACCGAACAGATTCTCGCTAAGTGTAAATCCGATAGTCGCCGGAATGCCGTAATCCTGCAGGCGTTCTTTCATGGCGGATAATTTGATTTGCACACGCGTGTCACTATACCTGAAGTTGCCGGGTGCAATTTCGATATACGGCCGGGCCGAAATCGCATCCAGCCGCGCCTGTTCAATCTGCTTGCTCGTCAGCCGAACCGCCGCCTTGAGCTGCTCGCCTATCCAGCTCTCAGGAACCGGCATCTTAACACGAGGTGGGTCTATTGACTCAACATCCACGACCGGCAAACGGTTCTCGTCCAGACATTCGACCTGCAGATTTTTTTCTACCAGCTTAAGTACCGTAACACTTACGGTGCCTGGTTCACAGGACTTTACTTTCAGCCCGAGCTTTCTTATCTCCACATTCTTTTCTATTAGCCCAAGCAAATCCAGAGGATATCCGTCGGTAGGTACCTCTATCTTTTCCTTCTCCGGGTCAAGATGAAAATCGAATATCAATGAGCGGTCCCTCAGCTTTCGCTTCACCTCCGCTATTCTTGAGACGGGTCCGGATAGAGTTATTCTGAAATGGGCCGAGGACTCATCGTCAAAACTGACCCACACTTTGGGACTTGCCGACGGGTCTGCAGAAAGACTGGCCGAAACTCCTGATAATTCCTCGTCCAGCGCTCTGTCCGCCCAGACCCATATCAACAAGGTTATAAATATAACAAGTGCTATCTTTTTAATGCTATGCAGCATTGTGTACCTGCCGGCCTTAAATTTCTGAGATTAGATTAGGTTTTCATTCCTTTGCAGAGTTTTTCTTCTGTACTTTCCAGAGTCTTTCTACAAAAGGCATAGTTTCGACCATTGCCGTAGTAAGATGCCTTCTCAGTTGTGAATCGGATATGCCTTTCATCAAATTTCCGTTAACCGCCAGTGAAATTGTCCCGCTTTCTTCACTCACAACGACTACGGTTGCATCTGAACCCGTGGTAATGCCGATGGCCGCCCGATGTCGTGAGCCAAGCTGCATTTCGTTTGCCGAATCGCTTTCCGCCAGTGGCAATTGAACCCTTGCTGCAACTATCCTGTCGCCCTGAATGATGACCGCCATATCGTGCAGGGCCGTGCCCGGATGGAATATGGATTCCAGTAGCTGTGCCGTCACTTTCGCGTCAATCCGGACACCTGTATCGATAAACTCGCCCAAACCGACCTGCTGCTCTATCACAATTATAGCGCCTGTACGCGTCGCAGAAAGTTCTTTCACTGCCGTAATAATCTCTTCCACCGTCCGTGAAAGTTGTTGAGACGAGCTTCTCAGGAAGCGGGGCTGGCCTATGCGTATCAGGGCTCTTCGGATTTCGGGCTGAAATGCGGCAACCGCAATGATTAAAACCGTGATTAAGAAACCCTTGTAAAGGTATTGAAGACGTTCAAATACGAATTGCTCGACTACGAAGTTTAGGATTAGTGAGCCTGCGATTAGGATTAATATTACACCTCTAAACAGACGTTCTCCGCGGGTTCCTTCGAGGAAATTTACCGCCCAGTAGACTACAAGGCCGATGAAGAGTAACTCGACGATTACGACAGCCTTATTATAAGTGCCGATGCGGTAGAGATAATCAATGATTGTTTCCACGGCTAAATCCCTGCTATCCGGGATATGGCCTAAAATTAGGTCGCCTTACACAGCTTCCCTGAATAGACCTCTTACACCATTGTTCTGGCCGACGCCGGCAATACCGCTGGCATAGGCCTTTATGCGTGCAATTTCAAACCCCTCGCCCCGTATACTTCCCAAAGCACAATTTAGCGTACTCTTTGGTCGCTTAATTTAGTAGGCTGGTCTGTTAGCAGAACAGCATCAATATCATCCGCCAACTGTTGCCTTGTAATCTGAGCTTGACGCAAATGCCTTCTATGTCCCTCAGCAGCCGTCTCTCCCTGCCCGATAATCGTGCTGCTGCATCCGGTAACGCATAAAATGAGACCTAACAGTATCACCAGAAGTATCGAACTAATATTATTCTTCATCTTTTCCCTCAAGCTCCTCACCCACGGTCTTTGGACCGTAATCTCTTTAAAGACTGATAGTTACCACTATTAATTTTAACAACGATATTTACTATTGTCAACGAAAAAAATTCAAACTTAGAGGTTTTCTTGTAAGTCTTTCGGTTAAACAGGCTCTCGCTGGCGCTGTTAAGGTTCCACTGCTGCACCTTATATGATTATGCCCATAAAGCGACTCTAAGCAAGTAGGCCTTATAACGATTAGTACAATTAAACGGCCCTAAATTAAGCCAGGATTCCAGAGGTTAATTTTTTGTACTTAGCTGCATTCAGGTACATTTTTCAATTATTTTTTCCTGCCGCCAATCTTTCACAAGATACAACCACTGAAACTTCCGATACAAAGGCAGATAGACTGCTGTGTAGTTCCTATAACTTATAGCCTGAGCAGCGCTTATGGAAGAACAGAAAAAGGCCGCTAAAGGCCGACGTAAGGCCCAGAGAATCACCAAAAAGCCGGATTCCACTGCCTCCGGTACGCCCCGTTCGCTTGACAGGATAACGTCCCTCGTCCAGCGGATTAACTGCCTTGACATTAAGCTCGTATCCGATGTCTGCATTAACCAGATTCGCTCGCTTGTCGGCGCCCGACTCGCTTCCTTGTATGTTCTGGACGAAACCAGCGATATTTTGCACCTGACCGGACACAATCACAAATTCCCGATAAATAACATAGTGTCGCTTAATCAGAATCCCCCTGCACCTATGGTTACGGCCGTAAGAACCAAACATCTGCTGCTTGTCGATGACATTGACACACACAATAGACCGATAATCCGAAAATCGCAAAGGCAGTTCGCTACAAATTATAAAACGAAAAGCTGCGTTATTGCCCCTCTTATCTGTCAGGGCCGGGTTATAGGTGTCCTGAACCTGGCTGACAAGGTACATAACAAACGATTCACGTCTAAAGACATTGCGGTTATAGAGATTTTCCGACAATTGGTAGGGGCCTCAATCGGCAATATCAAATTGTTTGAAAAAACGCAACGGCAAGCCAAGACTGATGGACTGACCAGCCTTGCCAATCACCGCACGTTTTACGAAACCCTTGAAAAGGAATTGCGTCGTTCTCAGCGCTACGGCGGCAAAATCTCTGTTATTATGGTCGATGTCGATAACCTTAAGCCGATAAATGATACTTACGGCCACCGTGCAGGCGATATGGCGATAAAGAAAATCAGCCAAAAAATTACCGAATGCATTAGACAAATCGACACTGCCGCACGCTACGGTGGCGATGAGTTTGCAGTGATTCTGCCGAATACCATGCTGGACGAAGCCGTTATTGTCGGCGAACGTATGGTTGAGTTAGTTGCTAAGTCGCCGTTAGTCTGGGAAAATCAGCACATCCCGTTGTCTATCAGCGTTGGATTAGGCGAGTATGGTCCTGAAAATTGTCCGGCAGATATTACAAATCGCTCTGATGAAGCGCTTTACGACGCCAAGCAAGCCGGTAAAAATACTGTAAGGATTTTCCACGCCGTAAATAGCAACGGAAAGAACCATAATTTTTGCTCAACTCCGACAAACGGATAATCTGAGAAGCCTGTTTACCTTATAGCTTCCTGTTTTCATCTCGAAAGTTTGTTTCTATTGTTAATATCTGAGTAGTGTTGTGGTACTAAATGTCCACCTGCAAAATCTCGCCTATCTGTAAGGAGAGTTGTTCAATTTGCTCCTCGTCAAGATGTGGATTTATTACTTCAACAATCTCGTTGTCGCCTACTACTCTCAGCCGCCATACCTCTTTACCCTCTTCGTTCCTGCTTGAGTCATATTTCAGCCGTCTTTTCCGCATCAATATAAGCGTCAGAACAAATCTGAAGTTTATTTTTTCCTGCTCGCTTTCCCGCCCCAGGCGCTCAAAGAACGCCATCAGCATATTATCATCGACAAAAAGCCGCTTTTTCTGGTCGGGGCTTGCAAGCCTGGTTTTCCAGTAACAGTAAACCTCCGGCTTTTCAGTAAGCCAGAATTCCGCACAGAAATCCCGCCTTTGCAGTCCTTCTTCTGTCTCCACTAATGTAGCAAAGTACTCTTCGTTAGGTTCAATTGTTTTGCCTGTCCCGCAACATCGCCCAAGCGGCTTATTTACTTTCCACTCATCCATTTTTTTACTCTCTACTATTAAATCGGCGTTTTCTTGATAATTAATGGCCGGTAACGTTTATAAATTATGGTTGAATCGCATCTTTTGATTTCCTTTGCCGTGCCAGTGCAGAGGTCAGGTTTTGACGCGCTTCAGGAAAATCCGGCTTCAGCCGCAGCGCTTCTTTATAATGCCCAATCGCCTCATCCACTTTACCTTGCAATTCGAAGGCTACACCCAGGTAGTAATGCGCTTCATAAAAGTCCGCTTTTAGCCGCAGAGTTTCTTTGTAGTGTTCGATTGACTCTTCCAGCTTACCTTGCTCCATAAGTGCCATACCCAGGTTGGCGTGTGCCTGAGGATAATCCGGCTTCAGCCGAAGCGCATTTCTATAGTGATTTATTGCCTCGCTCGACTTGTCCTGCTTCATAAGTTCGTTACCCGCCTGATAATGCGCTTCAGGAAAATCCGGCTTCAGCAGCAGTGCCTCGGAAAAGCATGCCATTGCCTTATCATTAAAACCCTGCTTACTAATCACAATGCCAACCGAGTTGAAAAACTCGGACTCGGAATCTACCTGTTCCTGGCAAAACGGTCCCGGCAGGATTGATAGTATAACAGTTCCTGTAACCATAGCGGCCATTATCATAACCTCTGGCCACTGCTTCAGCCTAACTTTTTTTACTATACTAACAATACCAGCCGCTGCAAGGACAGCAAAAATCGGGACTATAGGTACTCTGTAACGACTTGTTACAAAAACCAGAATTATGGACAACGGATACAACACGATAAAAAGTATCACTGGTGCCGGGATGCGTCTCCGGTTAAAAATTACCCCCAATACGGCCAGCGGAAATATAAGACCGAAAGGGAATCCAAATCCACCGGCTTTCCACGTCAGCAGGCGAAGTAAGCGTGACCATTTACCAAAAACGTATATATTTACGTTTCTTGGGATTTCCCTTGAACATATAAACTCCAGCGTCTTGCGTCCTAATCCCTTGGCAAAATCAAGCGGCTGACTTTTCACGTATTTTATCACCTGCTGCTTAAAGAATCTGTCGTAATCCCAAATATCGGCGTGCACGTTATGCTGCGATGGAAGCTTAATCAGCTCATCCCATTCTTCACCCGGCCTCATAGTCAGCGTCTGGCGATAATTTGGATTGTTCCCGATGTATAAGTTAATTCCACTGGAAAATGGAAGAATCGAAAATCTGTCAATGGTGTACATCGCCGCAGCGCCAACCGGCACCATAATTAGTCCGACCCCTGCGAGAATAGCGCCGAGCCTTGCTACAGGTGACAGGCCCGCTGAATTCGAAATACTAACCAGATACAACCAGCCAGAAAAAATGGGAGGAACGTTGGACGTGTAATGATACTCAAGGCGCCACATAGCCCCAGAAAAAACCAGTGCCGGCCTTTGTCTTTCTCCTTCGTTTTCAGGAAAAGCAGTACAACTACCACCGCCCAAAGCGTCGCCCAGCCTGTCGCCAGAAGTTCCGATTCATAAAAGAACATTGGTCCGTAAAATACGGTAATAAGTCCGGCTATGATGCCGGTTTTCCTGTCGAAAATCTTTTCTCCCAATCGATAGGTCAGCGCGCAGGTTAAACTACCTAACAGTACTTGAATAATTTTTGCAGCTATAATTGAGTTACCGCTGAAAAGATAGACCACAGACAGGAAGAAAGGGTAGAAAAAAGGCTGCCAAAAAAAGCTTTTTCCCAGGCCTTGCCCCTCGGCAAATTTCCGGGCTGTTTCGTCATAAGAATCGGAATCAACAATTGGCGCTTGAAAAGATGGATTGGATGAGCTTTCATAAAGGTATATAAAGCGAATGGTAAGCGCAAGAGAAAAAATTATACAAGCAATCAAGAGACTGCGTTTAGTTAGGCTTTTTGTATTCTCATTAGTTGTTGTTTGCCCCTCATCGCGCTTGTCAACTTCACGTTCATCCATTTTTTTTCATTAATATAAATATAGCGAATACATTGTTTTTATTCGAATTTCAGCCATTCGCTGATATTTTGTATTGTCTTGGGCCCAATGCCTTTGACTTTTTGCAAGTCGTCGCAATTTTCAAAGGCTGGCTTTTTAGTGTCCCTTTTGTTGAAGTCCTGTCGATAAGCCACTATTGCCCTTGCCCGTACCATTCCCACCCCCGAAAGCCTTAACAGGCTTGAAGCAGAAGCATTGTTCGGATTTATCTTGTTGGCAAGTACGATTTTATTGTGCTCGAAAGAGGGCTCGGCAAGATACGGCACGATAAATAAACTGGTAATCACCACGCAAATCAAAATGCTGATAATGAAACAGAATGATTCACGCCTGCTTTGTTCCAGCCCGAATTTGTCAAGACTGCCGTCGTATGCCGTTTTCATATCTGCATAGTTAAAATTATCGACCGAGGATAAATTTTTGCAGCCTGCTCAGGGCATGGTAAGATTCCTTTGGCTTGAGCTGTTCGTCAAGGAGGCCGTAGCCGACTTTCTCGCTGGCACCGTTGTCCGCAAATTCGGAGTATGTTACCGTATTTACAAATGGCTTGCTCAAAGCAATCTTGCAGAACTGCTCTACCCATTGAGCCTGTACGGGCTGGTCCCAGGGCTTATGCCAGATGCCGGCAACTTTACCGTCATGCGGACCTTCACCCGGCCGGTCCGGAACGGCAACGGTGGTTATGTGCATAGGTTTGCTCGCCGCGGCATAACGGTCCAGCATCGCCGAGATGTCCATCATATCTCTGATATGCATACCCGCCTGATTTTTGCCGAAGCGCATCTCCAGCCCGAATGCATCGAAACTAATTCCGCTCTGTGTAACTATATCGGCATAAACCAGCGGCGGTACTGTTTCCGGTGTCACCGCATAATATTCTCCCCAAGGCTGCACGATTTCTATTATTTTTAAAGACCGTGGGTCGGCGGCCCTGGCCGCCAGACTCGCCGCACGCGTCATTTCCAGTATTTGTTCGAAGCTGAAGCCGAAATGATTCAGGGCGTTCAGCCCGCTGACAACCCGCCAGGAATGGACATATTTGGCATAGCGAGTGACTACGTTTGAAACAAATTCGTACGCCGTCTCACGAATCTTTTCAAAGCCTGTTTGTTCTTTTAGAAGCCACGTGGGAAGCCATTCCTTCGAAAAACGAAGCAGCGGCCCTGCGCTAATGGCCAGCTTCTTTCTACTGAGCATATCAAAGCACCGGTCGACCATCGAAAAATCGTATTCACCTTCTGTAGGTTCTATTTGTGCCCAGTTTATTGGTATTGTCACGAAGCCGAATATTGCCAGCAGTTTTTTAGCATATTCTACCTTTCCGATTTGTGATGTTTCAATGCAGCAACCAAGGCAGTGCCGTCCCAGTCCCCTGTTCTTGCGCCTTGCATTAAACAGCAGTTCCGCATGTTTTGCGGTTAACTGCTCTGAGAAGACTGCAGCCTTTTTCAGTGATTCATCCGCAAGGACAGAGGCCTTTGGTCCGTCACCGATATTTTGAAGCGCCTCAACAAACAGGTCCATCGCCTTGTGTGCAATATCTGTTACCTCGTCCCTCTCTTCGAAAACAGACCAGTCTTCGCGTTTGATAGTGATTTGCATTAACTTGGCCCGTGCTAATTCGACGTTCAGGATATACGGGCGCTGTCTTTCCGGCAGGCGGGTCGTTGATAAATATATTCTGCCGAAACCGTCAATCGGCCAAAGCAGTGCCAGGCCCGCTGCTTCCGGGCTGCGCTTCTTACATTCTATTATGCCTTTCTTGAAAGTCAGCTCAGCCGAAGTCCGGAACGCGATGCCGTCCGCACCGAAGAGATATGCCCCGCACAATTCAAACTTCTCTACTATCTTGCCGTTTTTGAAGACCTTGAATTTCACAACTCTTTGCCTTTTCAGCTTTGCTATTGGACTTAAGCCGGACGCTATACGAAACGTCAAATCAGCCAAGATTATAGCAATTGTGCTGTCGGAAGCAATGCAAACTTCGATTTGTTTTCTCTAAGGGGTGGTTGTTATCCCCCTTGCGAAACGAAAGAATTGGATTTTAACTCGGTGTGCCCTTAGCGGCCGAATTAAACTGTTTCATTTGAAGCTGGTAGATGTGGTTGTTTTGTTCTACAAGCCTGGCTATAAGACCGACCTGACTTAGCAATGTCTCTATCAACTCAATATTGGCAAGTAGAGACTCCGGGGTATACTTTGGCAGCATGGCAATCACATAGCCGCAGTTGGTACGTTCCGTTGCCAGTTGAGCTGCAACAACGCCAAAATCATTTATCTGCGTAATGACCGGCTCAGCACCGTCGTCTATTCTGTTGCACAGTTGTTTTAGCGTCTGTTCGTCAATATTGAACTGGGAAAACTTCTCAGACTCGCTGGGCCAGTAATTGCCTTGCCCGTCTATTATTGCTATCAAAGGACCGTCCTCAGGAAGTATACTGAAAAGCTGACGGGCGATTTGGTCGTTCAATGTACAGCCCGAAGAAAGAAGGTCATCATACATAGTTAGATCCCGCCTTTTTGAACTTAACCGTGTCTCGCTTAAAGAGCTTTTCGGCACAATCAGCACCCGACTTTTCCAACCGGGCCGGATTTGGAGACTATTGCCAAGGATTTTTTGGATATGGATACGTTACTAAGCAAGCCCTTAGAGTTTATCGGACGGCGATGGTTCCACTGATTTCATAACAAGTGTTGTGCAGTTAAAGAAGTGCCGCAAGTCGGATACCTGCGGTATTTTGATTCTGAATTAAATTAGATTTAGATAATAAATCTATTTGCCTGCCAGCCAGTTGTTGCACAATTCCTTCAAATCATACTTATCCACTTGCCCATCGCCGGTACAGTCGGCCCTGTCGCAATTGCAGGGCCCGCAGTCGGTTTCCAGCCAGTATGCAGCGAATAAGCAAAAGTCGTCGAAGTCCACATCATTGTCGAAATCGAGGTCGCCCGGGTTTAGGTTCAGGCCGAAGATATACGCCGAGCCGGACCTGTCGCCTTTGTCGTCGTCATAAAATGCCCCAATGACGGCAGTATCACCGGAAATGCCGACGGAGATACCGAAGTCGTCATCCTCTGCGGCATCGGCTGCAAGCAGTTTGGTCTCTTGCAGCCAGCTTGAGCCGTTGAACCGGAAGATATATGCCGAGCCGGAGTCATCGTCGTAAAACGCCCCGACGACAGCGGTGTCGCCCCAAATGCCGACGGACCTGCCGAAGACGTCACCCGCCGCACCGTCGGATGCGAGAAGTTTGGCTTCCTGCACCCAGTTTGAATCGGTGAACCGAAAGATATACGCCGAGCCGGAGTCAGAGCCGTTATCGTCATCGGTATATGCTGAGATGACGGCAGTATCGCCCCAAATGCCGACGGAGCCGCCGAACCGGTCGTTAGCATCACCGTCGAAGGCGAGAAGTTTTGTTTCCTGCACCCAGTTGGAATCAGTGAACCGGAAGATATACGCCGAGCCGGAGCCGCCGCCGTTATCATCGTCGTACACTGCGCCGATGACGACAGTATCACCCGAAATGCCGACGGAGTTGCCGAACCGGTCACCTGCCGCGCCGTCAGATGCGAGCAGTTTGGCTTCCTGGACCCAGTTTGAGTCGATGAAACAAAAGATATATGCCGAGCCGGAGTTGTCACCGTTATCGTCATCAGTATATGCCCCTATGACAGCGGTATCGCCTGAAATGCAAACGGAGATGCCGAAGTCGTCATCCTCCTCACCGTCGGAGGCAATTAGTTTGGTTTCCTCGGCCCAGCTTGAGCCGTTGAACCGAAAGATGTACGCCGAGCCGGACCTGTTACCGTTGTCGTCGTCCCAGTATGACCCGATTATGGTGGTATCGCCCCAGATGCCGACGGAGTTACCGAATAAGTCAAGCGTAGCACCGTCGGATGCGAGCAGTTTAGCTTCCTGGGCCCAGCCTGAGTCGTTGAACCGGAAGATATACGCCGCGCCGGAATAACTTCCATTCTCGTCGTTGCCCTCTGCCCCGATGACGGCTGTATCGCCGGAAATATCGACGGAGATGCCAAAGACATCATCCTTCGCACCATCGGAAGCTAAGAGTTTGGCTTCCCACGTCGCACCATCAAGGCCGAAGATATACGCCGAACCGGAGTCAGTGCCGTTATCGTCGTCATGGTTTGCCCCGGTGATGATGGTATCACCGGAAATACCGACGGAGCAGCCAAATGTGTCATCCTCAGCACCATCGGAGGCAAGTAGCTTGGCTTCCTCGGCCCAGCTTGAGCCGTCGAAACGAAAAACATATGCAGAGCCGGATTCGCTTTCGTTGTCGTCATCACCGTATGCCCCGATTACGGCCGTATCACCCCAAATGCCGACGGAGCCTCCGAAGTAGTCAAGCGTCGCACCGTCGGAGGCCAGCAGCTTGGTTTCCTGCACCCAGCTTGAACCGCTGAACCGAAAGATATACGCCGAGCCGGAGTTAGTACCATTGTCGTCGTCTTGGCGGGCCCCGATGACGGCAGTATCGCCCCAGATACCGACGGAGCATCCGAAGTAGTCATAATCTACTCCATCGGAGGTCAGCAGTTTTGTTTCCTGTACCCAGTTTGAATCGGTGAACCGAAAGATATATGCTGAGCCGGATTCGCTGCCGTTGTCGTCGTCATAAAATGCCCCTATAACGGCTTTATCACCGCAGATACCGACGGAGCAGCCGAACCAGTCACCCACTGCGCCGTCGGAGGCCAGCAGCTTGGTTTCCTGCACCCAGTTCGAATCGTTGAACCGAAAGATATATGCTGAGCCGGAATTATTGCCGTTGTCGTCATCTAATTCTGCCCCGATAACGGCGGTGTCGCCCCAAATGCCGACGGAGCTGCCGAAGACTTCAAACTCCGCACCGTCGGAGGCGAGTAACTTGGCTTCCTCGACCCAGGTTGAGCCGTTGAACCGAAAGATATAAGCCGAGCCGGAAGTAATGCCATTATCATCATCCTGGTCTGCCCCGATAATTGCTGTATCTCCCCAAATGCCGACCGAACGTCCGAAGAAGTCAAACTCCGCACCGTCGGAGGCGAGCAGTTTTGCTTCCTGTATCCAGCTTGAGCCGTTGAATCGAAAGATATAAGCCGAGCCGGAGTAGTCTCCGTTGTCATCATCCTGATATGTTCCGATGACGGCAACATCGCCCGAAATGCCGACGGAGAAGCCGAATGAGTCAGACGCTGCACCCTCGGAGGCGAGCAGTTTGGCAAGCTCGCAATCGGCGAAGACTGAAGTACACCACACTGTTCCCAATACAGCCAGAAACACCGGCATAAAAAAATAATTGTTAAGACTAGGATATGACTTCATTTTCTCTTATTCTCTAAAAACCCTGTTTTCCAGTGAGCTTTTAGCCCTGAGCAAAGCCGAAAAGTACAGCATAGTCGAAGAATGTGCGCAGAATTCGCGAGTCGCCGTTTAGGAAGTTTCGTAAGGAAGATAAAATGCCGCCTTTCATTTTTATAAATCACCTCTCCTCTTTGCGGATAAAATATTTGCTGGATATAATTAGGAATAATTTTTGTTTCTACTCTGGATTAACAAATATACAAACCTTGTCGCCCGATGTCAAGATGTTTCCTGCATTTCACGACCTTCTTCAAGACATTTACAAAAACTCAACATTTATCTATCAAAAACCAACACTCAAGTCGCTTTGCCTACACCGAGGTATACACTTAAGTTTGCTTTTGATTGGGTGCTATGTTTGTATTTTTTAATTTGAGTGTGCGGAAAATCTGATTATAATCCTGCAATCAGGTAAAATACTGGAATACATAACCATCTGCCTGTGCTTTCGGGAAAAAGTGATGGAAGCCCGGCTCAAATACAGCACATTACTTGAACTTTTCTATCAATCTCTGGAAAGTAATCCCCGGCCGCAAAAGGAGCTTCTGGAGGTTCTAAGAACAAATCGCCGCGAGAAGCTCACCTTCGGCGAGCTGAAAGAAAAGGCCGTCGAGTTCGCCATATACCTGATTCAAAAAAGAAGACTGCGTCCCGGCGATAAGGCCGCTATCTTAGGCAAGAATCGCGCTGATTGGGATGTAGCATTGTGGGGGATTATTCTGGCAGGGGCCGTGCCTGTACTCATCGACCCTGAAAGACCCGTCGAAGGTATTAAAAAACATCTGCGCCATACCAGCTCGCGGTTACTGGTTATGGCCGATGATTATCAGGACGATTACTCGCGGCGCAGATTAAGAGAGTTTGCCTTTTCGGCCGGCCTGGAACTTCTCGAGATGACCATCTTCGAAAAATCCTCAACAACTGAACGGCAGTTGACGTTGCTGAATGAAATCAGGACAAAAATTAAACCCTCCCAAACGGCGGCGATTCTGTGCACCTCCGGTACGACCGATGACCCCCGTGAGGTGGAATTGACACACACCAATCTAATTGCCAATATCCAGGGTGCCCTGCAGAGTGTCAACATAACCGCCGACGATAAGCTCGGCCATATCATCCCGCCGCATCATTCCTTCGGCTTTACCGTTACCAAGCTGCTGCCCCTTTGGGTCGGCGCATCCAACGTTTACACCAATCAGTACCGCCGGATTGCCCGGCTGATAAGCGAGAGGGGGGTGACCGTTTTCGTTGCAGTACCTGAGCTTTTTGCTGTGCTCGCAAAAAGAATTGAGCAGGAGCTGGCTGCTAAAAAAGATAAAAGCATACTGCTCAGGCTTGCCGACCGGTGCTGGCCGAAATTGGTCGGCAGGATGATGGTCAAAAAGCTCGGTTGGGATAATCTGCAGTTCTTCATTTCAGGTGCTGCGCCACTTCCAAAATGGGTTATGCGGAGCTTCTGGAAAAGGGGCCTGCAACTGCGAGAAGGCTATGGAACTACCGAAAACTCGCCAATCTACGGCTTTAATAATAGCGCAAAGAAATTAGGCTCCGTCGGCAGGCCGATTCAATACCTGTCCGTAAAAATCGTCGATAGTAGAAACCGACCCCTCGGTCCCGGGCAAAAAGGTGAAATTCTCCTCGGCGGCCCGTGCATCGTAAAAGGTTACTACAATAATCCCGAGGCAACCCGCAGCGTCTTTGAAACCGACAGCCGGGGCCTGCGATGGCTTCATACAGGGGATGTAGGCTACCTTGACAGCGACGGGTACTTATTTATTACCGGCAGGAAAAAGCATTTAATTGTCCTGCCCGGCGGCAAGAACGTTCACCCCGAGCTGGTCGAGCTGAGTCTTTCCCATGCAAGGTACGTCGAGGAGGTAGTAGTTGTGACGTCCCGCCGAAAGACCTCTTCCGGCAAAGAACAGGAAGTGGTCAAGGCCATTGTTCGACCCGCCTGGCGGCAAATCCAGGCCGATACCAATTTCTCACAGTTATATCTTGAGAAAAGGCCCGATATCCTGAGAAACCTTCTCTGGCAGAGTATAAATAGCTGCCAGCGGGCCAGCCGGGACCTGGCCGCCTTTGAAAGGATACCGTCCAAGGAGCTTGTGGAAGTAAAGATTGAGGAGTTTGAGAAGACCTCAACCGGCAAAATCAAACGCGCCGCCTATATCGAAAAGGTCTAACCACTATGCAGGTGTGCCCAAACTCGTTGTTTAGTTAAATTGACAAGGTTTTGGAGGTGTTGCTCATAGGCATATATTGAGTTTTTAAATATTTAAGGGGTTACTCTCAATTTGGTCATAACAGGCATCAATTTTCTTTTGTAAGACAAGAGTTTCCTTCAAAGAGGTGGCTATTTTGCAGTAGTGCTTAATTCCTTCCAAATCGAGGCATTTACCTTTTCTATCCTTTAGCCATTTTTCCATTACCTGATAACCGCCAATCTGGTACTGCCAGATTTCCTCGGAAAGCGGGCTGAAGTACTGCTGCGGGTTGATTTTTACAAGATTTTTTGCCGGAACGTATTCGATTTTCTCTATGTGTCTGTCGCCTTGGCCGTGGAATTTTAACGCCGATTTTTCGAGTTTTTTAGATTTGAGCAGGTGCAATTCGATTAAATCCCCGCCGTAGCGGGCCATTTTTGAAAACAATTCGGCATCGCGAGTGAACGGAATACGTGGAAAGTCTGATTTAAGAAATTCTGCGTATCTGTTTCGATAAGTATTGCAGTAGAGCACGGCATATATATAGCAGAGTATTTTTTCAGGGGAAGATTTACGGCCGTACGCCTTTGTTAATTTGTCGAGAAGTGCCTTGTCGATATTGACGTCTCGCCGATATTTTTCGCCGCCGTTATAAAGGTCTTCTGCAGGATAGAGGTAAAGCGGGAAATTTACATTTCCGCCACGATAGAAAAGATTAAGGTCTTCGATTGTTTCTGAACAAAACGCTATGTTCCAGGGTTTTTCGAGCCCAACAACTTGGCCAGCTCTGCCAACGCAGAGTGAAATATTTTCATGCATCATATTGTGCATAACATCTTTTCGTATTCTTTCGATTACAGCGTCGTGGTAGAATACCCATTGTGTGTCAAAAGGGCGGTAAAGGATTGGTAAGATGAATTCCTCGTAATTTTCTTCCGCCTTTATTTTGCTTCGGATGTTTTTTACTTTCCATTTTGCTTTGTCTTTGAGATTAAAGGTTTTCTTAATAATTTCATCGGATAGGCTCTCGTCACAGAACATTCTGATTCGGTTTTTAAGGTTTTCTTTGTTGAATGCAATGGTAAATTTGTCTCTGCTGGTAACAACTCCGACACTGTTGACCGGAAAAATTTCTGTAATTTTTGGGAATTGTTCATACCTCGAAAGTTGTTTTTCGTCCCTCTGAACAAAGAAATAAAACTCTGACTTTGGGGATATTTCTTTCCACTTGGTGTTATTGATATTGTGTGTTCTTAGCCATGTGTATTTGTCCTCGCGCAGTCCCCAGAGGTCGGCGCGAGAGATTTTTTTTTCAAGGCCGGGTTTTTTGACGGCGAGAATGATTGCCACGCCCTGTTGAATATCGAATACATTCTGGTCCTTAGAGCCGTCGGGGCATTTTTCTTTTTTCTTGCTGTTGCCGTGGAGGTCGAGAATATAAATGTGGTCGAAACTGTTCATCAGCGACTGTCTCATCCCTCTGAAAGTAGGGTTGTCAAGGTAGCTGTGGTTTGTAATAAAGCCGAGTACGCCTTCACCTGCAGAGTCTATTTTCCACTGGGCAAAGCGAATAAACTTGACGTAGTCGTCCTGTAGCCATTTTGGGTTTTTCTCACCTAATGGTTTCCCATCAACTTCGTAGTACTCACGAATTTCTTTGCTTATCCATTTGCCTTTGTTTGCCGAATGGCCCGAATAAGGTGGGTTGCCCAGTATAACGAGTATAGGTTGTTCCTTTTTAACTTTACCAGCCGAGTGTGATTCTTCCGATAGTGAGCTCATGCCAGGTAAAGCGCTTTGGGCCAGGTCCTCAAGCTCAAGTGTATTGGTAAGGTACAGCTTGAAGCGGTCGTCTTTATGAAGTCTATATCCGAGTTCTTCCAGCAAAAATCCCATCTTCAGGTGCCCGACGGCGTAAGGTGCCATCATAAGCTCAAAAGCGTAAAAGTTTTTCAGGATGTGATTTTTTATGAGCTGGTCCTTGCCGCCGCTGCCGTAGTTTACAGAAAATTCATTTACAGCGGTCTTTGCTGTTTCGGCAAGAAAGGTGAGTGTGCCCGCCGCCGGGTCGAGGACAGTTACATTCTCGCAGGAAAAACCGTCCGCTTTTTCGAAGTATTCTTTCAGAATGATATTGAGCGAACGGACGATGTAGCTTACAACGTCTTCGGGCGTATAATAAACACCTCTTTGTTCACGTTCATCGGGGTCGTATTGTGCAAGAAATGTTTCGTAGAAGTGTACAATGGGGTCGGAACCTCGGCCCTCGATGAAGTAACGATGAAGGAGTTTTTTGACATTGGCGACGCTCAGAACATCGGAGATGTCGTCGATAATCCAGCTTAACTGCTCACTGGGTTCTTCTAATGAGATGAATCTGAATACATCGCGTAAGATTCCGATTGTGGGTGGGATATTGTCAAAGGCTGCTTTCCTGTTGAAATCGCCATTCTGTCTGGTGCTTGCGGCAAAGAGCCCGTAAGTTACTGTCTGTGCGTACATATCAGCGAAGTCTTCTTGTGTCAGGCCTGCTATGAGGTATTGCTGGAAGGCCTGATAGAATCCCGATAGTCTGTTGTTGTTATTTCGCAGCTCCAGCAGGACCTGGTCCTTGAGATAATGGGTCCGGCAGGCAAGCGCCTCGGCGAGTGTTTTCGGGGAATAATCACGTGCGACTGAGAAAGAAAGGAAATCCTTCAGAAGGTCGAAGAATTCTTTTTCATTTTCAACAGGGGGCACCGTTTTGAGTTGAGTAATAATGAATGGTCGGGCTATCTGAACGGTTTTAAATAGCTGGGCGTTGCGATACAGGCGGAATTCGAAGAAATTTGTCAAAATTACATTCGGAAAGACAGCAAGGTATCTTTGTATTTGGTCGGATTCTTCTATTCGGTCCAGATTAACTTGGCCGGGTTTTTTGGCTTCGATATATCCAACAATGGATTGCCTGCCGTCCCAAATCCTGAAATCAGGATTACCGGCTTCGGTCCTCTGGGGTGAAACTGTAACGGAAACATTAGTTTTCTTTATCGATTTTGCAAAATTCTCCACGAGCAGCGCAAGGGGTCTGTAAAAACTCTCTTCTCTGGCATCGCCTTTTTGTGCAGTTTTGAAAATATCTTTAAGATAAGTCTTGACCATAACCGGTTGCTAAGCGCTCCCTCGTTTGTTTTGTAAACAATAACCATTTATGAAGATGGCTAAATTGCCGGGGTCTACGCCGGCATCAGAGGCTATACTTTGTATCTGTTCTTCGGTCAAATCGCAAGGATTTCGTTTTTCTTCTTTTGTCATTATGGCGACCGCCTTTTTTAGTTGTTCTAATTCCTCGCTGCTGGGCGCAGCAAGCATCGCCAGCTCACTGCTGCCGCGAGTATCCCTGAACCGCTGCCTTATCTGCCGGCCGTAGCTATCATCAACTGAAAGGCTTAGCTTCCGGAGGTATTGTTCAATCGAGATTTGCTGCTGTGCCGCCATTACTGCTTCGCCTGGGTATGCTGTCCTTTTACCTTCTTTTCTTGCCTTTTCTTTTTATCACTCTTTTTCGCTTTGAGCGTTGTTTTAT
>CAYZTY010000009.1:0-37868 GCA_964481525.1 uncultured Pirellulales bacterium
CCTAGAGTCTGCTTATGCTTGGACGGCAAGATTGTAACTAATCCGTGCCTGAGAGCAAGTCACAACTCATCATCGCTCGGAACCATACAGGCACAGATTGTAACTAATCCGTGCCTGAGAGCAAGTCACAACGATAAGGCCTCTTTAATCCATTTGTTCTTTATTGTAACTAATCCGTGCCTGAGAGCAAGTCACAACGGATGACGGGCGAGGAACTGGCGGACTTCAATTGTAACTAATCCGTGCCTGAGAGCAAGTCACAACAGAACATTAAGACATAAGGCTTGTGTTCGAATTGTAACTAATCCGTGCCTGAGAGCAAGTCACAACCTGTTCAGCTACCTCATCCAGTGCTTCGCATTGTAACTAATCCGTGCCTGAGAGCAAGTCACAACCGGGTGACACCGGCAGTTTTCGGGATGCAAATTGTAACTAATCCGTGCCTGAGAGCAAGTCACAACTCAGGATTGAAGATGGGCACTGCCCTAACAATTGTAACTAATCCGTGCCTGAGAGCAAGTCACAACCATCCTGTCAGCGGCCTGTGCCCTGCTAAGATTGTAACTAATCCGTGCCTGAGAGCAAGTCACAACACAAAAGCTCGCTGCCCTTCTATATGCAGGATTGTAACTAATCCGTGCCTGAGAGCAAGTCACAACTCACGCAGTTTCTCTTCCTGCAACAGCAGAATTGTAACTAATCCGTGCCTGAGAGCAAGTCACAACCCGAGTATGCCAGGGTGTTTATTGACCAGGATTGTAACTAATCCGTGCCTGAGAGCAAGTCACAACTAACCATCGGGTTATGCTATTCATAAAATTATTGTAACTAATCCGTGCCTGAGAGCAAGTCACAACTCGTCTGCCATCTTCTTCAATCTCCTTTTATTGTAACTAATCCGTGCCTGAGAGCAAGTCACAACTCCGGTTCACCCTTCTGGCAGAGAGAGGTAATTGTAACTAATCCGTGCCTGAGAGCAAGTCACAACATAGAATGGATTATTACCTGTAGAGCCGCATTGTAACTAATCCGTGCCTGAGAGCAAGTCACAACCCGGGGACAAGGATTGTGACACCGGGCTCGATTGTAACTAATCCGTGCCTGAGAGCAAGTCACAACCTGAAATGGTCCGCCTCTTTGCCCGGACACATTGTAACTAATCCGTGCCTGAGAGCAAGTCACAACGCGGAAGTCAAGGGGAAACTTGTGAAATTTATTGTAACTAATCCGTGCCTGAGAGCAAGTCACAACAGTATATAGTTGCTCCCGCGGCTGAGGTTGATTGTAACTAATCCGTGCCTGAGAGCTTGTGCCATAGGTACAAGCGACAACAGAAAAATTGATTAGTGATTAGAGATGATAGTTGCGCCTAATTCGTGGATTTCAGAGACTTAGCACCTTTCCAGGACTTTTTCAGCCAACAGCCTGCGTCGCTGATTAATTTTATCGTCCCGCCGTGAGCGTTTCAAAAACCGCTCGAGCGCCGGGGCGGTATATCGCATTTCCCTGACAGCGTCCGGAAGCTCAATCTCACTGAGGGCCAGAAGCGTGTAGTAAAAAGGGAAACGCTTCCACTTGCCTTGCCCATCCCGGTGCAATTTGAGCTTTCTTACACCAGCCGTTAATCTCTGTTCGGCCTTGTCGAGCCCACCGGCCGCCAGATGCCGCCAAAGGGCAGCACTACATTTTCCACAACAATACATCCCTTTTTGCCTGGATTGGTCCAGTCGAGTCATCATTCCAAGGCTGGCACGCTGCAAAGCCGTCCTCACAGCAACGGCAGAGACATCCAGAAGAATCAAGGCCCTGCAGGCCTCTTCGCCGAGGATGTGGGAAGTAGCTGCTCCCGACCGGACCAGCTCGCCGGTAAAAAGTCTTACGCCTTCTTTAAAATCTTTCCCGGTCGGTGCAAACATATCGGCATAAGAGCCGGCCTTGCCCTGCCGGGAGGCAATCCATTTTGCGCATTTGTCTCTCTGGGCTTTCGGTATCAGCCGTCCATAGAAAAAAGCTTCATTTACACCATCAAGCGTTGCAGCCAGACTGTTGGGATTGACCATCTTCACAAGTTAAGCACATAATAAATTCTGGCCAATAAGTCCAGTAAAAAAGTGGTTCAGCAGATGTGCTTTATGAGACACTTCCAGCCAAACTTCTCGCTGTGCAAGGCAGATTTGCGATACTGTACTCATCAATTAACCTGGTAAAAAGTGTTCCCCGCCTGCCTGCCGATTCGAGTGAGCCGTTCGAGCCTATCTCAACAGCCAGCTTCAAAGGCGGACCAGTACGCCGGTCGGGAACAGGTATTGTCATTCTTACGAGATTATCACCAACGAATTCGTCTTTCCCGTCCCAAGTCAATATTCTCTTTGTACCGTCACGATTTGTCAGATGCATCGAAATATTGGCCAAATTCATACGTTCAGCAGCCAGACACACAGCCTGCCACCACTGGTCAAAATTTCCGGCCTGCAGCAGGCAAAGCTGCACTTTCTCAAACTCTTCTTTTTCCCTCTTTATCTGATTAGTTAAAGTATATTTTCTCTGAATACCTTTAATTGTCTCCAGTAAGCGAATAGAACCAACAACTCTAAATGCAAGCACAATAAGCGACAGAATACAAACAAACACTATTATACTTTGCATATCACGAGTAAGGAGCATAAACATCCCGAGCCCGGACGTCAGCAAAGTCATCACATAAGCAATAATTATCACGTGACGCTGTTTGAATCCAAGCGCCAGGAGCCTGTGGTGAAAATGACCTCTGTCAGGAGAAAAAATCGACCTTCGATTAAGAAACCTCCGAAGCATACTAAAAAGGGTGTCAAAAATTGGGATACCCAATACAAGAATCGGCAAAGTAAGAGCTACTAATGTATGGGACTTTGCATTGAATAAAACGCTTGCAGATGCGAGAGTAAAGCCCAGGAACAGGCTGCCGCAGTCGCCCATAAAAATTTTTGCAGGATTAATATTATAAAACAAAAAACCAATCAAGGCACCGAGAACAGCCAGCATCATCACCGCCATAGCAGACTGCCGGAAGTAAATCGAAAGTATCACCATAACACCACAGGCAATCGCAGCGATACCCGCCGCCAAACCATCAAGCCCATCAATAAAATTGACGGCATTCGTAATGCCCACAATCCAGATAATAGTCAAAGGCCAGGAAAATATGCCGAAATTAAGAACTAACCAATCAGATAAAGTAATAGAATTTATACGTATGCCACAAATACAAATAACAACTGCCGCGATAAGCTGACAAATCAGCTTAAGACCCGCCCTTAGACTTTTAATATCATCAATCAGCCCTATGAAAAACATAAACGAAGCCGAACCAAGCAAAACTACGACCTTGGTTTGGGCCGCCTGCAAGTTATCCGCGCTTAAAATATTCGAAAACAGCAATGCGAATATAGTTAACACTACCGAGGGAACAAAAATCGCAACACCGCCGAGACGAGGTATCGGCCGAGAATGTATCTTCCGCACATCCGGCGAGTCCGTCACACTAAACCTAAAGGCAATCTTAATCAGAATAGGAGTGATACAAACAGCTAAAAGAAAAGACCCGAGATATGTAAAAATATAAGTTTTCATCATCTTGCCTTAAAGACTAACTCCAAACCTTAAGGACCAACATCATCAGATTCAAATCCCTCAGCCAAAACATCGGGCTCTACAGAAAGCTTAGCAATCAGATTCTCAGCTTCTCGAAAACCCGGCTGAAACCGCAGACATATTCTCGCTTCGTGTATTGCGTCCGATTTTTGTCCCATCTCCACAAGCAACTGAGCTAATGAAAATCTCCAATTCACCTGGCTATAATCAAGCGCCAAGGCGCTTCGATAACATCTTACGGCCTCTTTGTTACTTTTGTGTTTGCGATATAGACCCGCCAACGATGCAAAAGCCCAATCCGGAGCATCGGGGCCCGAGCATTTATCCTCAAGGATATTCTTCGCCTTTGCATCTAAATCTTCGACTAAATGAACGTAGCTGGTGTCTCCCACAAGTTTCCTGCTGATATAACCAAGTCTTCTGGGGTCTTCGCCGGCGAGAGTTACAGCCAAATCAACTCTATCGATACTATCAATATACATATCAGCGATGTCCTGAAAAAAACTTCCGTCGAGCCGAACAACTCTGTCGAACTTTTCAATCGACTGGTCTGTTTTTTCTTCTTCTATATCCAGACAACCAGCCACAAAACAAGCTACAGCATCACAAGGGGCCAAAGAAAAAGCCTTTCTTATGTTCTCAGCACCGGCAGGGTCGCTAAGAACAGATTTTTCAATCTGACCAAGAACACAATAAGTCGGCCCATAGGTCGGGCAAACGACACAGGCCTTCCGCAATTGCTCCACTATATCCTGTACAATCGGCATCGAATCTTCAGCGATAACCAAACGGCCGGTCTGGGGGTCTGTCTGCCGGTTTAACGACCGCCATCGGTAAACATTAAGCCAATATAAGTGTTTTATGTTTTTTGGCTGATAACTCGACGCCCTGGAAGCAAAAGAAAGCAGGTTTGCATACTCGGAACTCTCTGCATTCCAGTTTTTCTTAACAAGTTCTCGTTCAATCTTAAGAACTTCTCGCCAATTTGACTCGGCAAGGCGCGCTTTATCCGCACAAACAAGCGACCAAAACCAAATTCCGAATGTCAATGTAAGAACTATTAGGCGCAGCGCTCTGGAGTTTCTGAATAATTTTATCCCCCGTGCCGTTTCTTTATTTTGTCCTATATGCGACAAAGATATAAGCAAGGCACAAAATACAACAGACAAAAACGCGTTTGCGGGAATATGCTGACCAAAATCGCTCAAGCTATGAATAAGAATCGCCAGCAATCCAAAGCCAAGACCATAGGCTGCAAAACGGATGCTCGCGTTAGTTTGTTTTATGTTTCGTATATAATTTCTCCATACAATTACACCAAAAAAGACCAAGGCCCCCAAACCTGCCAGGCCCGTTTCCTCCATAGCCTGGGCATACTCATTTTCTGCGTGCGTAGCTAATGCGGTTATATCCGAGCGGTCAAACATAGGATACACCACTGAATGCGTCCCAAAACCCGCTCCAAAGACAGGGAAGCGTGCAAAAGCAAAAGTCAAATCCTTGAGAATCTGCCATCGGCACTCATACTCCTGCAGTTTATACAGACTCGCAAGGCGTTCATACACCACATCAAAACCTATATAAAGAACACAGCTAAACGCAGCAAGTGCCATAAGAACCATCACCCAGGCGCCCCTTTTGAGCGAATGCCTCCGTGAAAGCATTAGTATCGTAAAAGTAAAAGCGATAAGCATGCTGACGATGCCGCCGCGCGTAATGGAAATAAATATTGTTGTCAAACCGACAACAATTATTCCTACGAGAAACCACAAACTCCTCGCATTAACAGAACCCAAATAACCGAATACATCGGAGGGCGTTATCCTTTTAGAGCTGAATTCCTCGTGCAGCTTCACCATAATCAGGCCGAGAGCTGCTCCGATTGACAGGTTCATAAACTGGCCGTAATGACTGTGGTTAATAAAAGGGCCTGCTTTAATGTCGCTATATCGGGTGCTAACCAGCCAGTAAATTTTACCGTTCCAAAAAAGATACTGTGCCAAAGCAAGAAGGGATACAACGCCGCCAATTAGCGCAATAAACATAAGTAATCTTTTGATTTGAAAGGGCCTGCGGTAAATATTAACAACAACCACAAAAACCACCAAAATCGCCAACAACAAACGAAGGTCGTGCAAAGTTGCATTCGTATACAGGCTCAATGGCATAAACCCAAGCGACTTCGCGGCATTCGGAAAATCGCTCAAAAATTCCTCTCTCAGGAACTCGGTGCCGGGAGAGACTGCCTTTAGTAAGACAGAAGGCAGAGGAATAAGCTGTAGAATAACGACTAATAAAAATATTCCTGCCGGCAAATACGCCCACGTCCGGACAATTCCTTCCTCGTTATGATATATAAGCTTAAGTAAAAAGCAGATTACGATAGCACCCGTCAATGCAACAATAACTTCTTCACTCCATGCATAAACCCCGCCGAATGCAAAAGGCATAAAACCAAGAAGACCGACAAGCAGCCACTCAATAACCGCATCAAAGCGGCTGGCCTGTAAATCAATGTTGTCAGAAGCCACAGTATATATTTTGTGCATCATCACGCCTTTATATGCCCACAATGCGGAAAGGCCTTTAGCTCATCACCATTTAATACTCTCAAGGGATTTTCAATACAAACCAGCCTGGCGACCGATTCTCCCAGCTTACCACTTATACACTGGAAAGCCCCGTTCATTCGAGGTCTTCGGCTGTGCAAATTATGAGAATCCGTTGCTATAAGCAGAGCCAAACCAGACTCTAATAACTGCCACGCCATTCTTTGAGCAATAGGCCCAAAACTCCCAAGTAAACTCGAGGCTGTGATTTGCAGAACCGCGGAACTATCAAGCCATTTTAGTAATATATTGCGCTGCTTTGAAAGAATAGGGTGTCGTTCCGGATGTGATATGATTGCTTTGATACCAAGAGACGAAAGCTCGAAAAGCAATGGCTCAATATCAATAAAAATCTCCGCGGGTAGTTCAAGAAGGATATATCTTCCGCCGTCGGCAACTGTAAGTATTTTATCATCCTTAAGCAACCGGCATATTCTTTCATCAACACGAACGTCGGCGCCCGGCAATACCGTAAGCCCAATATTGCTACTTTCCAACTGCTCATTAAGTCTGCAAACGCTGTCTCTTATTTTTTGAGCATCATTGAAGCCGTTAAACCGACCTAGCTCGTGCGGCGTCGCAACGACAATGTCTATCCCGTCATTGACTAACGCCCTGCAAAGAGCTAATCCTTCTAGCACCGTCTCCGGGCCGTCATCTATTCCCGGAACACAGTGGCAATGAATATCAACGTAATGACTACTCCTGTACGCCCCCACGTAATCCCCCTTGCGGAAGTTAAAATCGGCTAAACCTCTGAAATCTGTCTCTCATTTGCCACCAGAATATCTAATTAAAGGAATCTCCTGCGCAAGCTGTCTAAACGCAGGCCGCCTGCCCCTTAGTGGTCTGTTCCTGAGGGGCTTGCTGAGACTCCTGCCCATCTCTCTTCCTGCCGTAGCCATAGTAACCATATCGATAATACCCGTAGCCGCGATAGTAACCGTAACGGCCGGTATTTAACGGGACATCGTTTACAATAGCACCCAATATCCGTGCTCCGACACCGGCCAAGCTGTCTCGTGCATGTTGACTGAGGCGCTTTGTGGATTTTTCAGCCCTAAGTACCAGAAGTGTAATGTCACTAATCGCTCCAAGAACCTGGCTGTCAGCCACCGGCATTACCGGAGGAGAATCCATCAATACACGGTCGTATTTTTCTGAAAGCTCGCGCAATAAATCTACAAAGGCACTACTATTGAGCAGCTCCGAAGGATTCGGCACCTCCTGTCCACAGGTCAGGATATCAAGCCCTTCTATAGAAGTCGATTGTATCGTCTCTTCAATAGAAAGACCTCCCGAAAGCACATCTGACAGACCATTTTCGCAACTGATTTCAAAAATCTTATTTTGCACCGGTCTTCGAAAATCACCGTCGACAATAAGCGTTTTCTGACCGGCCTGCGCCATAGCAATGCCGAGGTTACTTACGAGGGTACTTTTGCCGTCGCCGGGAGCAGGAGAGGTAACGACGATGGTTTTTGCCTGCCCTTCGGGCACACCAAAAAATACCGAAGTACGAATTGTCCTGTATGCTTCGGCCACGATAGACGTAGGCTTAAGAAGCACTTGTCGGCCACGTTCCACAATAGCTTTTCTCTCCAACACTTTTCTTCTGCTCATAGAACCGGATGAGCCAATGCCGGATGTTTTTGCCCGCTTACGAGGCGATGTGAAAGGTGCTGAAGCAGGCACTGTTTGATGAGTCCCGGTAAAATCTAACGTAGAATCGAGCCGCCTTTTTTCACGGTGCTTCTTCTCGGCCTCACTCTCCTGGAGGAATTCTTTATCAACTGAACCAGTAATATCTACAGAACTATCTTTCCGACTTTTTAATCCATCGGATAATAAGGTCGCATTAACGGCTTTACATACTTTATCTATAACAGGCCGGAGCTTAAACTGCATCTTCTTCGCGAAAGCTGAAATCTCCCCTTGTTTACTCCTGCTTCTGTGGACATTCTCAGAAGTGATATCAAGGTGTTTTGATGTATCTTCAGATAGACCGCCATACATAATTGCACACGCAATTTTGTAAACTTTAGCTAAAATGATTTTAAGCCCTAACCAAACGTTATGCCCATGAGCTGTAATACGCTGCTCCTGTGACATCGACGGAACAACACCAAGAACCGGGATTCCAAGAATAGAGGATATTTCTTTCGCAGAACACAATTTGTAATCCCGCCAATCGCGAAACAATCCCACAACGAAGCCAAACATCAAGCCCAGTGTTAATGCCATCGCCATAACCTTGGCCTTGTGGGGTTTTGAAGGAAATTCTTCCGGTCGGGCAGCTTCTAAAATACTTATATTCAGCGCTCCGGTATCTTCCGTAACGTTAAGTTCTTTAATACGATTATCAAGAATTTCACAAATTCTTTCAGAACGGTTTAATTCGGATTTAAGCACCGAATACTCGGCGGCTTTAACACCGACATTTTGAGCCTCCTGTTCCTGGCTTTGAAATGAAGCCAGGAGCTGCTTTTTTCTTAGCTCGGCCGCAACCCATCTTTGTCGCATCGCCTCAATATAGCTTTCAACGAATTTTTTCTCATACTCGGAAAGCTTTTCCCTTATGTGGTCAATCCTGGCCTGAGTTGCTTTGATAGAAGGATGAGTATCGGTACAAAAACGCCTGGCGTTTCTCAGCTCGATTTCAAAGTCCGCCAATTCGCTGCGTAGACGAACTTCTTCACTCGTTGGAGCCATTTGCAGAGAAGTCCGGGGATTTTTTGCCGTGGCGAACTGCCTGATTTTAGCAGGGTCATTCGACATACCCAGCGCCGCCTCATAATCCACCTTTGCATCGATAGCATCCAATTGTGCCTCGGTAAGAGCTTCCGACAATTTAGCCAGCCTTTGAAACGCAACGTGTCCCTCGGTGTTATTAGAAAAAGCAACTCCGCTGGCTCGTGCGAAATCCACCATCTTCTCGAGCTGCTTTGAAAGCTCCTCATCACGTCTAATCTTCTCCTTCTGAAGAAGCCTCACAACCTCAGAAACAGTGCTGCGTTTGCGTTTGGAATGGTACTCTACATAGGAATCTACTACAGCATTGACAATCCGGGCCGCTTCAGCCGAATAAGGAGATTCGAAGGATGCAGCAATAATATCATCCCTCTTGCCGACCGTAACCTCGAGATTCTTCTTGATATAACCAACCGGATTATCGATATTTCTGAAAGTTTTCAGTCGTCGTATCTCGTCATCCTTAACCACCTCAGCAACAATGGGCGTTGACCTTATAAGCTCGCTCTGAGTGTGAAGATAGTTTTTTGACTGTGTCATAAACCCTTCGTACTCGGAAATAATTTTCGGCCCGCTCTGCTCAACGTAAACTCTTGCCGTACTTGAGTAAATCGGAGTGGCCCTCAAAAGATAGAAAAACGCGGTAACCAGAAATAATATCGTCGTAGATAATACGACCCACCTGTTCCGCAAAAAAACTTCAAATAAGCTGTCGTGGGGCAGGACCTCTCCTGAATCATTCATTTGTTGAAAATCAGTGTGCTTATAGTTAGAATCCTCGTTCATCCCTGCACTATATTGTCTGCCCATTGTTTATCTCCATTTTAACCGTTACTCTTAATATTCGTCCGCTTGAAAATGCGCTCCAACCGTTATACGAAAAATATCAGATAAAAACATATTAGCTTTTGCTCGAGGGGTAATCTCCGCAGACACGATGTCGCCCGGCCTTACTAAAACGTTAGCAGAATCCGCCAAACTCTTCTTGTCGATTTTGAAGGTGGCCGAAACGACCTTGCCGTCCGAATTACGCCTGTGTATTTTTACATAATGAGGGTCCGCGACCATATTAGTGCCCCCGGCAAAGGCCAGTGCATCCATTAAGCTGTACCGGACATTCAGGGGGTAAGGGAAAACTCCCGGCTTGTTAACAAGCCCTGTTACAGTAAAACTTCTCTCCTGAACATGCTCCTCGACTTTACAAACTACAGCAGGTTTGGTAATAAGATATTTGGGAAAATAAGCTTCCGCTACGGCTTCCTCTATCTCGTAAAGTGTCTTACCCGCAACATCCACCTCGCCGACAATCGGCATAGGGATAGTTCCGGTATTGCTCACGCGACACAAATAGGACTCAATGGTCTGAAAAACGTCGGATGAATCCAGGGCGGGGGCCCTCAAAATAGCAGGCATTTGAAACTCAAGCACATCACCGGGAACCACTCGGTACGGTCCAATTCGAATTTTAGCCTTATCCAAATTCCCCCCCAAATGACTGCCTGAAGCACTTTGCCCGGCAGCCTCGAATCGTCTTATTTGTTGTACGTCAGAGAGAACCAGCTCGGTACAGCCCGACGAAAGAATCAATAAGAATAAAATCACATATACAAAAACAATGCTCCTAAGCCGACAGCCCCTGAATAATCTTTCCATTAGTTAGCCCCCTAATTTCCCGCCTAATCGTTGTACACGAAATTTTCGTACTAACCACTTTAATCGGCACTCTGGAACAGTAGTTAACCAGAGTATTACTGGTTTTCACCTTCCAAAACCCTGGTGCTGTCACGATAGCTTAATCACAAATTTACAAATTGTCGGCCCTTTATAACAACAAATAACAAACCCCTTGACTTACCTGATAAAAAGGTGGTATAATAATGCCAACATCTATTGTGAGGTGGGTACGAAAAATCTGTTAAGCCAATTTACACGTGATATTTCCTGCGCGCCAAGAGTCCGCCTACATTCACCCACACAAGATTCAGCCTGCGGGAATCGTCCCTTTATTTTCATACATCGACTCGTTCGGATTGTTGTGCTATTCTCAATCCTGAGTTTGCACGCAGGCTGTTCATACTCCCCCAATAATCAGATAACCGGGAACACAACCAGCTTTCAAAATCTCCCCGGCAGTCACTTAACAAACTCAAGTAAGACGTATTCAGTAAAAGGATTGCAGGGAAACGATACAATCCCGGATTCCTGGTGGGAATTAGAAGGCCGCGTAGAGCAGGGAAAATCATGCCGAGTCAAATACCATAAACTTTACAACAAAAACTTTTATATGGTCGTTGAGGGGCAGATGGGACAGAGCGCAAAGAAATACCCCGTCATATTAGACACAGGCGCATCACAATCTATAATTGTCGAGCAAGCCCATGTCTCGACCCACAATCTGCCGATTTATTCGAAGGACAATGACACAATCAATTCTAACGGCAAAAGTTTCGGCCTTTGCTATCTACCCGAGTTAAACATCGGCGAAGCAACACTTTCTAATTTGCCCGGCCTGTATGTAAAGCGAAAGGTTTCGTTCAATCCCCTGGAATTATTAATCCCAAGGGACAAAACCGTTATCGTCGGGCTGCAGGCACTTATGAAATTTAAATATATCCTGTTTGACAATCCCCAAAAGGAAGTCGAGTTTTCAAACAATCGGTTGTTCGAGCCGAAAGAGCCTGACTTATGGGTACAGTATTCTTTCGAAATCGAAGAGGACCTGGGCGGAAATGCATTTCTCTTCGTAACGGTTCCGATTGCCGGAGAGGAGATTACACTGCAGCTTGATACAGGCAACGGCCGAGGGCTGGCGATTAAAGAGGATTTATGGGAGAAGATGCCCAACAAAATCAAAAATATCAGACTTGCCAAAGGCAGAGACTTATACCCATATATTGGAAACCTCGTGTGCAAACGGGGGATTATTCCGCAGGTAGAAGTTGGGGATGTAACTGTACACAATGCAAAAGTTTCAGTCTTCCCGGATGACAGCCCGCTTTTAGAAGACTGCCAGGGTTTGCTTGGAATGCAGTGTTTTCAAGGCACCACAATGGTTCTTGACTTCGAACGGAATCTGATGTGGGTTAAGAGCACAGTCAAACAAGTATAAAAATTCCCTGTTAAAACAATCTCGCACGAATAATTTCTGCGTAACCAACATGCAACCGGCCAGTGACACACACCCTCCTCCTTAAAGCTGCGCATTCTTGCTTGTTGGTTATTGTGATGGGCTGCGCGAGCTGCTCGAATTACTCGAGCTACCGGCAGCTATAGCAACTGTTCCACCGGCCACGGCGGCAGCAGTCCCCAATCCGACACCCATAAATGCCGGCGCAACAGCAATCTTCATACTTGCTATACCAGGAATATCCCTTGCCAGTGTCTTGCTAACAGATATAGCATCAATCGTCTTTGGCGGCCCCTGACCTTGACGCTTAACAATCTGAGAGGTGGGTACGAAAACCGTAGCGACCGGATTTATCGCCCCCTCGCAGGCCGTTGCCGCGCAAACATTAGATACCTGGGCAACATATAAACCCTGAGACTGAGCCCAGTAAGGCAGTATTGCTTCCTCTTTGACCTTAAGGCCGTTTTTATTCAAACCAAGTTTCCTTACAAATTTCTCGAAGTCTTTGCTCAGACCGCTAAGGTCAACAGGATTTCCCTCGGCATCTGTTTTATATGTCGCAACCTCATTCCGCAAATCTTCTTTAAAACCATTGACCTTGGTTGTCGCCTTAAAAACGGATATACTCATATAAATCTCTTCGATCTCCTTATCAAACAGATAAACCGCACCCGTACTGCACTTAACAGAACTTAACTCCCCATTCTCCTTGGGAATACTAAAATCGAAAGGCTCCGACAGAGCCCTGACTGCTATTAATTCTCCGTGCAAATCAGACTCCAATTGTATGGCCTGTAAGGTAAGTTTTAGTTCTCCGGGCAACATTTTATCAACACTTGAGAGGTTGAAGGATTGCTGCCATGTCTGACCGACATTCTCCTGGGTTATCTTCTTTAGTGAGTTGACACACACATTATTGAGCCGGGCTAAAAACGCTAAGTCCGGGTCACCGCCCGATAAATCTCCGGTTTTCCTGTTGATAACAAAGGAAAACTCTTTGGGAAGAGACAGCCCCCCCGAATCTATACTTTCACCCGCCAAATCAACGCTCTTTGCAGAAAGAGAGTAAAGCACCTGTTCATCTGATAACGGACTTTCGCTGACAGTAAACAGGCCTTCAGCCTGATTACGGAATTGACCTTTGCCGGTATACTCCACGTTCGATAGCATTTTGAAATGTTGAATCTTTCCTTCCTCTTCGCCAGCATTGGCTTGTGTAAAAATAGACAATGTCAAACACAGCACCATCACTAAGAAAGAAGCTCGCCGAAGCTTCAAAATTTCCGGGAATTTACAATCTTCAAAAATCATAATACGCCCCCTTTCAAAAAATAGTTTTTCCTTATAAAAAATACGTTTTAGCAACTTATCGGATTTACTAAAACACGACTTAACTAGGGTATTCCTGGTTTAGAAGTTCGAAAAACCTGGTAACTGATATGAACGCCGGTAACCTCAGTAGGTCTTTAGGAATGGCCTGACTCGTGTATAATCAATTCAAGCACAGACAAGGTGTCAATCCCTCGCTAATCGCATACTTGACAAGCTCCGCTATGCTTTTGGCCCCAACTTTTTTCATAATCTGGCTTCGGTGCCATTCAACCGTTTTTACACTAACGAATATCTCCTTGGCAATAGCCTTGGTGGTTTTGCCCTCTGCAATCAACTGAAGTACCTCGCGTTCTCTGGAAGTTAATAATGAATAAGCTGAATTATCCTTTTCCGCCGTTTGATGTATATATCCCTCAACAACCATTCCGCTTATTTCGGGACTGAGGTAAGTCTGATTCGACACCACGCTTCGAATGGCCGAAATAAGTTCCTGAAAATCAGACTGCTTTGGAACAAAGCCGGACGCCCCCGCTTTGAGCATTTCACGCACTGAACGTCTATCTGTATTTTCTGACAGTGCAAGCACCTTAACACCCGGCAGCTCTTGTATTATCTTGCGCGCAGCCTCAACGCCGTTTAAGTTCGGCATGAAAACACTCATAATAACGATATCCGGCTTTAATTCTTTTACCAGTTTAACAACAGCCCGGCCATCCCCCGCTTCCCCAACAACTTCCATACCAAATTCTTTATTGAGTAAACAACTGATGCCCTGACGTACCATTTTGTGACTATCTGCCACTATAATCCTTGTCCCCATAAATTCTAACCCCCTTTAGAGTGGTTACATAAGCGCAGTATATTTTCTTCGAGTTACGATTTGTGGAAAAGTAAGTTTGCTATATAAAGCCCCCAATATCTTGACCCGCACCCCTGCATGACAAGATTCTTTCCGTTTACTATATCGTAATAAAACCGACTTCTCCAATAGCAAAATTTTAACGTATGCATAAATTATGAAATAGACACATTGTTACCATCGCCTGGCATTTATATGCGAAAACTCCCCAACAGCGCCGTAAGGCGTCCTGTGAAAAGTCCAGAAAACGCCTAAAAACGGCCTGATTCCCGCCTCCCGGCCGGAGGTGAGGGCTATGTTTCGCTTACCTAGTACAGTTCATCTTAGCTTGTGCAGGTGGTAGGCCGTCAACTGGCTAAGGTAATCACGCTTAGTATCCAGCAGCCAGGGTCCCCTCCACTCTCGAGCGGTCCAGTCTATCAAGGGCGGCTTATCGAATCTCTTTATTATTGTCTTAAACTCGCAGCATCTGAGAACTATCCTGCGAATATCCTCAAGAAGAGGTCTTATCTTTTCCCGGATTTCTTTAGCGGCCGTGAGTATTTCAAAGCCGTCGATGTGCTTGTTCAACTCATCCTTAACAACTTTTCGGATATAGCCGGGCCGGGCAACTTCAAGGGCATGCAACTCGGTAGTTATTCTCCCGTTGTATCTGGTAAATTTGAACTTACGGCTTGCATTTTCAGGTATCGGGATACCCGGCAGCTTAAACTGCTTGCACTGGTGTCTGTTCAATATTAACGGACGAAGCTTTATATCAACCCGCCTGTTCAGCTTGTATTGCCGTGCAAGAAATTCTATCTTTCTGGCGACGCTTACCGGCATAGTCTCCCCGGCAGGGTCGAAATCACTGATATAAAATATGCGAACCGGCTTGTTGCAGTGCCGGATTCGCTTAATAAACTGCCAGACAGCTGTCAACGAGAGCTCACCCAGGGTTGTAACGATATGGATATTGTATTTTTTGCTGACCGGCTCAATCAAATCGGCGGCGGTGGACTTTTCCACCCAAATCTCAATATGGCAGGGCATCAGTTTACTCAGTACGAGGCTCATTTGCCTTTGGTACAGGCCTTCTACGGTCTGGTCAATCAGCTTGTCCCACTGTTGGGGGCTGTCAAAACCGACCTGCCCGTCCGCTAAGCGGTTACACCCGCTTGCGGCGATTGTCCTCGGAATACTCCAGCGGTCGACGAAAATATCATAAGGCAGGATTTGAAGGTAACGTGCGAACTTGCAGGCATCGCAAAGGAATTTCCAGTCTGCACTCGTGTTTTGGTAAACCTGGCCGTTGGGTTTTATGTGCTGGGGTTGTGTGAGTGCAAAATAGTGTAGCCTTCTGATGTGAACTTTCTTCGGTTTGTTCATAATGACATAAAGCTTTCTGGCCCACTCGGCCGCGGCATATTGTGTCTTCGAACCGATATAAAATGGGTCGTTAACCTGCGTCAGCACAAGCATATCTGCCGCCTTTTTTCCGGTTTTCGTTGCCAGTTGTTTAATAGCCCACCGCTTTTTCATTTTCCAGCCCTCTAATTATAATAATACCCGAGGCCAGGTTGACACGGTCACAGCACCCGCTTGCCTATTAACGGCAAACCCAGCTCTCGGGTATAAAATGTGTTTTGTTTTAGCATCGCTGTGATTTCGTCGAACTTAGTTTAGAAGAATGTGGACGGGGACAGAATCATAAGCAGAGGCGTGGTGACAGCACTGTGTCATTGCGAATAAAAAAACCGGCCCCGATGAATCGGGGCCGGTTCGGGGTGGGCTTTATTTAAATCCGACACTATCAGGTGATTTCCTCGTCAATCCAGCTCAGCAATTGTTTCAAGTCGTCCATTGTGATATCACCCATATGCGCGATACGGAATGTCTGTTCCTTAAGTTTGCCGTAACCGTTGCCGAAGATTGTATTGTGCTTCTCCTGAAGTGATTTTATGACCTCCGCGACATTAATGCCGCGAGTGTTCTTGACTGCAGTCAGTGTGTCCGAGGCATATTTTTCTTCACAGAACAGGTCAAATTTTTCCTTCGCCCAGCCTCTGACAAATTCAGCCATTTCTTTATGTCTTTCCCAGACGTTTTCCATACCCTCTTTAATCAGCCTGGAGCACTGATAATTCAAGGCCATAATATGAGGGATAGCCGGTGTTGTCGGAGTCTGGTCCTTCTGAGCAGATTTGGCAAATTGCTGAAAGTCGAAATAATAACCGCGGTTGGGTACTTTCTGACTCTTTTCCATTGCCCTGTTACTCACCGCAAAAACAGCCAGGCCGGGCGGAATCGCAAAGGCTTTCTGGACCGAAGCGAAGGCAACATCCCAGCCGAGCTTGTCAAAATGCATAGGCAGGCCGACCATAGCGCTGACCGCATCGACGAAAACCAGCACGTCGGGATACTTTTTCTTCATCATCTCGCTAATTTCATAAACCGGATTCGTAAGGCCGGTGCTTGTCTCGTTATACACTAATGTAATTGCGGAATATTTTCCGGTTTTAAGTTTCTCATCAACCATTCCAGCCGTTACGGCCTTTCCCCAGTCCACTTTGAGTTCATCGACATTGCGTCCGCAGTTTTTGGCCACACCGGACCACTTATCGCTGAATGCTCCACACATCGTACAAAGAACGGTTTCATCAAGACCGACGCAGTTGCGTATGCTCGCCTCCCATATACCCGAAGCGCTGGATGTGCTTAGAAAAACATTCTGCTCCGTAAATAAAATCTTTTTCAGCATATCCACTGTATCGGCGTACAGTTGTGAGAATTCCTTGCCGCGATGGCCCAAAGTGTAACGCGAAAGCTGCTCCAGCACCTCCGGCAGGACATGCACCGGCCCGGGGATGAACAATTTTGGTGGATTTTCCCAATCTGCCATTGTTTTACTCCTAACGTTTATTCCTCAGTCTTTCACTATCAACCTGTGATTTTATGCATTGCCAAACCCGTAAGAATCTTCGGATAAAAAAAAGTTGATTTCTGCGGCATTTTTTCACCATTGGAAGCTACGGCCCAGACCTGTTCAATCTTGGTCGGATTCATAAAAAAAACCGCCTGCCTTTCACTGTTGTCGATTCTGTTGATTGTTTCGGCGATTGCATTACCAAGCTCAGAAATATACTCGACATTTCTCTGACCGGCCAGAGCCTCCTCTCCGATGCCCAGGATTTTTTGCAGAACAAGCTTATGCAAAACTGAGACATTCAGCTGGCTCAATGCCCGGCTGCATTCCTCGATTGCCTGTAGCGCCTGTGTTTCTTTCAACATAGCGGTATAGAAAGCCCCGTTGCCGGCATAAATCCCGAACGTGATTTTACCCTGCGCGAACCGGGCCTTTAAGTGCTCAAAGGCCTGCTCCTTTGCAGCCTGCTTTTGCCCCGACAAGTCGGGGTTGAACTTGAACTCGGCAATATCGAAGTTATCTTTCAGACTCCTGAGCAGCTTTTTGATATCGAAATCTTTCAGGTTTTTCAGAACGCGATGCACCGGCAGGATTATCAGCCCCTCGTTATGTATGTTAACAAAGGTCATCATCCGATATTGCGCCTCAGGTCTGCGGGTTTGTCTGTAAAAGCTCAGGGCCGTCTCATACCGGTGATGTCCATCGGCAATTATAACCTGCTTATCCGTCATTATATCACTAATAGCCCGGATATCAGGTTTGTCGGTTATCTTAAACAACCTATGGCGAACACCATTGCCGTTAATGAAATCGACCGCCGCCGGTTGTTCGAGACTCTTTCTTATAATCCCGTCAGCGATTTTCTCCCGGTCGTCATAGAGCATAAAAATCTGCCCGAACTGCGCCTCGGTGGCCTGCATAAGATTGAGCCTGTCGATTTTTGGCTCGTCCATTGTTCTTTCATGCGGCCAGACGCCGGCACCAAGTTCCTCTAATCTACCCAGCGCCACAAATCCGCTGCGGTGATACGAGCGACCATCGAGGACAAAATCCTGCACATAGGGGTAAATCGCCTCAGCCGGGTCGACCTTCAGGGCGCCTTTTCCAAGCCATTCATTAAAAAGCCGAGTGGCGCGTGTATATTGGTTATCAGTCGCTGTGTCCTGTGGGCTTGTTTTTCCTTTGGTTATGCGGACAATATTATAATCGCTGCTGTTATAAAGCTCCTCCCGCTGCCAGTCATCGATGATATCATAAGGCGGAGCAAGACACCGGCCGACATCACCGACGACGGCAGCATCGAAACGCAATGCCTTAAACGCCTTGATTTCCATCCGGAACTGCTTCCTAAATTTTATTAATTATGTATCTGAGGACTTCGGAATTGCCTTGCCGGAGCCACAGAAGCGTTAGAGCAGGGTAACATATCAGAAACCGTAAACGATGTCAAAGAAGCCTTTATAACATTCCAAATTTCCCTCCCCCGGACCGCCTTTAAGCTAAAGCTCAGGAGATGGTATTAGTCGCAACTGAAGAATCCTTTGGGTTTGGGTTGTAATTTTGGTTTCTTCGCTGGCCCTTAAAGGTGCGAGCCAGATTATTTTTCCCCTATCGACTATCACAAGAAGTTTATCACGTGATTCCCTGGGCAGCCGAGCGGCCGTAATGAATTTTCCCACGCGTTTTTCGCCGGGCAAACCCATCGGCCAAAAACGGTCACCGGCCTGCCGACGGCGAACAACCAGCGGCAAGTGTATTCTGTCCAGGTCAAAACACTCCACATACTCTGTCTTGCTTTCTTTGAATGTCTCAAGCCCCAGCTCCCCGGCATCGATAATTTCCGCTTCAATCCGGTAATCGGCAAACCGCGCGCTGCCGGGAATTGCCAAAGTGACCTCCTTTCGCTCCGTGTCAGTCTGCATTGCATGCGTTTTTTCAAAAATCAATTTTCCATATTCGGCTCGCACGCCAAACCCATCGGGCAGTTGAATTTCCTTGCCGCTGATATTTTTATTAGCTAACCGAATAATTTTATCATAGTGTTCCTCGGTCAAATTGCGCTCGCCGCTGCCAATCTCCGTCAGACATCGCCGGGCCAATTCGACCTTTACGGGTTCAGGTTGAGTTGAGAAAATTTGTCTATTCAATACAACAGCATCCCGGTCTCTACCTACAGTAACCTCAGGCCAAAGCCTCTCTACCTGCTGGCAAAGCAAAGTGTAAAACCTGCTGCAGTTCTGAGCCAGCTCGGAAAGGTCTTCTATCAGCGAACCGGCACAATCTTTTTGCAACTCCGGTAGCAGCATATGACGAATATAATTTCGCGTGTAGCCCAAATCCTGATTTGTGTGGTCTTGCTGCCAATTTAGCTTTCGCTCTCGAAGATATTGCACAATCTGCTCTCTTGTAGCGCACAGCATCGGCCGGACAAAGGCAAGATTGTGGGGGAACTCTGTTTTGGGCCGGATGCCGGCAAGGCCGCGAAAGCCGGTGCCGCGAAGAAGGCGGTGCACAATAGTCTCGGCGTTATCGTTCTTGTGATGGGCAGTAGCGATTAATGAAAAGCCGGTGGTTTCAGCAATTTCAAGCAAGGCCTGGATGCGCAGTTTACGAGCAGCGGTTTCAATAGAAAGTTTACTTTCCTTCGCGAAGCGACGAACATCGATTCGCCTGACGGTTACGGGCAGATTGAGTTTGTTCGCCTGCCGGACAACGAATTCTTCATCGGCATCGGCGGCAGGACCTCTTAGCTGGTGATTAACGTGCGCGACAGAAAGCTCTACATTAAGCAGACCGGCCGTCTTCAATGAATGAAGTACATACATAAGGGCAAGCGAATCGGCGCCTCCGGAAACAGCCAGGACTACTCGCTCGACGGGGCGGAAAAGCCGGCCGGACTTTACAAAATCCATAACGATATTTTCAAGAATCGGCAGCATCTTTTTGTGTATAGAAAAACGCGGGCCTATCACTGTGACAGGCCCGCAGCCGGATTTGTCCGAGATTCCGCTTTTGTTCACACTATTTTTCGGCCTGTTGAGGCCCGGTCAGTTCACGGATTCGCCTCTCAGCGAACTTCCTGTACTGTGGGTGTTTGTTAATCTCTTTCTCCATTGCCTGCTGATACAGCGGTAGAGCCTCCGCTCTGTTCTTTAAGTACTTGTCAAGAATATACGCCGTCTTAAACCGGGCCGGATAAATCGTATCCGGGTCCCACTGGTGCGCACGGTTGTAATAAACAGCCGCGATAGAATATTCTTTGAAATGCTCGTAGATCTCACCCGCTTTGAAGGCTGCATTGTCAATCTTATCACTGGACGGATACTTTGTTATCAACTGGTTAAAATCATCCAGGGCGGCACGCATTAGTTTTTCATCAACAAAAATCACCCCTTCTCTGGCCTTTTTGTAAGAGCGCAATGCTTCACTATAAAGCCTGTCGGCCTCGGAGATAGTTCTGGTTGCTCGCAGGTTCGGTCCGGCAAGCTCGGCCTCGAACAGATACCTATACCGCGGTATGGTCGCCAAACCGTCAAGCTCTCCCTGGGCCCAGGTCAGCTTCATATGATTCCCGGTTTTCGAATAGTAATTTGCCAACAGCTCAAGGGCCTGATGGTAAGCCTGGCGATTGGCGGTAAGCTGCTCGATGATGTCAATCTCATTCTGTCCGACAGCCGCCCTTATAGGGGCCGGTGCCAACACCGCCTCAGCCGGGGGTACGAAATAGGTCTTTTCTTCAGGGGGCACATAGCATCCAGTCAAAACAATCAACAACACAACAATAGTTCCGGTTAAACATATCCTTGCCATTGCGGCCTCCTTTCAAACTTGGACTTTGGTTAGCTAAGCTGATGATAAATCATTAACGATATATCAGGTTCTGTCAAGTATTAAGCTGAAAAATGAATCCATTAAAAAAAATCTACCATTGTGCCTCGTAATAAGGGCCGACGGGACCCTGCTCACAGGCAGTTTATCACACCAAACCCCCGAAAAAAAGAAAAAAGGTGGGGCAATCCCGACCTATCCTTCCGCTTCATCGGGAATGCACTCAATTAAATCGCCCGGGCTGCAGTTCAGAGCCTTACATAAACTGTTTAAGGTGGAAAACCGAATCGCGCGAGCCTTGTTGGTTTTGAGAATAGAGAGATTATTCACCGCCAGCCCCGTAGCCTCAGATAAGTCCTTTAGTTTCATCCGCCGGTCTAAAAGCACATAATCCAGTCTAATGTTAATCATCTCTCTTCCTCCTTCAGACCAGCGTCTTAGATTCTTCGATAACGGGCAGCAAACGATGCAGTATCATACCAATCCCGACCAGAAGCAGAACTTTTGTCAGAGTCGGCCCTAATAACGGCTGCATTAATATAATCCGGGCTGACTCCGGCACTTTCGAGATTGCGAGAAACTTTACAAGCCAGATGTAAACTATAAAGGCCTTCAAAATCAGGATAACGGCATAGACGTAGCACAATTTATCCATCATTCCCAGGATAAGGGGTACTCTGGCTTTAGGGCTGAGCAAATAATCCAGAAGGCCCCCGATGGCAAAGGCCAGAAGGCCGGGAATGAGGAAGTCATAGACAAAACTGTGAGCGGAGCAGAGCCCTATATCAATTTGCCGTTGTTCCCCTATTGTTCCTATTATATTTCTAAATGCGTTTTCCAGCGCAAAAATCCAGACAATCCCTCCCAGAATCAAAAACCAGCCGATTACGCGGGCAATAACACAATACATCCGCAAAAGCCGTGAGTTTTTTTCTATGAATTCATTCATAAATCAGAACCTCCTTTCGATATAATTTTCTTTAATCTAACATCGTGTAAATATACACTATTATCGTGTATAAGCCAACTAAACTTAGTGAATTTTTTAGAAATTGTTTTAACGAATTGTTGCTGTGTGGAAACCGTGTCATTTCGACCGTAGTGAGCCCCGATTTACTCGCCTCGGCGAAGTCTCGCCACTAAAATGGCGGACGAAGCCGGGTCGGGACGAACGAAGTGGAGAAATCTGATTTTAACAGTTTTCTCAACTTCGGCCTTTAATCCCGATTTATCGAGACACTCGAACCCGGCGTGCCGGGACTCAAAATGTTTCCTACAGAGCACGAATTGTTATTAGCAGTGGCTTGGCTATTTAAGTAAGTAGCTTTGCGAAAAGAAGATACATTACCATTGTGCTTCTGCGTAGGGACCGATGTAGCCCTCCTTTTTGGGTGCCGGACGGCCTTTCAGGATTGCTTCCGCGATGGCAATATCGCTTTTTTGAGTAATTTTAATATTGGACTGGTTTCCACAATCGCTACCTCGTGGCCCATAGCCTCGATAAGCTGTGAATCATCGCTGATTTTGCTTTCATCCAGATTTTTAAGATTCTCGTAAGCCTTCTTCAGCCAATCGGCACGAAAAACCTGCGGTGTCTGTGCCTCGTACAGGCCGGTTCGGTCAACGGTCTGGATTATGGTTTGATTCTCTGCCTTTTTCAGGGTTGCTATGACCGGACAGGCCAGAATCGCAGCCCCCGTTTTTTCCGCGGCGCTTATAACCTCATCGAGCCATTCTTTTGTCAGGCAGCACCTGACGGCATCATGGACCGCGATAAGTTCAATATCAGGCCCGATGAGTTTCAGGGCATTCGCAACAGTCTCGAACCGCTCCCTGCCGCCGAAGCAGATTTTGATGCCGTGGAAGCTCAAATTCGGGCCCCACTTGACCTTCACCAGCTCCTCATCTTCAGGCGAAATGGCAAGGATGATTTGCTTGACTTGGTCGCGCTCGGCAAAAAGCTCGACGCTTCGCAGAAAAACGGCCCTGCCGGCAACATCAACAAAGGGCTTCTTTCTTTTGCCGCCTGCGGTGAGCCCGCCTGTCTTGAGCGTAGTCGAAAGGGTCGAACCGCCGAACCGGCTGCTGGCACCGGCGGCACAAATAATCACACCAACACTTTTGCTCACGGCTAAAGTCCATCATTAAACATAAAACAATACCAAAGTACTCTATCGCTGCAGGATGAAATCTATCGTATCTTCAGATTCTCCATCATCTCTTCCACTTCTTCATCGCCTTTTTTGTAGAACTTCTCCTCGTCCGGGGCAAGTTGCCTGAGCAATCTCAGGAATTCACCCGCGTGGACCCGTTCTTCATCGGCGATATCCACCAGAACGTCCTTTGCTAATTTGTTGTCGGTCGACTCAGCCAATTGCATATAGAGCTGAACAGCCTCGTATTCAGCCGCGACCATAAACCGTACAGCCCGAATCAGCTCAGCTTCTGTAACCTTTCGGTCAGCCTTCATACCCGAAAACGGGCTTCCAAAATCCGGCATAATAACCTCCTTTCTAAACTTTTATTATCTCGACGCTTCCTCAATCTTTGAATCCAGGACGTCAACCTTGCATATATCATTGAAAACTCTTCAATTAAATACAGGATAAACAATCACGGGCCGTTGTCAACACCAGCGGCCAGCAGCTTCTCCAGCACCTCAGCGCTTCCATCCCCACTTGAGTAATAATACTGCTTAACAACCTTGCCTTCTTTGTCAATCAACACCATTGTGGGGAAGCCATTAATACCATATGCTGCTGTCGTTGCTCCAGAAACTGTCTTTTTTGTTCCCTCAACCTTACAGTCCCCACCTTCGTCCAACGCGACAGGTATCATTTTGCCATTCCAGTATCTTATGTTAAGTTCTTTAATCTCCTTCTCAATTTCCTCCACCGAATTGTACAAATCATCATAGATACCGATAATGACCAGCCCTTTGTCGTGGTACTTCTCATGCAAGTCAATCAACTCCGGCATTATCCTAATGCACGAACCGCACATCCTCCAGAAAACCAGCATAACAACCTTTCCTCGGAGGCCGGCTAAATTCATCGGTTTGCCGTTTATCCACCTCTTTATCCGCCGCAATTCCGGTGCCTGTTTCCCAGCCAGATGTATCAGATGGTCTACCGGTTGGTCAAAATCTATCTCCAATTCCCCTTGCCCGGTCTCGATCCTGACCCGCTCTTCTTTATATAGTCTGGTTCCATGCGCCTCTAATCTATACCTGCCGTTCGGAAGAAAAAACTCAAATTCTCCCTTTTGGCTCACACACGACAGATACGACCTGTCAATCTCGCTACGAATATGGACGTTCGTCCAGTTCATTTTCTGTCTCACATTTGTTAATTCTGTACTTTTAATTTTACCGTAAACCCTGCTTGCCGGTTCCAGCTTTAGTTTCACCACTTTATCGAGGTCGCTGGTTTTCACAACCACAAAGCCGGCCAGTTTATCCTCATAAAGGCCGTACAGCCCGGCGCTATACCATCCCCAATTAAATAATTTCGATTCAGGTAAACGGGCCAGTCCCTTCTCATCACAAACATATAACTCTTCTTCACTGTTCGGTTCTCTGTCATCAACAAAAACATTCTTATAGATTTTAGCGCCTGGTAATGCCTTCCCGTCCGGCCCAACAACCTTCAAAACAACCTGTTTAACCGAGGCGCCCGGGCCCAGCAGCTCCTCCAACATCTCAATGTCCCAACAGCCCCCGTAAGGCACTTCAACAACCTTGCCTTCTTTGTCAATCAGAACCATCGTCGGCCAGCCCTGTATGCCGTAGGCTGCTGTGGTTACCCCCGAAGCCGTCCGTTTTGTCCCTTCAATCTTACATCTCCCGCCTCCATCCAGCGCAATAACAAATGGTATCTCTCTGCCATTCCAGTGTTTTTTGCTGAGTTTTTCAATCTCTTCTTTTAATTCCTTCATCGAATTCCACGAATCATCGTGGATACCGATGATAACCAGACCTTTATCGTGATACTTCTCGTGCAGGTCAATCAGCCCCGGTATTCCCCCAACGCACGGGCCGCACCATGTCCCCCAGAAATCCAACAAGACGACCTTGCCGCGAAGGTCTGCCAATTTTATTGGTTCACTGTTTATCCACCCCTTTACCTGCTGCAATTCAGGCGCCTCTTTTCCAATCAGATGTGCCAGCCGGTCTGCCGGCAGGTCAAAATTTATCTCCAGCTCTTTCTGCCCGGCTTTGACCTCGATATCCTCTTCTTTCTCATATAATCTCGTCCCATACGCATCTAACGTATATTTGCCATTCGGCAGAAGAAATTCAAATTCTCTTCTTCGGCTCGAATACGATAGCGGACTGTCATACGTGTCATAAAAGTAAACATCAACGCACGCCCACTCCACTTTCTGGCCAAGGTTATTCAACTTTATGCTGTCCAGTTTACCATAAACCCGGCACACCGGCGTCAGCTTCAACTCCACCTTTTTGTTGAGGTCATCTGCGCTGACTTTCACAAAACCGGCAAGTTCATCCTCGTAAAGTCCATAAAGTACGAGACCCTCCTTTCGTTGCCACTTGGAATGAAATACTTCGTCCTCAGGCAAACAGATTATGCCTTTCTTATCGCAGACATATTCCTTGTCATCGCTTCTCCGCAGCTTATCATCTACTGAATAGCGTCGATAGATTTTGGCGCCTACTAATGCTTCCCCGCTCGGTCCAACGACCTTTAGAACAATCTGATTACGCCGCGAAGTATAAGGAGTGTAATAAGAAATCACTACACCACAGAGCAGCAGCAGGACTGCAATAATAATTAACTTCCTGCTCCATGAATATGATTGGCTTTTTGATACCATAATTTAGGCCCCTGCCTGATACAAAACAATTTGTGCATCTGCCGGTACTTTTATGCCATTACAAACACCGACAGCAGAAACGCCTAAAATTCTATTCCTCGTCTTGCCTTAAGGCCCTTATCAAACGGATGCTTGATATTTTTCATATCAGTAACAAGGTCGGCCATAGCAATCAATTCTTCCGTTGCGCCCCGGCCGGTCAGGACAATCTCGACGCCGGGGTCTCGTCTCTTAATAAGGCCTTCGATGTCCTTCAGCTCAGCCAGGCCCTTCGAGAGACAAAATACAATCTCATCGAGTATCAATACATCATAAAATCTTTTTCCCGCCGTTTCTGCCAATTGTTCAAGGACCCGGCTTATCGCGCCCTTCATTTCAGCAACCGCTTCGGGGTCATCGAAGGATTTGGCCATACTCCAGGGCAAATCGAGCACCTCAACTCTTATCCGCACAGCCCCTAATTTCAGGGCGAATCGCTCGCCTGTATCGAGGTCCGGTGGTTTTAGAAACTGATAAATCAGGACCTTATTACCCTGGCCGGCGGCGCGGAGCGCCAAGCCGAATGCCGCGGTGCTCTTGCCTTTACCGTCGCCCGTATAAACCTGCACAAGACCTTGTTTTAGCATAGCCGTATATTAGCCGGGCACTGCGCGTTATTCAACCCCGATTAAATCGGGGCTGGCATAACCTTAACACGAACAATATAATCTGTGGAATCAACAGGTCGGCTTTCTGTATCACCGATTCGGGCGAGGTTATAAACGACAAACAACTAAAAGCCACTATTCTTTGAAAGGAAACAGGAATGTGTGGATTAAAAATTTGTTTGTGGGTAGTCGGTATCGCGTGCCTGCTGGCGGTTGTAGGATTGTTTTTACCCCTCTCGACGTTCGAGTCTATTACAGGCTTCTTTGGGATTGAGACATTGCCGGACTCACCGTTGATTATGTATGCAATTCGTACAATGGCCGCTACATATATAGGCGTTGGGGTCTTTTTCATCATCCTTGCCCTTCGGCCTATGGACTACGGGATTATGGTACCTTTCTCAGGCCTATGTGCGGTTGTCATAGGCGTTGCCTGTGCGATAACGGGACCGTTAGTAGGAATGCCCGCTATGTGGTTCCTCGGTGACTTCTTAAGCTGTGCGGTGCCGGGCCTCCTCATTGTCCTTTTCTGGCAAAAGGCAAAGCAGGCTACTTCACAAAATTAAATAGTACAACTAATCACAACTTACAATTGATGACTGTCTTCCACAAGAGGTGAATTTATGCAATACCGGCAGTTAGGGCGCATTGGATGGAAGGTCTCTGCTATAGGATTCGGCTCCTGGGCAATTGGTGGAACGTGGGGGCCGGTCGAAGACAGCGAATCATTGAAGGCCCTGCACCGGGCCGTAGAGCTTGGTGTTAATTTCTTCGATACCGCCGATGTTTACGGTGATGGCCGCAGCGAACGCCTGCTGGCCCAACTGCGCCGAGAGCACGGTGAAACCATCTATATTGCTACTAAGGCCGGCCGGCGATTAAGTCCACATACCGCGCAAGGCTATAATCGCGAGAACCTCACCGCCTTCGTAGAACGAAACCTGAAAAACCTGGATAACGAAGCTATCGATTTGCTTCAGCTTCACTGCCCGCCCACGGAAGTTTACTATACGCCGGAGGTTTTTGGAATCCTCGACGACTTAGTCGAAGTCGGCAAAATCCGCCACTACGGCGTAAGTGTAGAAAAAATCGAAGAGGCACTCAAGGCAATTGAGTATCCCAACGTACAAACCGTGCAAATCATCTTTAATATGTTCCGGCATCGGCCGGCCGAGCTTTTCTTCGAGCAGGCGAAAAAACGCAAAATTGGAATTTTGGCGCGCGTGCCGCTGGCCTCAGGGATGCTCACGGGAAAGTTAAAACCGGATACTGCCTTTGCGCCCGACGACCATCGGAGCTTTAACCGTCTCGGCCAGGCCTTCGACCGGGGCGAAACTTTCTCCGGCGTAGATTACCAAATCGGTCTGAAGGCCGTTGAAGAGCTAAAAGCCGCCTGCCCGCCGGAAATGACTCTTGTGCAGTTTGCGCTGAGATGGATTTTAATGTTCGATGCTGTAACCTGCACCATCCCCGGCGCCAAGCGCCCTTCGCAGGTCGAACAAAACTGCGCCGCGGCGGACCTGCCGGCCCTCTCCGACGAGACTATGGCTAAGGTGCGCACAATTTACGACCGCCACATTCGTAATTTAGTACACCACTACTGGTAAAATCGACCGACGCAGAACGTGTGTATGATGAGTCGCATATGGAAAATTTGAGATGAAAATACATTCGGCGCTGTTTGAGCACAAGTGGTTATCGTTGTCGCCATGGCAAATAAGGCTTTTCCCGTTATTGCTCTTAGGACTTTTTTTTACTAACGCACTAAACAGTGCCATTCTTAATTCAGGCGTATGCGACGAGTTGGGTGCCCATATTCCCTGCGGCCATCTCTACTGGACATCAGGCAAGTTCAGCGGGGGCATTTACAATTTCCCATTAGGTCAGCTCATTATCGCATTACCCGTTAAGCTGCTTGGTTATTCGTATAACCTCTTCACGGAACAACACCTGTTTTTGTTTCGACTGCCGGTATTGCTGATGGGATTATTGCTTGGAGTCCTTGTCTATCGCTTTGCGTCAGAACTCTACGGCCGAAATGCCGGACTCGCAGCGTTGTTTCTCTTTGCTCTTTCTCCTAATATTCTGGCGCATTCATCACTGGCTACACTGGACCTTCCTATAACCTTTTTCATCTTTATCTCGGTTTATTTACTCTATCGATACGTACAAAAGCCGTCCGTGCTTTCAATAACTCTGTTCGCCATGGCATTGAGCGGCGAAATACTAACTAAGGTGCAGGGATTCAGTTTAATACCGATTACCTTGCTTGCATTTGTCGTATTTCTGAAGAAAACGATGCCGGCCGGGAAGCATAAAAAACTGCTTTTTTTTACATCGTGGTTACTCATACCTATAATAGTTTTTCTGGCTATCAATCTTACGTATCTGCACCTGCCTGTGAATATCAAGGAATGCCTCCCGCCGAAATTCGTCCACGCCCTGCTGGTAAAATTCCTGCATATTGAAAGGGGGCATTTCACTTACCTGCTGGGTGAGTATTCCAACAAAGGCTGGTGGTACTATTTCCCCGTTGCTATCCTGCTTAAAACTCCACTTTCTGTTTTGGTCTTTCTTGCCATAGGCCTGTTCCAAAAACATTCGCTCAAGACCCTGATATTCGTGTTCGTACCAATTGCCTTGTTTCTCGGCGCAGCAATGAAAAGCGGAATCAACATCGGCCTTCGTCACATACTTATTATCTACCCGTTTCTTTTTATTTTAGGCGGCTATGGAATGACCAAACTGTGGAAAGCCACCTGGCAAAAAGCTATCCTGGTCGTTCTGATTGCCGGATACTGCTTACAGGCAGCATTTATCACGCCCCATCATCTTTCGTACTTCAACGTCTTAGTGGGAGGGCCCGCTAACGGACATAAATATCTTATTGATTCGAACTTTGACTGGGGCCAGAACGACCACTTCCTCAGGCATTACATCAAAAACAATCGAATTCGACAACATAAGATAAATCCGGACCCCTTCAGGCCGACTTCCGGACATATATTTGTAAACGCAAACGCGCTTTACGGCGTTGCCAGGAGCGGCGACAAGGCCTACGCCTGGCTCAAAACCTTCAAGCCAACCAGACAAGTTGCATATACCTGGTTTGAATATTACATACCTGAAGAAGCTATTTCAGAACAGCCCGGCAACCTGACAGCTGATGAGGAGGTGTTGGCCTATGTGTATGGCATAAGCGAGCGGTTTTCTACTGTTGACAACGCGAAATTCCGTCTGTTTATTGCGCGGTGGTACTCCGCCCTCGGCGCTTATGAGATGGCATTTGACGAACTGAGGTCAATCTTGTCGAGGTATCCTGATTATATGCCCGCCATTGAAACAGGGGGCGGCCTTATTGTCGAGCACAAACTCGGTATGCTCAAGTATCAGGGGGACGAGTACTTAACGGGATTTAAATCCAAAAAGCCCGCCGACAGCGATTCTATAGACGAAGCAAGGATAATACAACTGGCCAACCTGACCGGCTGTTCGCAGGATTTGTCGCGGCTGCATACGGAGCTCGCCTTTCTGCTCCTTCGTAAAAACAACAGAACCGATTCGATAGACGCTTTTCGCAAAGCACTATATTTTGACCCTGAGAATAAAGTAGCTATGTCTTATCTTCAGAAACTTGGCGCACAATAAACACATAATGAGTGAGACATAAATAAGGTGGTGATTTAGGTTATATGAAGATAATCGTGGCAATGGACTCGTTCAAGGGCAGCTTAACGGCGCAGCATGCCTGCCGGATTGTAGCTGAAGCGTTTGCTTCCGTCCTGCCGGATTTAGAAATTGTTGCGCGCCCGATGGCGGACGGCGGGGAAGGCACGGCACAAACGATGATTGCAGCTCGCGGCGGCAAGTGGATAGCAACCGAGGTTACAGGTCCGCTGCCGGAGATGCGTGTCGAAGCAGGATTTGCTTTTTTTGAAGATAGGCTTCGACTGAGCTCAGCCGAATGTCCGCAGACAGCCCTGGTGGAGATGGCGGCAGCAAGCGGAATGCAATTGCTCTCGGCCGAACAATTGAATCCTTTGAAAACGACAACTTACGGCACAGGCCAGTTGATTAAGGCCGCCGCCGATTACGGTGCAAAGCGGATATTACTTGCGGTTGGCGGAAGTGCGACGGTAGACGGCGGTGTCGGGGCGGCAACGGCATTGGGATGGCGTTTTCTCGACAGCCGGGGAAATCAGGTCGGCCTTGGCGGCGGCGAAATTGAGCGCATCTGTAAAATAATCCGGCCGGAAGGATTCGCCCTACCGGAGACGTGCGTTCTTTGTGATGTAAAGAATCCTCTTTGTGGTAGTGATGGTGCAGCCAGAATTTTTGCACCCCAAAAAGGTGCAACGCCCGAAATGGTCAACCAACTCGAAGCAGGGCTTAGACATTTGGCAAACCTAGTTAGTGAGCAGCTCGACTGTGATATCGCGAATATACCGGGTGGCGGTGCGGCGGGCGGCCTTGCCGCCGGGGCGTCAGCCTTTATGAATGCGACGTTGGTGCCCGGAATAGAAACGGTTATTGAAGCAAGCGGGCTGCGGGAGGATATTAAGAATGCCGACTGGGTGATTACCGGCGAGGGAAAATTCGACGCCCAATCGCTGCACGGCAAAGTAGTTTCCGGAATTGCCGAACTGGCAAGAGGTACAAAGACAAAGGTAGGAGTAATAGCAGGCAGTGTGGAATTGGACGCTAAGCAATGGCGGCAGTTGGGAATCACCGATGCGGTTGGCATCCGCACAAGGCAAATGAGCCTGGATTATGCGCTTAATCATTGCAAAGAGCTGCTGTGGGAAAGGGCCGTGGAATTCGCCCGCAGGAATTTGACGCTCTAATGGTAAATCGCGCTGCCTTTTTTTAAAATTCTTATCCGGAGATTAGTATTGGCCCAGAGAATATTATTGGTGAATCCTCCTGTTTATGATTTCAGTGCATACGACTTCTGGTTAAAGCCATACGGCCTGCTGACAATCGCAGGCTTCCTCCGTGGTAAAGCTGAGCTTTTGTTGTTCGATTATCTTGACCGTATGCACCCTGCGGTGCCGAAGGACCAAAAGCTTCGCAGCGACCAATGGGGCAAGGGAGAATACTACTCCAGGAGAATTGATAAGCCGGACTGCTTTTTACAAATTCCACGCTACTACCGAAGATTTGGATTGCCCAGAAAAGAGTTTGAGGATTTTTTAAGCAAGCAGAATGACTTTGATTGGGTGTTAATCCAGACGGGGATGACTTATTGGTATCCCGGCGTAATAGAAACAATCGAAGTGATTAAAAAATTTTGCCCGAAAGTTAAAATCGTCCTCGGCGGTATCTATGCAACACTGTGCCCGGAACACGCCAAATCGCTTGGGGCCGATTTGGTCGTTGAAGACTCCAACTTAGATGAGTTGTGGAAGTTATTAAATCTCTCGCCGGATTTTGAGCAGCCGCCATTCTGGGAAGGATACCAATGTTTACCGGTCGTAGTCTTGAAATTAACGGACGGCTGTCCGTTTCGATGTACATATTGCGCCGTACATAAATTTTATCGCGAATTCAGACCCCGGCCTTTGGAGAGGTCTCTGCGCGAGCTTGAATTCCTTACAGCCCGCGGTGCCGGGAATGTGGCGTTCTATGATGACGCCCTGCTTTATAAATCACAGGAGATTTTGGTCCCTTTTCTGCGTGAGGTGATAAGGCGAAAAGTGCGCGTTAATTTTCATACACCCAATGCGCTGCACGCGCGTTACATTTCATATCCGGCGGCCGAGCTTATGCTCGAAGCGGGCTTCAAGTCGTTTTACCTTGGCTTCGAGAGCCGTTGCGAGCAGTGGCACCAGAAGACCGGCCCAAAGGTCTCTTCAGCCGAGCTTGCCGAAGCAGTCAGGATTCTGTTGCGCGCCGGGGCCCGGCCGGAGCAAATCACGGCGTATCAAATCCTGGGCCATCCGGATTCAGCCTGGCAGGACATTGAAGCCTCGATGCGGTTTGCGCACAGTCTGGGTATTCGAGTTATGCTGGCGGATTTTTCACCCGTGCCACATACACCGGACGGCCAGGCTTGCCGGCGATGGGTAAATGTTGACGAGCCGTTATGGCACAATAAGACCGCGTTTCCCATCGTCCTTCTGGGCGAAAAGGAAGTTAATCGCCTGAAGGACCTGACTCGGCGGGGCAACCGGCAGTTAGGCCGCAGACGGCAGGATATTGAGCAGCCCTCGCCGCGCCGTACGAAAGGCGATTGACAGTATCAAATGACCAACATTATCATAAATACTGCTTGGCCTGAATGTTAACACGTAAATTCCCCTTGTCGTTGCCGAGAAAGTGTGTTACAATTTCTATAATCCGTTGGCTGATTCGCTGACATAGTAATAGTAAAAGACGGGGGCCGCGGGAAGAGACATGCAGGGAGCTATTTTTACAGGTTTGGCTCTAATTGGGCTGACGCAGGGCATTGAGTCCGAGACGGTGAAATTGCTGTTTAATCCGGTCAAGTTCGCGGGCCTTGTAATATGGGTCTATCTGTGCATTTATTTTGTTCAGCACGTTGAGTTCAGCTCCCTGGTGCCGAAATACTACAAGGGGGCGGCGAATGTTGCCACATTGTTCCTGGGCCCTATACTCCTGCTTGTTTTATTTGTAATCGACGTTGCCAGGAGATACTTACAAAGTGGCCGAGGTTTTGTAGCATTCCTCAAACGTGAAGCCACAAACGCGGTCCAGAATATAAAAACCTATAGATTCGTCGGTTCCAGGGGCCTTTCCTCGGTCGTTCTGCTTGACCCGTCAGGCAAAAGCCTTTCCGAGGTATATGGAAAAGAAAAGCATATTCGGGAAAAAGTTACTCTGACGAAACAAATCATTGCGGATGCTATAGAGCAGCAGGCCAGTGACATTCTTATAGACCCGAGGGATACTTCCACTTATACGGTCAGGTACAGGGTGGACGGTGTTCTAAGGGCAATACAGCAGATTGATGTGGAGACGGCCAGCGCGGTTGTTAACAGTATCAAAGCAATCTCCAGTATGGATATTGCTGAGAAGCGCAGGCCGCAAGATGGCGGTTTCACTGCCAAGATGCCTGAAAGGACGGTCTCTTTTCGTGTCGCAAGCGCCGGGGCCCTGAACGGCGAGAAACTGGCCATAAGGGTGCTCGGTCATTTGGCCGGCATACTTTCTCTTAATGAAGCGGGCCTGACGCAGAAACAATATACGATTCTTGAAAGTACGCTTGTAAAGCCCTCGGGGATGGTGCTTTTGTGCGGCCCCACCGGCAGCGGCAAGACCACAACTCTGTATGCTATGCTCGACTCGATTGACTTCTATACGCGAAATGTAGTTACCGTTGAGGACCCTATCGAATATGTGCTGCCGCAGGCAAGCCAGATTGAAATCAATCCGAAGGCGGGCATTACCTTTGCAAAAGCTCTGCGAAGTATTCTGCGACAGGACCCGGACGTTATTTGTGTCGGCGAAATACGAGATGAGGAGACCGCAGATATTGCTATGCGGGCCTCGCAGACGGGCCATCTTGTCCTGGCCACGATGCACGGCGGAAGCCACGTATCGTCTCTGGTACGACTGCTGGACCTCGGCATAACACCATTGTTGTTGGCCTCCTCCCTGAGCGTGGTCGTTTCACAAAGATTGGTGAGGCTCTTATGCAAAGACTGCAAGACACAAGCTCAACTGACACAGGAGCAGGCCGAGCGCTATCGAAGATTCGGCGTTAACCCGGCGAAAATCCATCGGGCAAACGGATGTGATAGTTGCTATGGAACAGGCTACAAAGGCAGAATCGGAATCTTTGACGTTCTGGTTATGGACAATGTCTTGAAAGAAAAGATTATAAATAACCAGCTTTCCGTTGCCACGCTAAAGGAGTATCGAGGCAAAAGGGCGATGAGCAACCTCAGGCAGGAAGGAATGAAAAGAGTGCATGCCGGTTTAACAACCACCGAAGAAGTCGAGAGAGTAACAAGCGACGTGGGCGGGTAATGATATGATATTGTGGCTCGGTATAATATTCAGTCTGGTCTTTGCAGCAGTTTCGTTGAAAAAAGGCTTGTACCTCAGCTGGGTAAAGCTGGTAAACATTGTCTTTTCGATTTATCTGTCTGTATTCCTGACGCCGAGCATCAGTCACTGTTCTGATTTTGTGGCTAAGGCAAATTATGGTTACCCCCTGTGTATGATAGTAATCGCAGTGGTAGTATTTTTGATTCTGCAGACCGTTACAACCACGTTTTTTACCGGAATATTCAAAATTTCATTCCCGAAAGTTCTCAACATAGCAGGCGCCGCGGTTCTCGGTTTTGTCTGTGGGCTGCTTATCTGGAGTTTGGGATGTTTTGTTTTTTTGCTGACACCCCTGCCGCACAGCTCAATCGCCCAGAGGTTTGAAGTGCCCGCTCAACTGGTCCGGACCTCGATACCGACTCTGCGGCTGACATGCGGATTCGTCAATTTCTGCTCCTTCCAGGGCGAGCAGGCCGATGCATCCAAAGTGCTTGATTCACTGCTTTATGTTGAAAGTAAGCCGCGCCGCCGGAAAGAGCCCCCGATTGAAGATGAACTGCCGGCCGAAGCAAACGAAGTAGTTTACGGTGGTCAATCGATATTAAAAACCTGCAAACGGCCCGCCCTGTAGTCTCGCGGGTCCGTCTCCATCTCGTCTAATAGCCCGGTATTTTCGAATCGTCCAGGCCCTCGTACGTTGATGTCTCATCCAGGAGTGGGCAGATTTCGAAAAGGCTGACCTCGTTTTTCGAAAGAGTAAACTTCAAATTGACAAATCCGTTGTCCGTCTCGCTGCGCCGAATCTCAAGGCCGGGCACTGCGGCGTGCTGGAGTACTCTTACCTGTTCCCTGCTGGGGAATCTTGGCCGGCCCATCTCCCGCCAGACATTCCAGGCGTTACCTTTCTCCTCGTTGACGGTGTAGCGCTTAACGAGAACATCGGGCGAGTTTACGGGAATTTGCAGGTCGAATTTACGCTCGAAGCCGGTCCCTTTTTCTTTGACTTCATTCCAGGCCACAAAAGCAATTGTGCCGTCCCGCCGTGTAACAAGCAGGTGCTCATCGCGGTAAAGTTGCTCATCACCAAGAGCGGCAAAAAAGGCATAAAGATGGAAAGTCGGCTTCAAGATACCATTGAGCGCCACCAAACCGAAGCCGCCGTGGAACTGCGATTTGGGTATGTCCCCCTCGGCAAATACGTCACAGAACGTCCAGTAGGCGAATGAATCCACATAGTCGCCGCCCTCGCTGAGCGTCCTGGCAAGGTACGCGGCGTTATACGCCGTATCGTGCAAAGGGCATATCGGGCTGTATGACGTATTGTACTCGGTTATATGCAGCGGCAAATCGGGGAAGGGCGAATCCTTTATAATCTGTCGTGCGGCCTTGAATTGGCGCAAAAGCTCGGTAGCCTCCGGCACGTCCTGGTACGTAACGTGCGGGAAATACTCCGGCTTTTTTCCGCAGTAAGCGTGATGCGCGATAAAATCGACCGGCACCTTTTCCTTATCGCACATCTGAAGAAACGCCGTTATCCAGTCGGGTGAAGCGGGACTGGTTGCCGGCCCGCCCACGGGAATATCGGCGTCAACCTCTTTTATCGCCCTCGCCGTTTCGCGATACAGCCGGAAGTATTCCGCCTGGTCGGCATCCTTCCAGAAGAAATGTAAATTCGGCTCGTTCCATACCTCGAACGGCCAGCGTTTAACCTCATCGATGCCGTAGCGGGACACTAAGTGCCTGACCAGATTTTTTATAAGCTGCCGCCACTGCTCGTAATCACTCGGCGGCGTAACATTGCCCTTCCAGTAAAAGACCGTCTGCTCTCCGGAGGCCAAATCACCCGGCATAAATCCGAGCTCGACAAAAGGCCGGATATCCTGCTCGAGAAATGAATCGTAAATCCTGTCGATGTACGTGTAGTTATAAAATGGCTCTTTTAATTCCTTGGAGTGATGCCCGTGACGGAGCTGCGCTCGGTAAAGTCCCACGCCGTCACTGAGTATGCCGTGTCCGCGGATATAATCGAAGCCGATGGATTCCTGCACTATCTCAAGTAAGTCCTGATATTCTTTCTCGAGTACAAGGCCCATATGTCCGGTCCCTACACACCGCCGCCAATTGTCCGGAAATTTAGCCCCTTTTGCATCAGCCGGTATCTTAATCTTTGCCATTTATTCAGCCTCCTCTTATCCCGATTCATCGGGACAACCAAGGCCCGCCATAATATAGACCATCCTTCCCAATTGCAATCAACTTTAATTGCCCGCCCCGCACCAAACCTGTCCTGAGTCTAATCGAAGGATAGGCACTTGCCGTAATTTGGTGCGGGGGTCATTCCTGCGAAACCTGTCCTGAGTCCCGGCGCGCCGGGGTCGAAGGAGCGCCGTGGTTTTCTTTATATTGTAGGGTGGGGCCGTGCCCCACCAATTCAAATTTGTTTAGCCCCGTCGATCGCGACGGGGTTTTGTTTTTTCGGTTAGCCCTGCCATCACCATGGCAGGGTTCTGTTTCCTATCTGTTATGATTCTCTATATATCCGATTTTATGTTCAAGTTCTCTGTTGTTGAAACAGAACCTTTTATCAAATCCTTTTGACCAGACTTTGTTCTCAACGCCACACTTACGAAGGGCCAGTGTTGCCGAATACTTGTATCTGTGGACAACTTGTTCGATTGATTCCGCTGAAACTTCTGCGACTATATGCACGTGATTCGAACATACTGCTATTACACGTACTTTTTGATTTATTCTTTGGGCTTCCTGAAGTATTGCCTGTTCGATAATTTGTCTTTGTTTTATACTGAGTTTGACCGTTTGAGATTTTTGCTGTTTCTGATTGACGGATTTTAATTTATCATTTCTCGGCAGGATTTTGCCGTCTTTTACATACCTTCGCTCATCACCCTGTAGCCATGAACCGTACGTTGTCCAGGTAATCATATACCCAACTAACCTTTTTCCCATAATCGAATAATATCTGCAAATTATACACAATACAATGTTTGTTTGGTCCGGTTAGCCCCGCCAACACTTTGGCGGGGTTTGTTTTGGTTAGCCCTGCCATCACCATGGCAGGGTTGGTCATCCCCAAGCAATCTTCATCTATCGTAAATCATTGCTCCAATCGTTCCAGGTTTTTCCTGACCGTTATCGTATTAGGATGGTCCGGCCCAAAACTTTTTTCAAAAATTGCCAGCGCCCGTTTCATCAGCGGCTCAGCCTCGGAAAGCCGATTCGTATCCTGATACAACTGCGCCAGGTTGTTTAAATCTCTGGCCACCTTCGGATGGTCTTTGCCGAAACTGGCTTCATCAATCGCAAGCGCCCG
>CAYZTY010000010.1:0-15349 GCA_964481525.1 uncultured Pirellulales bacterium
ATAACACTTTCGCTAATGACTGGTGGCGATGCAACCTGCCGACCGACGACAGTTGTGAAAAGCCCTGGGAGGATTCGGAATTTGTCTGCAATAGCCATTATAACGTGATTAACATCGATTTAAATGGCGAGCCCAACGACATCTGCTATAGTGGTACAGCAGCATTCGCTGAAGCGGTAGATACTAATTGTGTCATAGGCGAATGGAACTGTTATCATCAGGGCGAAGGCGAACTGATGCCCTCGCCCAGATGTGAGGATATCAACGAGCCACGAACCCCGGGAACATACGCAAGGGCCATATTCATCGCCGACCCCAACGCCGATGCGCACATCCCTGCAACTGGGACGGGCGAACTACTCGGTGACGGCTTCAAAAAGAAGCCCGGCGCAGGTGACGACCCCAACCTGTTTATCTGGGGCACAATGGCATACGGAGGCATCTTCGATGTGTATGTCCTGTCCAGCGCGCCCGGAAGCTTCACCATCATTGATTCCAACGGAGATGTTCAGACCGATACTCTGAATGGAGGGAACGCTCCGCCCTGGACTGAGGGCGACAACTATATTGTGTTTCCTGATGTCTGGATTAATACACCCGCAAGCCGGGATGCCAACGGGCCAATCGCCGCTTACGCAGCAGGAGGATACCTTACCGACCCCAACTGCGTCGTGCTTAGCTACAGCAACCAGATTAACGGCATCCAGCTCGCAAGTGTAAAGAGGCGAATAATGTACACACGCGGCATACCCCCTAACGACCCTGACTGGGATTCCGTTGGTAATACCGCCGCTTATTGGTCTGAAGCGACACCCATATACATCGGGTCAACAGGCAAAAAGCAGAACGTCTTTGCCGGCGACTATGACGCTGCTTATGAGACAAACCAGCTCGCGGGTGAACTCGACTACGACGGACCTGACGTCGACTGGACCACCGGCACTATGCATTATATCGACGCCGGCGAGTGGATGGAGTACGACCTGACTATCGATAGCGTTTCGGATGGTCGGTACAGAGTAAGGTTCTGCGTAAGATGTAAGTCCGGCCCAGCCGATTTATCAATCTACGTCAATGACAGCTTGCAACTGGGTAGATTAGAGGTCGAGTTAGACGAGGGTGTGGATGCCAACCTGTATTACTGGACCACCGACGGCGCGCACGTAGACTGTGCGGCGCCGAATGCAGGTGGTTATCTCTTCCTTAACCTTTTCCAGGGACTCAACAGATTCAAAATTAAGGCAAATACCTACTTCGAGCTCAAGGGCTTTCAGCTTCATCACTTGTACAATTATGTTGCGATGGCTGATTGTTATGATGTTAAGGCCTATGGCTTTGGATTGGCTGGCGATATAACCGGCGACTGTTATGTTGATTTCGAGGACCTTAAGCTTTTTGCCGAGGATTGGCTTAAATGCAACAATCCCGAAGACCCCAATTGTGTTGTATTTTAGAGAAACCGTGATTTTTACCGGTTAACTGTAAAAACCGGTTAAATAAGGTTAGATATTTATTGATACAGAAGGACAAAGTGTGACAAAAACCTGAAGTTTTGCTTTATATCTCAAATATGCAAAAACAAGCCTTGCTTATTCTGTGCTCTGCAGGACCTCATCCAGCTTTTTTGTGTCCGTCTCCGTCTTTCGCGGAATCTTAACAACCACGCCAAGCCGGCCCAATTCGCCCGCAACCTCCGGCTGGTAAGGGTCGAGCTGGAAGCTACGCTTCAAATACTCCATCGCACGGACCTTATCGTTCTTGTTTAGATAATAATATCCTATCTGCTTATGAATCCCCGCCGAGTTCGGCGCCAGCCGCAATGCCTGCTGATAACACGTATTAGCATAGTCATTCAGCTCCTGATTTTGAAACGCACGGCCGAGCACAAGTAAATTATGCGCCGAGCTGCCCGCCTGGTTCATATAGATATCCGCGTAAAGGGCCGCCTTTGTCATATCACCACGTTCCAGCATAAGTTTCACAAGTGCCGCCTGCGCCTCCAAATGGTTCGGCACAAAACCCAGCACTATATTATATTCATACTCCGCCTTATCCCACAGGCCGTCAGCCTGATAAAGCTTGCCCAGTTCATAATGTGCATCCGGGTTTTCAAACTTCCGCTCAATCTGCCCAAGCAACTCGGCCTTCCTGTCTTCAATCGGCGTTGAGCTAACCTGCTTAGCCTGCACTTCACCGACATCTCGACCAAGTCTGCCGCAGCCCCCGAAGAAAACCATCACCAATAAAATCCCTGCTATGAGCACTGTCGAAGGAGTCGAAATGATGGCTCCGACCTCCCTGCTCCGCCAAAGGCTACCCTGGCAGTGAGAGCTCAGCCGAACGTCCCCAAGCAACCTGGTCAAGCAACTCATTTGTGCCTCCTTCCTGTCTCACCGGCGGGCGAATCTCTTACCTGCCGGCAATAGCCATCCGAATCATCTTCCCTGCTTAACTACACTCGGATAAAACACATTGTCCCCCGGACGCCAATATTTTCAAGCAAAATATAACCTGCCCAGCCGCTCATACGTCCAAATTCTGTACTTCCAGTGCGTGTTCCTGGATGAAAAGCCGTCTCTTTTCAACATCATCACCCATCAGAATACTAAAGAGCCTGTCCGCCTCCCCTGCATCTTCAACCTTCACTCTCAATAATGTCCTTCGCGCAGGGTCCATTGTTGTCGCCCAAAGCTGCTCGGCATTCATCTCACCAAGGCCTTTGAAACGCTTTATTTCCACCCCCTTGCCTCCAATCTGTCTTATCATCGAACAAATCTCGGCAAGGCTGCCTACATCATAGCTCTCACCGTCGGCAACAAGCTGGAAACGCGACGGCGATTTCTCACCCGAGTCAGCTTTCCCCGGCTTAGGCAAAAAGTCCCGCAAGTCCAGCTGAAGCTCCGCTTGAAGCTTGCTGTTCACATCGTTGAGCCGAGCAACCTCGTGTAACTCCTCACCAAACACCTCACCAAGCTCGTCCCGACCTTTTAACCTTGCCAGTTGCTCTTCATACTCTTTTTTATCGTAGCAGAATTCCTTATTTCCTCCTCTGCGAATCAGATAACTTGGAACCCTGCTGCCGTCAAAGTAATTCTCTATAAAGTCTTTGAAAATAATACCACGCCTGTTTAACACGGCAATGATGCGCTCAACCTCACTAAACATCTTAACCAGCTCGAAAAGCTCTTTACCGGATACTTCTCTCCGGCATCCGTCGTCGATAGTAAGCTTCGTCCCCTCAAGCCCTCTTGCTATCATTCGTTTGCGCATCTCAGATTCGCACAAAATGTACTCCGGCTTCTTTTTGTTTTTGAAAGTTATACCATAAAGCGGCGGCTGTGCAATGTAAACCATCTCGTTGAGCAGAAGCTGAGGCATCTGTCGGAAGAGAAATGTCAGTAAAAGCGTCCTTATGTGCGCACCGTCGATATCGGCATCGGTCATAAGCACGATTTTCTCATATCTACACTTTTTCAAATCAAAATCGTCGACCCCAATTCCCGTACCTAGCGCACTGATAATAACCCTTATCTCTTCAAAGCCGAGCACCTTCTCAATCCTTGCCTTCTCGACATTTATTATCTTCCCACGCAACGGCAGTATGGCCTGTGTTTCCCTGTCCCTTCCGGCTTTAGCCGACCCACCGGCAGATGGCCCTTCGACGATGAAAATCTCCGTGCTTTCCGGGTCCTTCTTTGAGCAGTCCCACAGTTTTCCCGGCAAAGTCCCGCTGCTCAGCGCCCCTTTACGTCTGGTCAGCTCTCGTGCCTTCCTCGCCGCCTGGCGTGCCGCAGCCGCCTGAAGCGCCTTGTTTAGTATCTGCTTCGCCTCCGCCGGGTTCTCTTCCAGAAAATGCCCAAGTTTCTCATTGACGGTTGTCTCCACGAAACTGCCAACCTCCGGATTGCTCAGCCGCACTTTCGTCTGCGCCTCAAAATGAGGCTCAGCAACCTTTACCGAAATAACGGCCGTTAGCCCCTCGCGCAAATCCTCGCCCATCATCCCGCGAGCGCTCTTGAGCAAATTCGCGTTCTTGGCGTAGGCGTTCATCGTCCGCGTGAGAGCCGTCCTGAATCCTGATAGGTGTGTCCCGCCGTCAATGTTGCGTATATTGTTTGCAAAAGCCAGCACATTTTCCGTATACCCGGTGTTGTATTGCATAGCTACCTCACAACTGAGCCGCTCGGCGGGCGCGTCCTTCGCAAAGTATATTACTTTCGGGTGCAGAGCATTCTTTCCCTCGTTGAGGTGCTTGACAAAGGCCTTGATACCATCATCGAATTTAAACACCTCCTCTTTTTCCACCCTCTCGTCTACAAAAGTAATCTGCACACCGGCGCTAAGATATGCCATCTCTCTCAGACGCTTGGCCAGCGTATCGTACTGAAACTCCGACTCCCCAAATATCTCTTCATCCGGTTTAAAAACTATCTTTGCCCCCCGCTTGTTTGTCGGGCCCACCTCACGAACAGCCGACTTCGATTTACCGCGCTGGCATTCAAAATGGTACTCCTTACCGTTACGATATACCTCCGCCTCCAACCATTCCGACAGAGCGTTTACAACGCTTAACCCGACACCGTGCAGGCCTCCGGAAACCTGGTAACTTTCCTTATCAAACTTGCCCCCGGCGTGCAGAGTTGTGAGTACTACTTCCAACGCACTTTTACCGGCCTGTTTGTGTTCCTCAACAGGTATTCCCCGTCCATTGTCCTCAACGGAACAACTCCCATCGATATGTACTCTGACGATAATATTATCACATTGTCCCGCCATAGCCTCATCAATGGAGTTATCGACAACCTCGTATAGCAAGTGATGCAGTCCTCCCTGCTGGCGGTCCCCGATGTACATATCCGGCCTTTTCCGCACGGCCTCAAGTCCGCCCAGAATCCTGATGTTACTGGCATCGTATCTGTGCTGCTTCATCGCTCCTGTACACCTATTTGCTTATCAAGCCACTCACTCTGGCGGTTAACCGTAAACTTAAGCTGACGAACCGGCTGTATAACTTTTGTTTTGCCGCGCACCCGTCGCTGAATCTCCTTTAGCAGCTCATCACGGCACAGCTGCAACTCATATAGATATACCGGTGAGTCAACCGCCACCTTCAGCCGGCCTTCAGATAAGTCGGTCAAGATACAATGCGCTCGCAGCTCGTTCGGTACCACGTCGTCCCACGCCTCGGCTACTATAGAAAAGCACAATTGCCGGGGTCCAATCCTCTGTGTTATATATTCAGAAACCACCTCTCCAAGCTTCTTGGCTTCGCGCGACCGTCCCATGACGCCTCTGCCTCTTTTAACCCCGCTAAGCTGGCTGAAATCGTCCAGTTTTTCCCTCTGGTTTATCAATCAGCTCAGGTTTATTGGCATTACAACGTAAATGAAGTTTGCTCCGCTCTTTAGTAAACCCGGCCTTTCAGGCTGCCCTAAATCAAGCTCGAACTCGGCCGTTTTCATTACTCGCAGAACATCAATAAGAAACTGCGGATTAAACGCTACCTCTATCGGCTCACCTTTATACTCCACCGCCATTTCGATTTGGGCATCACCCATCTCCGGCGCCCGGGAAGTGAACACTAACGAGCCTTTAGTAATCGACATCTTTACTCCCCGCGAGTCCTCGTTGGTCAGCAAAGCTGCTCGCCGAACCGCGCTCAGCGTCGCCTCGGTACCCAACACAAGCTTCTTCTCATAGTCGGCCGGTATAATATCTTCATACTGTGGGAAGTTCCCCTCCACCAGGTTTGAGCTTATTACGACACCGCCGCAGCGGAGTAAAATTTGATTGCCCTGCAGCCGTACACTAACTACTTCCTTCTCGTCTCCGCCTATCTTTTCCAACAATGCCATCGTCTTTGCCGGCACGATAACACCTGCCGATGATAGGCCGCCCGTAGCTTTCGATGCGACATCAACTTTGCATCGCGCCAGCCGTCTGCCATCGGTGGCAACAAGAAAAAGCTTTTTGCCTTTCACCTCCCACAGAACACCGTTTAACGCGTACCGTGTACTCTCCCGTGCCGCGGAGAACAAGCACAACTCAATCCCCTCCTGTAATTTTGAAAGATTAACATCAAGCTCCGCCTTACCGTCAAAGTCTGGTACCACAGGATACTGCTGGGGTTCCTGAGTGTATATCATATACTGGCTGTCCGCGCCCTTTATCTGACAGCCGGACTCCGAGGCCTCAAGCTTAATAACATCGTCGACGCTTTCCCGCACAATTGCTGCGAAGCGGTCTGCCGGAACTACAGTTTCGCCCGGTTGGCTCACTTCCACCTGTTTAATGCTGCAGTTCACGCCGGTCTCAAGGTCCGTTGCGGAAATCCGGGTATTTTCCTCTGCGGCAGTGATTCGCACTGATTTCAAGATGGGCTTGGGCGTTCTGCTCGGTACTACACTTGTCACCAGGCCAAGGGCTTCGTGAAGGGCTGTTCTATTGAAATTAACTTTCATAATTAGTCCCGATTTTAGACATTTGTTTTCTTTAGAGAACTACTGACATAATTTACAACAAAACATCCCGTTTGGAAAGTGTTTTGCTGTCATAGGAAACATTTTTTTGGACTATTTTTCTGATTTCTTTACTGTGTTCTTCTATTATATGTATTCTTTTAGTATTAGTATTCGTATAACTTGTTAAATTGTTAATCTTTATGCTCCGGCGGCTTAACCGTTGGATTATAGGCCACTTATGGCGCCTGCCTGAGCGAGGGATTTCCTTTGGCCTGTTAGCGTTGCTGTGACTTTTTTCTTGTGCCTTGGCCGTTACAGTGCTCACCACTCTCAACCTGTTATATACAGAGCCTATGTAACAGGGGCACCAACAGGACATTTGCGCCGGTTGTGTAAATTTGCGGTGCCAGATTATTGCTTTGAAACTGACCCGCTGCAATGTTAGAATACCGACCCAAAACAAAATCTACAGGTTTCATGGAGGTATTTATTGTGAGGCAAACGGGTTCGGCTTCTCGCGGTCCAACTGTTATCCAGCAGCACTATAACCGTCTCTCTCAGGCAAAACAGGGTCTTTATATTGGCTTGGACATAGGCTCTACCAGTAGTGATGTTGTGGCTTTGGATGCTGATTCAAACCTTGTCTTTTACGATTACAGACGAACTCTTGGAAAACCGGTCGAGACCCTTTCCGAACAGCTTCGTATCCTCATTGAACACAAAGGCCAGGGCCAACCTGTCCTTGTAGCGGCAACCGGGTCCGTTGGACGTTTACTTGCCGAGCTTGTTCATCTCCCGTTCATCAACGAGGTCTTGGCACAGGCTGCTGCTATACATTATCTTTATCCGGAGTTGCAGCAGGCTACTATACTCGAAATGGGCGGCCAGGACAGCAAGATAATTTTTCTTGACCTTAGCCAGGGCCGAGGGCGTGTACGCGATTTCGCACTGAACACTGTCTGTGCCGCTGGCACGGGTTCCTTTCTCGACCAGCAGGCTCAACGTCTTGGAATCGAAATCGAGGGCCAGTTTGGAAGCTTAGCCTTACAAAGCGCCTCCCCGCCAAGGATTGCCGGGCGCTGCTCCGTGTTCGCCAAGAGTGATATGATTCACCTCCAGCAGCAGGCTACTCCGATGTGTGACATAATTGCCGGGCTTTGCCTGGGACTGGCCAGAAACATGAAAAGCAACCTGCTCTCCGGCAGGGATTTTCAGAAGCCCATTATCTTTACCGGTGGCGTTGCGGCAAATGCCGGCGTTGTTAAGGCCCTGCAGGAGGTTTTCGAACTCGGCCCACAGGAGCTTCTTGTCCCTGAGAGTCATTTTTTCACGGGTGCAATTGGAGCGGTCTTGCTGGCTCGTGAGGACCAGCGTCCGGACGGTGCCAATTCAGCCAGCCTTGAGCGAATCCTCTCGGCACTCGGCAGTCAGGCAACCGGTGCCGAAACAGCCGCCCGGCGCGACCGCCTACCTAAACCTACACTGCCACCGCCGCGCAGCCCGGTTTATGAACATTTGCTCGAAAATACCAAGAGGCCCATTAATGCCTTTCTCGGCGTCGATGTAGGTTCAATAAGCACGAATGTTGCTGTTATTGATGAGCAGAATCGTCTCCTCACAAAGGCCTATCTTATGACTGCGGGCAAGCCTCTCGAGGCCATACGGACAGGTCTCAGGATGGTCAACGAAAAAGTTGCCGGCAAGGTCAATATTCTCGGGGCGGCCACGACAGGCTCGGGCAGGTATTTGACCGGAGACTTCATCGGAGCCGATATCGTCATCAACGAGATTACCGCACAGGCCGCCGGCGCCGCCATAGTCAATCCCAAAGTTGATACTATCTTTGAAATAGGCGGGCAGGACAGTAAGTATATATCGCTGGAAAATGGCGTTGTTGTCGATTTTGAGATGAACCACGCCTGCGCCGCCGGTACCGGCTCGTTTCTGGAAGAGCAGGCTCAGCGTCTGGATATTAATATCGACCGCGAGTTTGCCGAATTGGCTTTCGCCAGCGATGCGCCTATAAGGCTTGGTGAGCGATGCACTGTATTTATGGAATCCGACCTGCTAAGTTACCTTCAACAGGGAGCTGCGACGCGGGATTTGGTTGCCGGCCTGAGCTACTCTATCGTCGCTAATTATCTCAATCGTGTTGTTGGACGCCGGAAAATCGGAGACAATATCTGTCTGCAGGGCGGTACCGCCTTCAACCATGCCGTCTGGGCCGCCTTCGAAAAGGTAACTGGAAAACCTGTTATGGTCCCCGACCATCATGAAGTTACCGGTGCTATTGGTGCCGCCGCCATTGCTGCAGAATATATGAGGAAACTTCCCGCTCAGTCGGACAGCACACCCCAGAGTAAATTCAGGGGGTTCGACAGTCTCGCTGCCGTTGAATATACCGTCGAGACTTTTACCTGCGAGCACTGCCCCAACCATTGTGAGGTAAAGCAGGTGACCATTCCCGGCTCGGAGCCTTTGTACTACGGCTCTCGCTGCGACAGGTATAACCTCAAAAAACATCAAAAGGAAAAAGCTTCTTATCTTGAGGCTTTCGAATACCGCAAACGTATGATGTTCGAATATGCGGGACTGGGCGGCAAAGAGTCAGGCCCGGCCGGGAACGCCCTCACAATTGGCATCCCGATAGCCTTAAGTAACTGGCAGTTCTTACCTTTGTTTGCCAGATTCTTTCAGTCTCTTGGTTTTCAGGTTGTCCTCTCAGGCGATACAAATAAAAGCACAATAAAGGCCGGAGTGGAAACTGTTCCCGCCCAGATGTGTTTCCCTGTCAAGGTTGCTTATGGGCACATCGCAATGCTGCTTGCCAAGCAGCCTGATTACCTCTTTGTGCCCAGCATAGTCTCTATGCCCGCCAACTACCCACAGAACCGCACTAATCATCTGTGCCCTTATGTACAAACTCTGCCGTATCAGCTTGCCTCGAATTTAGGGGACAAGCTTGGTAAGACAAAAATTCTCACTGCGCCGATTCGAATGGGCGAGGGCTCAAAGCTGCTGGCTGAGGGTTTTGTTCAAATCGCAAAGCATTTAAATCTTACGTCATCATCGGCGCGTAAGGCCTTGAAAACGGCCCTGTCCGCCCAGGCAGAATTCGAGGCGGACCTTCGCCGAAAAGGCAAAGAAATCCTTGCGAATCTCGCCCCGGACGAAAAACTCTTTATACTCGTCTCGCGTCCGTACAACGGGTGTGATTTCGGGCTGAATCTGCAACTACCAAGAAAGCTTGCCCGCCTTGGTGTACGCACTATTCCTATGGATATGCTTGACCTCGCGCAGGCCCGGCTTTCTGATGTGGAATTTCACTCTCACGTTTATTGGAAATACGGCCAGAATATTCTCCGTGCCGCTGAAATCATTCGGAGGGACCCACGTTTGTATGCGGTGTATCTGTCTAATTTTGCTTGTGGGCCTGATTCATTTTTGCTGACTTTTTTCAAGGATATAATGGGAAGCAAACCCGGTCTTCAGCTCGAGCTGGACGAGCACTCTGCTGATGCCGGTGTAATCACCCGTTTGGAGGCGTTTCTTGAGAGCTTGAAGAATTATCATCCCGGCCTACAGGATAGCGCTGCCACGGAAAAGCATGCTCGCAAGGCGGCAATCAGCAAAGCGCCCAGCCCTTCTTCGCCAACGCCGCGGCGGACGCTCTATATTCCCTGGATGGGCGATTCGGCATACGGAGTCGCCGCCTGTTTCAGGGCCTACGGACAGCCCGCAGAAGTCCTGCCTGTCGCCGATGCGGCAAGTCTTATACACGGCAGACAGTTTACTACCGGCAAGGAATGTCTGCCCTGTGCCATTACCACCGGCGATATGCTCAAGGTAATGACTAATTCTGATTGCGACCCCGACCGCGTTGCATTTTTTATGCCGAATGCCTCCGGGCCCTGCAGATTCGGAATGTACAATTGCCTGCTTCGGCTTATTTTGAAGTATATCGGTGCAGAAGGTGTGCCTGTTGTGAGCCCCAACCAGGACTCGAAATTCTATAGAGAAATAAGGCAGAGTCTTGGTACCAGGGCCAGCGGTAGTTTTACAAAAGATATCTGGGTTGCCTGTGTTGGTGTTGACTTGTTGCGGAAAGTAATCCTGCGACTTCGGCCTTTCGCGGTTGAGCCTCGCTATGCTCAGATGGTCTATCAGCAGTCCTTGAAACTCTGGTGTGATGCCGTCGAGAAGCGTTCCAGCCTTGCTAAGTTGCGGGGCGTTTTCGAAGATATCGCGCAGCGCTTCGCGGCTGTTGAACTTGACTGGTCCGTTCGCAAGCCCAGGATTGGAATTGTCGGTGAGATTTATGTTCGCAGTCATGATTTCGCCAATCAGTACCTTATCGACAGGCTTGAAAAACTCGGTGCCGCCTGTGATTTGGCCTCCGTTGCGGAGTGGATATACTATACGAATTTCGTGCGCAGGGACAAATCCGTCCGAAGGAGACAGCTCAGAAACCGCATCGAAAATGGCATAGAGGATTATTTCCAGCACCGGCTCGAAAGAGCTTTCGCCGCACCACTTGAAGCGAAGTTTGGCCGATTCAGCGAACAGCCCACCGAGCACGTAATTAAGCTGGCGGAGCCTTACATACATTATTCCTTCGAGGGCGAGGCCATCCTGAGTGTCGGCAAGATGCTTGAATATGCTCACGATGGCTTTGGCGGCGTCGTGAACGTTATGCCCTTTACCTGTATGCCCTCGACTATTGTCAGCACACAGACCACTCGCATCAGCCGCGATTGTGATAATATGCCCATTTTGAATCTGGCTTTTGACGGCCAGGAAGACCCTTCACTGACTACACGCCTTGAGGCCTTTGTTGAGCAGGTCCGTCACAGGCAACGCGGCAACCTTACTGCTGCCGAGCTAATTGGTGTGGCCGATTAGTTGTTCTGTAACGGTTCACCCCGTTTATAAGAATTGCTATTGCATTGTGCCTTCCCACCCCGCAATTTTACATGGCAGAGGTCCACGGTTTATCAAGAGGCCGATTTCTTTCGCCAGAGCTGGTGGTTCCGGCTTTTTGCTGTTCCTTTGTGCGCTTTTTGATGTCCACGATCTTCAGGCCGATTTTCTCGTTGAGTTTCACGAGATTTCGTGCCATATTTATAATTCTTTGTCTTAAAGCCACAGGCGCCAGGACCTGCACCTGGTCACCATAGCCCAGAACCCACCAGCTTATCTCCCCGAGTCCATCCACCCGAAACTCCATCGTAACCGACCCGTCGGGGTTGTGAGTGACTTTTTGCGTGCTGTGCCAGTGGATTTCTGAAACATTCGTCGCAACCTTGGGCAGGAAGCGCAGCTTGACATAATAAATCCTGCCCTCCGGAATCATCGCCCAGGCCCGGCCAAGATACCCGTTCACATCGAAGTTATCTTCGAGAAAGCCCTGGCTTAGTACTTCCAGCGTTTTAATCCGATTAAGCTTGAATGTCCGGATGCTATTATGCAGGCTCGAGCGGCCCAGTACGTACCACGCCCCTTTTTGATACATCAGGTGGTAAGGACTTATGTCCGTAGTTATTTCTTTTCTCTCGTAAAGCGAGGAGTAAATAAATCTTATCCTGCGTTTTTTTATAATTGCTCGCTGTAGTTGAGAGAAAACTTTGTCCAGCTCTTGCATCGGAGCGGATGAGTTTAGTCGTATTGAAATCTGCTGCAGCGCGCCGCGACAATAATCCCTGATTGGAACGGGCAGATTGTTCTCAATCTTAAGCGCCGCCATTACTGCCGAGTGTTTGAAAGGAATTGGCATATGTTCCCTGACCTTGTTTATTACCAGGCATAAGCTTAGCGCCTCCTGGAGCGTAAGGTCTATCGGCGGCAAAAAGAACTTTGGCTCAACACGGTAACCGCCGCCTTTCGGGTCGTAATAGTAAGGTACCCCTACCTTCTGCAGTTCCTTAAGGTCGCGAAAAACCGTCCGTCGGCTGGTGTTTAGCAGCTTCGCTAACTGGTCTGGAGAGTAACTTTGGTTGGACTGCAGAGTCGTCAGGATTTTGACTATCCTGCTTATCCTGCTTGTCTTCATAAATGTTCTCCCTTTCTGAAAGCTATTAAGACTTACTGGAGAGGTTCGAGTCTTACTTAGTAACCTCTCTGTTACCGGACAAGCATTTATTAGCTTATTAACCCCTTAGTTGCTTTCCCCAAGTGTTTTAGAATTTTCGGTAGCACGCTGTCAACTTAAAAGTATGCGCCGCCATTGAATATTATTTTCATTAGCTGTTTCATCATCGACATTATTGGGTATTGACAACGTTAAGAAGGGCGTGTATTTTGCCTCTTTTGCCAAATAGGCGCAACTGAAACCTTCATTCGACAGAAAGGAGAGAAAATGGGGAATATTCCTAATTGCATGAGATGGATTTTAACTGCCTGGATTTTAGCAACGGCTTGCTTAATTTCTACGCCTTTGTACGGGCAAAACCTCTTAACGAATCCCGGTTTTGAGGACGGCAACACAACTGGCTGGGTCACGCTGGGCGAGTATAGGCTCGATGCTACCGATAAGCAGGCCCATCGAGGTAAGTACAGTATTTATTGCCACGACAGGAAGGCGAACTGGCAGGGGCCGAACCAGAATATACTCGGTAAAATGAAGCCGGGTCAGCGCTATATAATCTCGGCGTGGGTCAGGCTTGAAAACCTGCCGAACCACGAGGCCTGGATGCACATCCGCCAGAAGGACGACTCCGGAACTCAGTACCCGCTGATTGATTCCAAGACCGTTTACAATGACAAGTGGGTTAAGTTATCAGGTAAATTCGAGCTGAAAGTTACCGGCCAGCTGCAGGAATTGTACGTCTATTGGCAGGTCCAGGCGGCAGACGAAAGTTTTTACGTCGATGATGCGGTAGTAGCGCCCGAGGTGATTGTGCAAACCAAACAAATCGGAGATGGCAGAACGGGGATACTTCTCAGGGCCGAGGGAGTTGACGATAAGGCGCCTGAGATTCCGGCAAAGATTCGAATCCTTGATACTAACGGCAAGGAGCTTGCCAGCGGAAAGAGCCGCATTGGCAGCGGGGAAGCTTTCTCGCTGCCACAGGGATTTGCCCGTGTTGCTGTTGAGATACCGGATTACTGCGGCGAACGGCTGGAACTGGAGCGTATGATAATTGTAGGCGATGCCGAAAATGCGGTCGGTCAAATGGTGGCCCGTGCGCGCCAAATACAGGCCCAGCCTAAGATGGCTGATTACGCCGGCTGGATTGATTACCTCGCTACACAGGTTGAGATAGGTATGGCAGACAGTAATGTAGCTCCGGGCAGAACAATCGAAGCTGCATCGAGGTTGACAGAGTGGGTATCGAAGATTACCAGTGATGCCAATGCCCTCTCAAAGCTCCGCGGCGTGCAGGAGTGGGCATATCTTTCGAAGGCCGATGGTACGGGACAGCCTTTTTTGATTGCTGTTCCGGATGATTACGACCACAAGCGAAGCTATCCGCTTTATCTGGAGCTTCACGGCCATAGTCTGACGCATATGCATTTTGCTGCGTTTGAGCACGCCGAGCCGGACCGTGTGAAGCTGTTTGTATTAGGGCGCAGCCGGGGCGGTGGTTATGTCGCTTTGTCCGAGGTGGATGTACTCGAGGCGCTTGATTACGTTATGAAGCACTGGAATATCGACCCGGACCGTGTGCACCTTGCGGGTATAAGTATGGGCGGCTACGGAACGTTTAGTATGGCCAGCCGATTTCCCGACCTGTTTGCCTCGGCAATACCGAAGTGCGGCGGTGGTGCGCACGTGCCGGCGGAAAATGCGTTGAATGTACCCTTCTATGCGCTTCACAGCAGAGATGATTATCTTGTACCGGTCTCCCACAGCCGCATCGCGACGCGTACGATAGAGAAGTTCGGCGGCACAGCGATTCAGGACGAAACCGACGGCCTGGGCCATGCGACCTGGCTCTACGCGGAGGGCCTTGCGCGGGCACAAAAGTGGGCTGACGGACTTGTGCGCAAGAAGAAAGTTGACCGAGTACATTATACCGCGATGGATGAGCTGGCCCGCAAGGCCTACTGGGTGGAGTTGCTTGAGTGGGGTCCTGAAGGACGGCTGGCCGAGATTGACGCCCGCATCGGGACAAACAACACGTTATACGTAGCACTTGACAATGTCGGAGCATTGCAGATTGACCTTACAGCCTGCCCGGTTAAAAAGCAATCGCCACTGACAGTGGTTGTTAATCGGCATATTGAAAAGATGCTTGAAGCACCGCTGCCGGATAAATTGTATATAGTTGCTCAAAAAGACGGATGGCTTGTTACGAAAGATAAGCCAAAATCGCCTCGCGAGCGTCTGCATTTTCCGGGTGGTGCAGGGGCCCTTTTCCACGGTGAGCCGATTATGATAGTCTGGGGCACGGGCGGCGATAAAGAAACAAACAAAAATATGTACGAGGTTGCGCAGATTGGCCGTCAGTTATGCAGACCGAGCTGGCCTGCCCCCGTAAACATCAGAGAAGGTGTGCCTATGGCATACACCATTTACGGTAGGCTGCCGGGAAAGCCGGACAGTGAAATTACCGAGGCTGATATGCAAAAATATAACCTGCTTTTGATTGGAACAGAAAAGCAGAATTCGGTGGTCGCAAAGTTGAGTAAAGACTTTCCGGTGAAAATCAAAGAAGGCCGGGTCAGTGCTAATGACGGTCTTTCCTGGGACTCCAATGATTGTGCAGTGGGGCTTTTGTATTATAATCCTTTAGCGCCCGAGCGGCTGATTTACTGGGTTGCGTCGGAGTCGGTGGAGTTTTACAAGCCGGAGACGCCCCTGATGGGATTTCAGTACTGGAACATAGCTGCGCCCGACCTTCTCGTAATGCACGCGACGGAGGAACAGCTTATCGCTGCTCGGCGGT
>CAYZTY010000010.1:15359-37697 GCA_964481525.1 uncultured Pirellulales bacterium
GAAAAAGGTTATTCGGCTTCGCCTTTATTGAAAAAGGCTCTTTGTCGGGAGATTAGTTGGAGTCAGGAGGTTGCAGGTACTCTGAAGCAGAAGACCGGTGCGGATTTCACTTTGTACGGAACATTGTGGCAAAACGATAAGCTGAATTTTTCGCCCGGTCAAACGCGACAGATGGACACACTGGCGCTTTCGTTCGGCGAGAGAGTTGTAGTGATGGAGCTTAGCGGGCAGGAAATCCTTGATGATATGAAAAGCTTTGCTAAGGCGCGCGATACGGCCGTCGCGGAAAAGATGGCTAAACTGGAGGCAGCAAAAGAGAAGGGCGAAAAAACAGATGACGAGCCGATTCGTACCCTTCGCTTCTATCCGGGGCCGAAGCCGGAGACTATCGTGCCAAAGAAGCTTTATCATGTGGTTTCTCAGCCCTGGGACATCGAGGAATACGTTAAAATAACACATAAGAGTCCCGAAAGCCTGCGGCATCTCGCGGTTACAATGCGGGATGTGCTGAAAAAATAGATTTTCAGGACCGGATAACGGTTAGGGTCGGCGCATAATGTCTTGTCGAAATGTCTTTGTGCCGCCGGATACAGCGAGTTACGCCGGGGCCGGACGTGCTTGTGTGTTTAATTAGTTTGACGCAGATATTGCTTGCCGATAGCATCCGACCTTTATGCGGTTATTGAAGTTCCGAAGTTTTGTCAACTGGAGTGGCAAGGGGGGTTGCTTGGCGGTGCTGCGAATGGCGGCACCTCTGATTCTCAGTACGGGCGCAGCCAGCATCCAGATGTTCATCGACCGCGTCTTTCTGATGTGGTATTCGAAAGACGCGATGTCGGCCAATTTGCAGGCCGGGATTACTCATTTCACTATATTCGCCCTTTTTCTCGGCGTCGCCGCCTACGTTAATACATTCGTTGCGCAGTACACCGGGGCCGGTCGTCCGCTGCGGGTGGGCAAGGCGGTATGGCAGGGAATATATTTCGCTCTGGCCGCCGGCATTCTGATGCTGGGGCTGATACCGCTTGCAAAACCATTGTTCACCTGGGTCGGGCATCCTGCGCCGCTGCGAGAGCAGGAGATAATCTATTTCAGGATTTTATGCTTTGGGGCAGTGCCCGGCCTGGTCGCTGCGACGGTCTCGTCGTTTTTCACCGGCCGGGGCAAAATGGCTGTTGTGATGTGGGTCAGTATCGCGGCCGCGGTGGTCAACATTGTGCTGGATTACGCTCTTATCTTCGGTCATTGGTATATGCCACGACTTGGGATTGCCGGTGCGGCCTGGGCAACCGTCCTGGCACACGTAATGACGGCGATTGTTTTTCTGGCACTTTTCTTCAGGGCCGAGAACCGCCGGAACTACGCTGCGCTTGCCGGCTATAAACCGGAACGCGACCTTTTCGGCAGACTGCTTCGATACGGTTTTCCGAGTGGCGTTCATATTATGCTGGATGTGTTGTCGTTTACCCTTTTTGTAACATTTGTCGGCCGAATTGATGATATGTCGCTGGCGGCAACGGCGATAGCGTTCCAGATTAATGGATTGGCTTTTATACCGATGCTGGGTTTCTCCACGGCGGTCAATACTATGGTCGGCCAGGCGCTCGGAGATAACAATCCTGCACTTGCCGAGAGAAGCACGTTTTCGGCGGCAAGCCTGACGCTTGGTTATATGACGGTCCTCGCTATCAGCTACTGGTTTTGGCCCGAGCTTTTTATGTACCCGTTCGCTGCGCAGGCGGACGCGGCCGAGTTTGCTCAGCTAAGGCCGGTAGTGGTTATGCTGCTTCGCTTCGTGGCGTTCTATTGCCTGTTCGATACCGGCAATATCATTTTCACAGCGGCGCTTAGAGGCGCCGGTGATACAAGGTTCGTGATGATACTGTCGGTATCTCTTAGCTGGGTGATGTTTATAATTCCAACATATATATGCGTCCGAATGGGCCTCGGTCTTAGGGTGGTCTGGGTTTTTTTGACGGCTTATGTATGTGTGTTGGCGGTGCTTTTTCTCGTGCGATTTCTGGGCGGCAAATGGAAAACGATGCGGGTCATAGAACACATTCCGCCGGTGGTGGCGGCCCACAGGACGGATGTTCCGATGATTGAAGCATAAAGAAAAGACAGCTGTTTATCTTAACAAATCATTACCACCGAGTGTCCGAGGTCTGGCTGAATGCACAAACTGTCAGTTTCTGTCTTTAAGTACTGTTTTCTGGTGCTCGGGTATCTCAAATTATTTTTGTAAAAATTATTAAAAATGGTTATTATTTATAAAAATTGGAAAGATTCTAATTTTCAGGAGAGTTTGCTATGTATAGCCAAAAAATATCCCTATTTGCCGCTATTGTTCTTGGTATGGTTTCGGCCGCCTATGGAATTGAAAGTTTTCCCGACCCCAATTCTTATCCTGATTTTAACAGCGATGAAATAGTCAACTTTGCTGATTTTGCGATATTCGCAGAGAGCTGGCAGGAGTCGGGCAGCGGCCTTGACGGCGATTTTAACAAAAATGGTATTATTGATTCCAACGACCTGGAGACTTTTTGTTTTCTCTGGTTGAGCGGCCCTCACCCTCTAAATGTTTTTGAGCAGTTTAAGTCTGCCTTGTCAATCGGTGACGTTAACGAGGCCCTTACTTTCATAGCGGAAATATCGAGAGATAGATACGCCGAGATTTTTCAGATAATTGAGCCGAACCTGCCGGACTACGCAGCCGACATGGGCGAGATGATATTCGACCGGCAAAGGAATGGTGAAGTTATATACGAGATGCTTCACCAGGATGGCGCTGAGACATTGAGCTTCCCGGTCTTTTTCATAAGAGAAGATGATGGTAAGTGGAGGATATTTAACCTCTGATTTTAAGCGATGCCAAAAGAATAAATTTAAGAAAGATAAGCAATGCAGGAAAAGAGAAGAAAAATCTTGTTAATTTGCTTGGAGGTTATTTCATTAGCAATAATTTTGCCATTATTTTATTGGGGTACGGTTAGATTGCTGTTTGTTCCTTTAACAGATTGGGCTTATTATCCGAATCGCAAAGTATCTACATTGGCGGCGTTTATTATCGTATTGATTTTCGATATAGTATGGTTGTTACTGATGAAGCTGCGCTTTCGAGATAAGACGCACATTAAGGTAATAATAACTCTTTTCGTGTTGGCATTTTCTGCGGCTATCTTAACATGTTTTGTGATAGCAGATGCTTTAGACAATGCATTTGCTTAATATTAGGAGGTGTGAAATTATTAATAGATCATTGGTTGTTAGTTTACTTTTAATGAAATGTTTCTTTTGTTTTTCTTCTGCGTCTTTATATGCCTGGGAGCAGAATTATACACATCCGGCCTTATCTCAGGAAGCTTCTAATATCTCACTGGTTGGAACTTATCTGCAAAATCAATTGGGATACGCTGCAGGACTAAATACCCAACTTCAAATAACCAATACTACGACACCATTCATTGAAGATTTGATAGATAGAGGTATGGACCCGAGCGTGACCACTCGAAGCATTTTAGGATGGATGCAGGAAGGCAGCAAATTGGAAGATGCCAAACATCGTCAAGCCAGATCACAACATCATTTCTACGATCCAACTCGCAATGCAGGATTAGATAATAGAACCGACTATCCCGATTGGGAAGGCCTTGTTACCAAGTTTTCGCCATTTGACCTCAGGGGCGAATCGGCTTTATTCTGGATAACAACAGGAACCAGCAGCACCGGTTATCCAAAGGATAATCAGGAAACATGGTCTGCAACCCGAAATAAATTTTATAGCGCCCTCACTTCTAATGTTGCGTCAGACTGTGAGCAATATTTTGCTGAGATGTTTTTAGCTGTGGGGCATATATTGCATATGCTTGAAGATATAGGGAGTCCGGCACATACAAGAAATGACTTTCTTTTTGGGCATTACAGAAGTTGACATAACCATGGCAATCCATTAGAAACGTGGGTCGGAGAACAGATTGAAGCTAATGGCGAACAGTGTCTGTGGGCGGGCACAGGACCTGTCGTTTTTAATAAGTTGGCTAAGTATTTTGATACCGATACCCGGGAATCTGGCGATTATCTCGGTAACGGTACTTCACCACCTGATACATGGGGTCTGGCTGAATGCACGAACTACCAGTTTCTATCTTTAAGTACTGTTTTCGGTTGCTTCGGTAGCTTGTACCAGTTTCCGCAGCCGAATAAAGGTAATATTCCGTCCTCGCCACTGATAGTATATGGAAAAATAGATGATACAGTGTTTAGAAAGTTATATTTCGACGGCTCCAATTATTGCGTTCCCCATCTTGCACGATACTCATATACATATTACAAGAAGACCATATGGGGCGGCGATGTCGCTATGAACGCCCCGTGTCGATGTTGTACCATCACCTGTTGATGGATTTTTTCAACTTCCTTGATTTTGCAGGGCCATCCCAGGCCGTTGTGCAAATGTTTTGACATAATTTAGTCATCTTACTACTATATTGGTTCGGCTCATTAAATCCGTTTACTCAAAATGGGACTTTTATGCCGATTGGTAAGATAAAATTGAAACGTCGTCCGTTCGCTTTGATAATTCGTGACGGCTGGGGATACAACCCAAATCCTGCTGACGACGAATATAACGCGCCGAAGCAGGCAAATACGCCGGTGGATGATATGCTTATGCAGGAGTACCCACACTGCCTGATACATACAAGCGGTGAAGACGTGGGCCTGCCGCACGGAACTATGGGCAACAGCGAGGTCGGACACCAAAATATCGGCGCAGGCAGAATCGTTTACCAGGAATCCGTCAGGATTAGCAAGGCGATTCGCGAAGGCTCATTCTTTGAAAACGAGCGGTTTCAGGAGCTAATCAAATTCATCAAGGCCAACAACGGCAAGATGCACGTTATGGGCCTGTGCAGTGATATCGGCGTTCATTCATTGCTGAAACACTTGTACGGCCTGCTCGAACTTGCAAAGCGTAACGGATTAAGCAGAGTTTTTCTGCACGCGTTTACCGATGGACGAGATTCACCGCCGAACAGCGGTGCTTCGTATCTCGCCGATATAGAGAACAAAGCTCAGGAAATAGGCGTTGGCAAAATCGCCTCGGTTATGGGAAGGTTTTACCCGATGGACCGCGACAGTCGTTGGGAGAGGGTGCAAAAGGCGTACGATTGCTTGACACTGGGCAAGGGCCTAAAGGCACGAACCGCAGCGGAGGCGGTCAGCCAGAGTTATGAAAAGCAGGTGACCGATGAGTTTATCGAGCCAACGAGCATAGTCGATGATAACAATGTCTCAGTCGGTCTTATCGAGGACGGTGACGGAGTGGTGTTTTTCAACTTTCGGGGGGACAGGCCCAGAGAAATTACGCGGGCCTTTGTCGATGATGGTTTCCAGGGATTTGTCAGGTCGGCCAGGCCGAAAATACATTACGTTTGTATGACGGAATATGATGCGACCATTCCGGCGCCGGTCGCATTTCCAAAGCCGCCGAAGATGAAGAACATCGCAGGGGCGTACTTCGGCTCGCTGGGACTCAAACAGTTCCGCTGTGCCGAGACCGAAAAGTACGCACATGTTACCTTTTTCTTCAATGATTATACAGAGAAGCCCTTTGCCGGTGAGGACAGACAAATTGTGCCGTCGCCCCGGGTTCGGACGTACGATTTGAAGCCTGAAATGAGCGCGTATGAGGTTACTGAGGTTGTTCTGGAAAGGCTGGATTCGAATAAATATGACGTTGTAGTGGTGAATTTTGCCAATCCGGATATGGTCGGGCACACCGGCGTTTTGTCCGCTGCAATCAAGGCGGCCGAGGTGGTGGATGAATGCGTGGGCAGGATACTGACTAAGGTCAAGCAGCTTGGCGGCGGTGTGATTGTCACGGCCGACCACGGCAACTTCGAGAAAATGAGGGATGAGAAAAACGGCGGCCCCCACACCGCGCATACCATAGGTGATGTTCCGCTGATAGTTTTCGATGAGCGTTATAAAGGACGCAAGCTTCCCCGACTTGTCGGGGGCAGACTGGCCGATGTGATGCCTACACTGCTGGAGATGATGGACATCCCCAAACCTGAAGAGATGACCGGCCAGAGCCTTCTTGCGACCTAAGGATATAGTCTAATCCTGACGCGTGTAAATATGTACTGCTGAACTGAATGAAAGTACAGGATATATGACTTAGTATCTGTATCCATGGTACTAAAAAAAAATATTGCTGCAACGGCGTTTTTTTACATTGACTACATTGCCAGCGGGAAATAGAATCGTCCCCAACCTGACAAAAGGAGGTTATATAATCGTCCGTACAATATCAACGGGTCGTGTTTGAGCACAGGTGAGCACACAATAGGATGAAACTAAAAACAGCGGCTTTAATCGCCTTCATGTGCATTGGAACGCATGCCCTCATGCAGTTGTGTTTCGTGTCGACGTACACGCCACAAATTTTCTTTCAGATTTATGCTTTCGAAATTCTTGGCGTGAGCCCCTTTCGGCTTTTTCATGGTTTGCTATACCCCGTTTCGCTGCTGATTTTTTTCGGAGCACTTTGCTTCGGCAAGGGCAGATTCGAAACCACGGCAGAAGCCGATTCCGGCACACATGATAGTGGTGAGTTCCGGCACGCTCACAATACCAAAAAGGAGATAACCAAAATGTCAAAACAGTTCTTTCTGGGGTCTGTAATCGCCTGCGGAATCCTGAGCGTCCTGATGTCTTTACTGATGATTGGTGCCGCAATGGCAGAAGTAACCGAAGCAATCATAGCAATGGGAATTTTTTCAGTTCTGATATCCGTCTACCTTGTAGTGGTCTTTGCAATCATGTGGTACAAGGCGTGGTCCTCGATTCAGGATGGAATGGCGCGCACAACACCGGGAAAGGCCGTCGGATTTATGTTCATACCCCTGTTCAACTTCTACTGGGTTTTTCAAGCCACCTGGGGATTTGCAAAGGACTATAATGATTTCATCGAGCGCCACCAACATGCGGCTATAAAGCTCCCTGAAGGATTGTTTCTGACGTTTGCCATTTTTTCATTAGTCGGTGTCGTCGCGGGCCACATACCCGGCCTTAACATTTTGTTCTCAATCGCGGCGTTTGTAGTTGCGGCATTGACGGTTGCCAAAGTCTGCGACGCCGTAAATGCCATTTCGACGAGCCCGGCCCCGGAGCAAGGTGAGCAGCAAAGCGAAGCCTGAAAACTCCGCCGACGGCATAAATTGAGCAAATAATTTAGGCGGGCAGAAAATCCACCTGTTTCAACCCTTGATATTTAGCATTCAGCAAGTCCTCGCTTTGAGAACTGATAAATCCCTATGCCGGGCTGTAACATACAAAGGAATTATGTGTCCTGAAGAAATTCTGGAATCGGTCCGGATTTTCGTTATTATTAATGTCGATACGCATTCTAAAAATCTGCGATATCCGCAGAACGTATCCTGCGAGATAGGCCATTTTATGCACCAATAACTTTGGAGAACATTGTGGGGCAAATAGTCGTTCTTGACGAGAATATGGTGAATATGATAGCTGCCGGGGAGGTTATCGAAAGGCCCGGCAGCGTCGTCAAGGAGCTGCTTGAAAATAGTATTGACGCCGGTGCAAAAAAAATTACCGTTAGCATCGAGGACGGAGGACGTAAGCTTATTTCGGTGACCGACGATGGCGAGGGTATGGCGCGGGAGGACCTGGCCAGGGCCTTTGAGCCGCACGCCACCAGTAAAATAAAACTCCACAGCGACCTTGAGCATATTTCAACAATGGGCTTTCGCGGCGAAGCTCTTGCCAGCATCGCTTCGGTGGCCCAGGTCCGGGCAGTCAGCAGAATGAAAGACTTACCCGAGGCATACAGCGTCGAGGTCGATTGCGGTAAAAAGACTGAGCCGGCCCCCTGCAGCGCCGACTATGGAACTACGATAGAGGTCAGAGACCTTTTTTATAAGCTGCCGGCAAGGAGAAAATTTCTGCGCACCGCCAACACTGAGATGACCCACATCATAGAACATTTCACCCGAATTGCGCTGGCACACTGCAACCTGGATATGACGCTCATGCACAATGGCCGAGAAATATATCGGCTTCTCGGTGGGCAAAGCCGGACAGAGCGTATAGCTAAACTGTTCCCGGCCCAGATAGCTGAGAACCTGTTTGTCGCCGAAGGTCATGAAAGGGGCCTTGAAATATCCGGCCTGCTGGGAAGACCCGATGTCGCGAGGGCCAGCGGCAAGTTTCAACACTTTTTTTTGAATGGCAGGTTTATCCGCGATAAATTTATCTCACACGCCGTAAAAGAGGCGTATCGCGGCATCATCGAGCCGAACAAATATCCCATTGTCTTCTTGTTTCTGCAGATGCCCTGCGAGTCTTACGATGTGAACGTACATCCCACCAAAATTGAGGTGCGGTTCGATAATGCCAACCTTGTTCATTCCCAGATACTTGCAGTCGTGCGCCAAAAGCTGTTAGGTCAGAATCTTGATGTGCCCGCACAAATGCCGCGGTCGAGGGAAAGTGTGGCCCCGAAGGAAGAAACGGTACAGCACTCGGAAATCAGAAGGCAGCGAATAGCCGAGGCTATGGCCGAATTTTTCAGGGAGCATAGACCCATTCAGACTCAGCAACAGCTCGGCTTTGCACACCCATCAACGCAGCCTCGAAAGACTGAAATCGCTACAGATACAACTATTGTTGAAACCGATAAGCAGCAGGTCAAGGCAACCAGACAATTTTTGCAACTGCACGATAGTTACATCGTCTCGCAGGTCGATGACGGATTTATTGTCGTAGACCAGCACGCGCTGCATGAGAGGATAATATACGAGGATTTGTGCCGGCGTATTGCCACGAGGACCGATGAGAAGCTGGCCTCGCAGAGGCTGCTGATTCCCGAGACAACCGAGCTGACCGATGCGCAGGCAGAGACGCTCAGGACAAATGCGGAGCTCTTTGAAAAACTCGGAATCGAACTGGAACCCTTCGGGCCCAAAACTATCGCAATACAAGCCTTTCCAGGTTTGTTGGCGAAGGTTGCACCGGCCGAGTTTGTTCAGGAACTGCTTGATTTGCTCACTGAAAAGGCCGTGAGGCTCGACAAAGAAAGGCTGCTTCACGAGGTGCTGGAGATGGCGGCGTGCAAAGCGGCTGTGAAAGCCGGCCAGAAGCTTAACGATGGTGAGATTGAACGGCTCCTCGCTGAAAGAGAGGTGGTTGAAAGGGCGTCTCAGTGTCCGCACGGAAGGCCGACTACAATAAAATTTTCGCTAAGCGAACTGGAAAAACAGTTCAAGAGAACATGAAAATCTCCCTCAAATGGATAAGTGCATCGGTAGCGACCCTGGTTTGGGTCGGCCTTGGTATATTGCTTGCGACGCAGGAGGCCGGGAATATGTCTGCACAAGCAGATGCGAAAAGGATAGCTTCACTGGCGCCCAATCTTACCGAGATTCTTTTTGCGCTTGGCCTTGAGAACAAAATCACTGCCGTCTCAAGTGACAGCGATTATCCTCCGGAAGCCGCAGCCAAGGTCAAACTCGGCAAATTCTGGCAGCCCAATCTTGAAGCAGTGATAGCAGCCCGGCCGGACCTGGTAGTAACACTCTGGTTCGAACAGCAAAGCAGTGTTGCCCGGCGGCTGGAGAGAATCGGGTATCGCAGCTTAACGCTCAAGATTGAAGACGTCTCGGAGCTTTTTGCCGCGATTGAGAAAATCGGCGAGGCTACCGGCCGGAAGGAAGAGTCAGTAAAGCTGCTCGGTAGTATTCAGCAACAGTTTGCCGATATACAGAGCCGTTTAAGTTCGACTAAACCGTACAAAGTTCTGTGGGTCGTGCAAACAGAGCCATTGCGTGTTGCTGGCCGAGATACTTTTATCAACGAGCTAATCGAGTTGGCAGGTGGAGAAAATGCCATCGGACCAACTATTCATAAGTATCCACCAATAGGTGCCGAGCAGCTCATTGCTTGCGGGCCCGAGGTTATTATTCAGCCCGCGATGCAGAGTGGTGATTTGGCAAAGCAACAGCAGGCCGCAGAGGAGTTCTGGAGCAGGTGGAAAAACGTACCGGCCGTGAACAACAAACGCATTTATGTGCTGCAGGCCGATACTGTAAGCCGGTTGGGGCCCCGACTGGCGGAAGGAGTTTGGATGGTTGCCCGGTGCCTGCATCCCGAACTTTTTCCGACGGACCCGAACGACCGGCAGCAGGGCTAAGTATGATTGTTTTTCGCATTTACATTGCAGGATGGTTGGTATGAGTGAAGTCCTGACGAAACGCAGGTTGTTGATAAGGCTCGCCATTGGTGTGGCGGTGCTTGTTTGTGTAATGGTAGTTTGCTCGTTGATTGGCACCGAGAAGGTCTCGCTCAGGGCGGTGTTTTTTGGCCCGGCCGGGGCCGCGGGGCTGAACCCGGATTATGAGATATTTGTGAGGGTCAGGCTGCCGCGGATTTTCCTTGCTGCAATTGTCGGGGCGGCACTGGCCTGCGCGGGTGTGGTATTGCAGGCAATCCTGAGGAATCCTTTAGCCGACCCGTATATTCTGGGAATATCCAGCGGAGCGGGGCTTGGCGCGATTATTGCCGTGCTCTCCGGCCTGAGCTGGAATCTTTGGGGCCGCTCACCTATAGGCCTTTTTGCCTTTGTGGGCGCGCTTGGCACAGTCTGGCTGGTCTGGGGCGTTGGCAGACTTGCCGGCAAATCACAAATTACGAGCTTATTGCTCGCCGGAGTGGTGGTTAATGCATTTTTCTCCGCGGTTATTATGTTCCTGACCTCCATCGCTAAAGGACAACAGGTTTACTCGACCATTTTCTGGTTGATGGGCAATTTGGCTGAAGAGGATTTCTTTGTCCTCTGGATTGGTGCGACCTGTCTTGCGGCGGGTGCGCTGGTTTTATTTAAAATATCTCCGCAGTTGAATGTTTTGAGTTTTGGGGAGGCTGAGGCTAAGACGATGGGGGTGCATACGGCGACAGTCAAGCTTGTTGCCTTTGCTGCTGCGGCATTCATAACGGCTGTGGCGGTGAGTCTGAGCGGGCTGATAGGATTTGTGGGACTCATTGTTCCACACGCGGTGCGTCTTGTGCTCGGGCCCGACCACCGCCAATTGCTGCCGATAAGCGCCATCCTCGGCAGCGTTTTCTTGATTGCTGCCGATACATTAGCACGGACAATTGTGGCCCCGGCTCAATTGCCCGTAGGTGTGATTACCGCCATACTGGGCGGCCCTTTTTTCCTGATTCTGCTTATTAAATATACCCGAAAGGTTAGTTGGACCGGCCAATGAACATTATTGAAGTAATAGACCTGAAGTTCAGTTACACTCGGCAAACCGTTGTTTTTGAAAACTTGAGCCTGCAGGTCCAGGCCGGTTCATTTATGGCAATTGCCGGGCCCAACGGCTCAGGGAAAAGTACCTTGCTTAATTTACTATGTGGGCTGCTGAAGGCTCAATCGGGCTCAATAAAGATAGATGGCGGCAAAATAGAATCGTACTCAAGTAAAAAACTTGCACGGAAGGTCGCTGTTGTTCGCCAGGAGTTTGTTCCGGTGTTCGGTTTCACAGTCATGGAAACAGTGATGATGCCAAGGGCGCAGTATTTGGACACCCTCGGTTTCGAGAGCGAGGCAGACAGGCAAATCGTCAATGATTCGCTCAAAGCGACTGATACGATTAATCTTTCGTCCCGGCCGTTAGGGCAGATAAGCGGCGGGGAAAGACAGCGTGTCTATATTGCAAGGGCACTTGCACAAGACACGCCGATTCTCCTGCTCGATGAGCCGACAAGCTTCCTCGACCTGAAACATCAGGTCGGCATATACGATTTGTTAAAAAAAATGCAGCTTGAAAAAGGTAAAACCGTCGTCGTTGTAACACACGATATTAACCTTGCAACACAATACTGTGATACTGTACTTCTTTTAGGTGGCCGGAGTGATTATTATACCGGCACGGCTGATGAAATTTTTTCCGAGGAGCGAATTGAGGCTGTCTATGGTATTAAGGGTTATTCCGGCCGGCTGGGCAAAGGAAATTTCTTTTTGCCGCTTGGTAAATTCGCCAAAGACAGCCATCTAATCAGCCGATAGGAAATCTCAGACCGAGAAAATCGGGGCGTTTTGTTGGTTGTAACTTCTTATGGCCTCGAATGTTAGAAGATTTGATAGAGATTTTAGTTGAATAACCTATGTGCTGTTACTATACTTTGCAAACCTAAGAAAGAGCGATGCGGCTCTTTGCTTGCAAGATTATAATTTTATATTTGCGGATTTAGGAAGGTTTTAGACGTGGTTCGAAAGGTTAAAAAGGCCCCCAGGAAGAAAGTGACGCTGAAGAAGGCGCCGGCCAAAAAAGTGCGCCGAAAAAAAACAAAAAAAGTCAGGTATAAATCGCGTCTGAGCGCAGCTGAAATTCAGCAATTCAGAGAAATGCTGATGGATAAGTGGCGGGAAATCCTCGGTGACGTCAACACTATAGAGGGCGAGGCACTGAAAAAATCCCACCTTGATGCTTCGGGAGACCTCTCGAGTATGCCGATTCATATGGCGGATTTGGGAACGGACAATTATGAGCAGGAATTCGCGCTGGGGCTTCTGGATAGCGAAAGGAAACTGCTTCAGGAAATCAGTGATGCCATGCAGCGCATCGAGGATGGTACTTATGGAATTTGCGAAGGTACAGGCAAGCCTATACCTAAGGCCCGACTCCAGGCAAACCCCTGGGCGAGATACTGCGTTGAATATGCCAGAAGGATAGAGCAGGGCCTTGTCAAGGCCGGCAGCTCAGATTCTTATGCGTCTGAAGATGAACTCGAAGAGCTCGAAGAGGAGCTGGAAGCCGATGATGAGCAGGACCCATTAGATGACCTCGATGAGCAGATGTCCGAAGATGATAAAACATTCAGCAGTGATGATAAGAAGACGGTGGACGAAAAAGAAAAAGAGGAGGATGACGAGGAAGAAGACTCATATTGAAATACTCAGAAGCGAAGCAGTTTTGGGGGATTATTTAGTTTTCATCGGGCCGGAAATTTCATAAACCACGTGAAATCACGATTCTCTTTTGCGATGTTACCTGGGTTTGCGTCTGCCGCTTAAAAAAGCACCAACCGCCTTCAGTCGTTTGAAGGCGGACGCGATTTAATCAACCACCGCAAAAGACCGCCGCCGCCACAACAGTTGTCCACAGTCCGTTTTTGTCCCCCTCGGCTGTTTTAACTTCCGCCCTCGTGCGTACGATTTTGCCACTCATTCGGTAAATTTCTTTCCGCTCGTCGTAGGCCGTATCGGGGTCGAATTCGATACCAAGCGTTGTGGCTAACATTGTCGCGGCCATATCTTCGACCAGGTCGGCGCAGTTCCGTTTTCTGACGCCATATCCGTGATACTCGCTGATATAGCCGTAATGATGTCCGCTGCTGGGCACCGCCATCCCAATGCCCGCCGCTACGAGGCGGTTGGGCTCATTTGTCTCGCAGCGGGCCAAAACGCAATAAGTTATCTCCCCCGGCTGTAGCCGACGCAGCCCCTTTTTGCGGGATATGATTTTACAGCCTGATGGAAATATACTACTTACACTGACAAGATTGCAGCTTGCGATGCCTGCGTTCCGCAGAGCCAATTCGAAAGACTGCAATCTGTGCTTATGTTTGCCTACGCCACTGGTAAAGAACACCTCGCTTGGAACCATCGCACTGCCCTCGAGAATATTTCACAAAAAACTGTTTGCAAAATTATACTGAAAGGTTAAGTGATAGCATATAAAAAATTTCGTTTATTCGAAACTTTTCATCGCTGTTTGTAGTATTAAATACGTCTCATTATGAAATTCAGATGTCCAATTTGTGGCCGGGAAATCAAGATGCCGGGGCCAAAGAGCGACAAAGATGAAACCGGCATGGATTTTTTCCCATTTTGCTCACAGCGGTGTAAACTATTAGACCTCGGGGCCTGGTTTGACGGTCAATACCGGATTGCCGAACCTCCAGAGGACGCTTTACGGCGAGACTCGAGCCGCGAGAAAAAGGACAGCGAAGATTAATGGCGTGAGCCATAATGTGCACGGCAATTTACGCTACTATCGATAAAATAATGCTGAAATTAGTAAGGACTGCCGATAATTATTTATGGCCCATTCCTGTATGCTATGGGTTGCTGTAAGTGGTTATCTCACAAAAGGAAGGAAGCAAAATGGAGGCTGAAAAACAATTCTCTCTGTTATTTGAAAACCTGGTTTTTCCAAAGATATTCAGGTCTTTCCGGATAGCTATTCAACCCGGTAAAATTCTGATTGCCTTATCGGCATTGGTCATCCTGGCCTTGTTCGGCCGGATTATGGACCTCAATAAAACAGTGGTTACAATCCCGAATTTGACGGTGGCCCGATTAGGCAGCGTGCCGGAGACGGGTATTTTCCCGGCGGTGTACCCCTCGGAGCTTCAATGCTACCTTGCCGAGCCGCGGTTGGTTAAAGAATTCATCCGGGAGTATGCCGAGACCGGCGAACGAATCGGCCTCTTTACAGCGCTGTGGCACTTCGGCTCAACAAGATTCACCGAGACGGTTTTTGCGCTCTTTGAGGCGGACTTTCGTGCGGTCTTTGCGAACATCGGCTACGCAGCGAAAGCAATGATATGGGCGTTGACGTACCATACTTTCTATAGCATTGTCTATTTTGGCGTTGCTTTGGTGGTCATTGCAGTAGCCGGCGGCGGTATCTGCCGGATGGCGGCGATGCAATTTGCCCGGGATGAGACGATCGGCCCGACAGAAGCACTGCGCTTCGGACTGAAAAAGTTTATCGGCTTCCTGACCGCCCCATTAATACCAATAGGCATAATTTTTATACTGGGTCTTTTTGTTTTTCTACTGGGGCTTATTGGCAACCTGCCCTGGGCGGGGGAGTTGATAATCGGCATCTGCCTGATAATCACATTGTTCGTCGGCCTGTTGATAACGCTGGTCTTGATTGGGACCATCGGCGGGGCCAATTTATTGTACCCGGTCATAGCATACGAGGCCTCAGACGGATTTGACGCTGTAAGCAGGGCCTTCAGCTACATATACGCGCGTCCCTGGCGAATGATTTTCTACACCACTCTGGCGGCGTTTTACGGCGGCGCATCTTATTTGTTTGTGCGGTTTTTTGTTTTTCTGCTGCTTTTCGTCACACACCTTTTCCTGCGGCTTGGCGTCCGTGTCGAGGGCAGCACAGAAGGACTGAATAAGCTCGCTTCTATCTGGCCCGAGCCAACTTTCCTCAACCTTTTAGGCTCACGCGCAGAAGTTGCACAAAACTGGTCGGAATCCGGCGCCTCGTTTCTTGTTTCTATGGCGTTGTTGATTGTATTCGGTTTGTTGGTCTCTTTCGTGATAAGCTTCTATTTCTCAGTCAATACAATAATCTATGCACTGCTTCGTAATAAGGTTGATAACAGTCCGATTGACGAGATTAGTACGGACCCGCCTGCCGGACGGGCAGGTTTCGAAGAAGTGCCGGCCGAGCAGACTCAAGCGGGTGCTTTGAGTAAACCTCAGCCGAACTCCTCAGTCGAGTCTGACTCGGCAGAATCTCAGGATTGAGTAAACCGGCGCAATGAGTAAAATCGGCCGTTCAGTGCAATTGAACTTCGGCGGTGATTCCCGGCAATGCAGGATTGAACTTGAAGTATCCATATATAGATGTTAGACTTAAACCTTGACATAGGCGATTGTGGGGAATAAATATAGTTTTGAGAGTATATGCCTGAATCAAGCACAACTTCAGGGCAGCAGGACCCCGGTCAGGTAAATCTTCGAGAAACCACACCTCTTTTAAAACTGCTTCGTTACCGCAGAATTCTTATTGTCGGTGTCCATATAGCGGCTTTTGCGGCAGCTTTGTTTCTTTCATTCCTTCTTACGAACAATATGCGCGTCTCGAGAGAATGGCTGCAGGTGCAGTATCCGTTACTGTTAATATTCTTTGTCTTAATCAAGCTGGTAATTTTTGGATTTCTCAAGCAGTACCGCGGCTGGTGGCGGTACGTAGGCATATTTGATTTGATTGGGATTGGCCGAGCAGCACTGATAAGTACCGTAATTATTGTCACTCTGTGGTACACGATGATGCAAATCGGCGTGGTTCGTGACTGGGTCGGAAAGAGCGAATACCTCAGAGAGCTGACATTTGTTGCACAAAGCTTGTTTATACTTGATTTTTTTGCAACGGTTCTGCTGCTTGGAAGTATGCGGATGCTAATCCGGCTCTATCACGAGGAATTTCGCACGGTCGAAGGGGGTCGGCTGAAACGATTTATAATAGTCGGGGCCGGCGACGCCGGTGAGGCGCTATTGCGCGAAATCCACCGAATGGCTGTTGAGCAATATGAAGTCATCGGCTTTATGGACGACGACCCCGCCAAACAGGGAATGTCAATACACGGCATAGCTGTACTTGGTACGGTTGAACAACTGCCCGAGATATGCCGTGAGCGAAATATTGAAGAGATAGCCATTGCCATACCCTCGGCCACTCATAAACAGTTAAGGCGGGTTATTCAGATTTGTGAGGGCACCAAGGTCCGCTTCAGAACCGTCCCGTCCATCACTGATATTGCCTCCGGCAAATTCAAGGTTTCACAGATTCGTGATGTTGACATCAATGACTTACTGGGACGCGAAGCGGTTGAGCTGGATACGGATATTCTCAAGGAATATCTTGCCGACAAGATTATCCTTGTCACCGGTGCGGGAGGTTCGATAGGCGCTGAGATGTGTCGGCAGGTGTGTAATTTCGGCCCGAAGCTTCTTCTGCTCGTTGAGCAGGCCGAAAATCCGTTGTTTTTCATCGACCAGGAACTGGCCAGGAAGGCCCCTGCTGTTAAGATGTTGCCTATAGTCTGTGATATTACCGACCAGTCGAGAGTTGAGCAGTTATTTGAAATGTATAGGCCCGATGTGGTGATACATGCCGCGGCCCATAAGCATGTCCCGCTGATGGAGCTGAATCCCGGTGAGGCGATAAAGAATAATATCATCGGCACAAAGCGCGTTGCGGAAGCCGCCGACAAGTACGGCACACGCAGCTTCGTAATGATAAGTACCGACAAGGCTGTCAATCCGACGAGCATAATGGGCTCCACAAAAAGGCTTGCTGAGATGTGCATCCAGGATATGAATACCAGGTCCCGGACTGATTTTGTTACCGTCAGGTTCGGAAATGTCTTGGCCTCGGCTGGCTCGGTTGTACCCATATTCAAAAATCAGATAGCCCAGGGCGGCCCCTTGACCGTTACACATCCGGAAATGAAGCGCTACTTTATGACTATACCCGAAGCCAGCCAGCTTGTTTTGCAGGCCGCGGCAATGGGCCACGGCGGAGAAATCTTTCTGCTCGATATGGGAGAGCCCGTAAAAATCGTTGACCTTGCCAGGGAGCTCATCATTCTCAGCGGCTTCAGGCCCGGTGAAGATATCGAGATAGCCTTTAGCGGCATAAGACCCGGCGAAAAACTCTTCGAGGAGCTCTCGATAAAGGGTGAGGATATGCAGCCCACAAGGCACCCGAAGATTGCTATCTGGAAAAATAAACCGATAGACCATAATGAATTGACCGCTGCGGTGGAACGCTTGATTGAAGCTGCCCGATGCCGGGACCACGACGGAATTGTTGCGGAAATAAAGAAGATAATCCCCGAGTACTGCGGTGATAGTGAGAATAATACCGCGTAAGTTATAAAGCTTTAAGATTTTGGGCCTACCCGATAATTCACTCCTCCGGACATCCCGAGACCACTCTGAAGGTGACAAACGAGCGCATAAAAAAGCCCGCCTGAAGACGGGCTATTATTTTCAAGCCGTTAGTTTTAATTTTCCTCTACTATAGATTTGTCGATTTCACTTCTCGGATGGGCATTTTCGTAAACCTCTTTGAGCTTTTTAGTCGTCAGGTGTGTATAAATCTGTGTCGTTGAGAGTGATTGATGCCCGAGTAATTCCTGAACGCTGCGCAGGTCTGCTCCGTTGTTTAGCATGTGCGTTGCGAAGCTGTGCCGCAAGGTGTGCGGACTAACGGAGGGGTCAAGCCCGGCCATTACAAGATACTTGTCCATCTTGCGGCGAACGCTCCTTGTGCTGAGGCGACGGCCGTGCTTATTTACAAAAAGTACCTTGGAATCGAAATTGCTGTTGTTCTGGGCTCGCTTGTTCCTAAACTCGATATAATGCTGAATTGCCTGCAGAGCGGATGAGCCGATTGGGGCAATTCTCTCCTTTTTGCCCTTACCCCGGATATGAACGACCTCGCCCAGAAAATCGACATCATCCATATTCAGGCCCGACAGCTCACTGACCCGTATGCCCGTGCTGTAGAGTGTCTCAAGTATAGCCCTGTCTCTTGCCCCGAGCCAGTTATCTATCGGCGGCGTGTTCAACAGCCTCTGGACCTGCTCGTACTCGAGGAACTTCGGCAGTTTTTTCTCCTGTTTGGGCGTACGTACGGACAATACCGGGTTGGAGGATGTATGACCCCGCTTGACAAGGAATTTATAAAAGCTGCGGAGTGTGGCGATTTTTCGCGCAATGGTTGACTTTGAATATTGATTCTCGTTCAGGAATGCGAGGAAGCTCCTGACCATATTGGCATCAACCACCAGCACTGCCTGGTCGATCTTTGCCTTCGTCTCAGTGGCTACGGCCGTCGAACCGGCAGTATCCTGCCGACCTGAATCTAAATCGGTCGGTGGACGTGAGAGCAAAAAATCGATGAACTGGTCTAAATCGGCGCCGTAGCACTTTGCGGTGTGTACGGAAAAATGTTTCTCGAACTTCAAATAGCTGAGAAACTCCTGAATAATAGCACAATCTTTCATTGTCTCATTACCTCAATCTTTTCTCAGGGCCAAAGCTGCTTTCGCCCATTAGTTAATTTGCTGGTTTCTTATTCACAAAAAACAACCGATTGATACCTTCGGTTGCCGATTGAAGCGATTGAGTATGCCTAAACTGCATCCTAAGCTGTGAATCGTCTCTTATTTCTTCTGCGTCACCTCGGGGCTGTTCCTGTGCAAAAGCTCATCCGCTTCGCCCATAAGCGCCTGGGTCAGCTTGAAGCTCAATACTGCTGCGTCAAACCAGTCAAAGTCGGTTCGTTCGTCGTTAGCCTGCTCTACGAGGGTATCGAGCAATGTGTCTTCAGAACCGCTGCAGTACCGATAAATATACCGTTCGGTGCCCTTTTTCAGAACTAACTGCCGTATTGGTTTACTCATAAGGCCTTTGTACCCAGGCAAAATTTCTTGAACCTCCGCCGTACATACCTTTTATCGGTCTAAGAACGGCTGACTAAAGAAAAAAATTGTGGTTTTTTGTAAAAATACGATAAAATCTTGTCTTTAAGATTTTGCACAAGCCTTTTATCGACCAATCAAACCGGCCTCTTTACATACCATAGAAAAAGAAAAGCTAAGAAATAGGGGGATTTTATATCGTGCTATGTTGCTTTGAAAAAGGTGGTCTGCTGATGCTGTTCGGTTTCAATCAGTCCTTGCTCCTGAAGATGACCAATGTATTTGACGGCCTCATTCGGAGCCAGGCCGAGCCCTGAGCAAATATCATCGAGTGAGCAAGGCCTGCGTTTCAGCATTGCCAGGACAGTTTCCGGCTTGGTTCCAATGTTGCGAATGTGCCGGTCCGGTTCAATGGCACTGATGATTTCAGCATTTGGCCCTAATTGTTCGGCAATCCACTGCATTTTTTCCTGGCTAACCGGCCTGATAAACTGTTCAGCCGTCGGCCGGGCGATAGTATTCAACTGAACTTTGTCAGGCCTTAGCTTATCAATCAATGTTTTTATTTTACGGATTTGCTCGATACCAATGTTAAAATCCTCGATAAAGAAAACTTCAAGCCATATCTGTCCTGCGTATTCCTTCCTAAATGCCATCAGTCCTTCTAATAACTTATCAAAGCTAAGGTCTTTATGAGGCCGGTTTATTTTCTGAAAAGTTTCCTCATCGCCGGCGTCCAGCGATGGCAGAACAACATCGGCTCGGCGGCAGTCTGCTCGCACGGCCGGCTCTGTAAACAAAGTGCTGTTGGTCAAGATTGCAACCGGAATACTGGTAATTTTTTTTATTTCTTCTATAAGCCGGCCTAACTGGCTGTTTAGTGTTGGCTCACCCGAGCCGCTGATAGTGATGTAATCGGCCTCGATACCGGCTGCAATTGCCGTCTTAAGCTCGGCTATAACTGCATCAACAGGCACGTAATTTTTTCTATCCAGCCTTTTTTCGCTGGTTTTACCGAGTTGACAGTATACGCAGTCCAGTGTGCAGGTCTTCATAGGCACGATATCAACGCCTAAACTGCGGCCTAAGCGGCGCGATGGCACAGGCCCGAATAAATATGTATATCCTTTTTTGCTCATTTTTTCCGGTATATTCTTTCTGTACGGCTCTTACACTATCTATATATTATGGTTTTTCAGCTTTTCTTGGAACTAACAATCTGTTTACGACTGGAAAATTTTTTTTTTACGAGTAAAATTGTAATGTTTTTCGGGTCTTAGCGAACGTTAGCAGATAACCCAATTGTCTGTAGGAAAGGTTGAAAGTAAAGAAATGTCCCAGGAAGAGGCGAAAAAAAGGCTTCTTAGACGAATAACCATAGGGTTGTTTCTGCTTTTGATACTTGTTTTGTGCGTATTTCAGGCGCCGTGGAAGGTACTGGCACTTCTTATTATTATTCTTGCCTCTTTTACGATACTGCCTAAACCTGCAAGGAAATGGTTTTGGCCCGGCGTCGCGGGTGTAGTAATAGCCTTGGTTATCTGGGTTTTTCTGCCTGATGATGCTGGAAACTGGCGGCCTTACACATTCGATGAAGAATTGGCCGTCCTCGAAGCAAAACGCGCAATACCTGACTCTGAGAATGCCGCAATAATCTATTATCAACTTCTGGAAGCCTACGGGCCGTATTCAGTCAAACCGGATTTCCTGGATGATGAGACTCACCAGCTAACGATGTCTCAAGCCTGGTCAGGCAGGGACTACCCCAAACTCGCTCAGTGGCTAAAACAACAACAGCTGATATTGGCGGGCTTAATCCGGGCGTCGAAAAAAGCCGGGTGTCGATTCCCAATCGTAGCTAATACTCGTCAGCTAAGCGGCAGGATTGAGCAGCACGGCAGGATGCGACGCTGGGCATATTTGCTTCTCCGGGCCGGCAATAATGATATTGCCGAGCAACGTATCAACGAGGCCCTGGAGAAATACATCTGCGTGCTTCAAATGGCCGAACATCTCTACCAGCAGCCGACATTGGTAGATTGGCTGGTTGGAATTGCTATAGAGGAACTTGCAATCAGGCAGTTAAATAGATTTGCCGTCACGAATGATGTGGCGGAGGAACATTTAAGTTTTATCGAGCAGGCTTTGACAAAAAATGAGAGCGACTGGGGCCGGGAGATATTCGAAATAATCGAATGTGAAAAACTTTTATTCAAGAATATACGCGTTGGCGTCATCTACGAAATAAATTCGGAAGGTAAAGTGAGGTTTAATCGCGACCCGTTGGCGGCGTTAAGAGCGCAAATGTCGGATGAGTTCTTAAATCAAATTCCACCGCCGAATTACTGGCGAAAAAAACGAAGTAAAGCACGGGCAATCCTGAACTGGTTCAGGCGGCCTTCCACTCCTCAAAGGGCGGGGAAGATTATTGATGCAAGCTATGTAGAGTTATATGAGATGACAAACCCCGAGTTCAACTGGGAAAAACCGCCAGCAAGGCGCCGATGGACAAAGCTCAACTATCGTGGACTGACGGAGCGGATGATAAATATAATCAGGCCAGGTTACTATAGATTATATGAGTTGTACGTGGAAGCAATCACTTATCGGAAGGCGGCCCGGCTGATAGTTGCATTAAGACGCTACAGGAATCAGCATAATCGCTGGCCCGAGGAGCTTGAGAAATTAAGCCCCCTGACATCCTCGGGAAATTTCGTCGACCCGACCAATGGAGGTCCGTTTGTTTATAAACTTTCCGAAGATGAGTTTAGACTTTACAGCAAAGGCAGGAATAATATCGACGAAGGCGGCCGAGGCAGCCGGGGTTTCGAAGTTTATAAAAAGGGCCCGGACGATATACCAATCTGGCCGAGACAAACTCGCGAAACTAATAGGGAAGACCCAAATGACGAATAACGCTGTAAAATGTATCTCAGAGTTGAAAAATAATGTTGGTAGCGAAGTTACCTTAGCAGGCTGGCTGTATAATAGCCGAGCGAGCGGCAAGATTCAGTTTTTAATTATCCGCGACGGCACTGGACTCTGTCAGTGCATAGTCGAAAAAGGAAA
>CAYZTY010000011.1:0-35345 GCA_964481525.1 uncultured Pirellulales bacterium
GACTTTCAGCCCCTTGATATTGGCGATAACAGGGTCAACTTTCAGTAATGCTCCGCAGATTCCGGTCATTCCGAAATACTCGCTTGAGCCGTCGCCCAGGAAACCGATGAGGTCTTCCTTCTTGGCTATTGAGCGAGCCATTGATAGGCCTACGATTTCACCGATTGCAATGACGGAGTCTTCCTCAAGCTCGCTGGATATAGCGCATAACGCGCAGAACTTTTTAGCCGTCAGGCCGACCAGCGAAAATTCCATATCGCTCTCGGTGATTTTCTGACCTTCGCCTGGGGCATAAATCGTAAGGTCGGTTTCCACTTTTGGAACGTCAAGCCGGTCGCTGCCCATCGGCACAACCGTAGCATTTTTGCGATACTTGCCATACTGGCCCATCTTCTGAATTACCAGCGAGCTTAATTCTGTTGGAACTAAAATCCCGCCGCCGGTTCCGGTGCCTTCGCCCATGTCCTTGCGGCGGGCGGCGGCAAGAATAATCTCACCAAACTCTTTGGCCTCGGCCTCGGTCGGCCAGAAAGATGTATATTCCTGGCCAGCTAAGGCGCTCGCCATTCTTAATTTTCCTAATCGTCTTATTTGGTTGCTTAGCTCGGTAATGAAACCTTTCATTTCCTGAAGGCCGGTATGTAAATCATCCATTCTTTCGCCTGCGGCCTGAAAGCCCTCGGCGACTGCTTTTTCTGTAAGTGGCATTTTAATACCTCATAATTTTAGGTTGCAAAGTGCAGGGCGGCGCAAGGGCTAAGGCCGCCCTGCAAAAACGCTCAAAATAAGGATACTTCTGGTTTGCCATACTCTGCGGAAACCTGCACGCCAGCGAACGCAGCAGCAGAATGCCGGCGGTCGCTTTGTCGTAGCAGGCCTGTAAGGCTGAAAAATAACACTGCCTACGGGCCAGATTTACTATACTGGTTTGCCTCGCTCCGCATAGGCTTGCGCGCCAGCGAACGCAGCAGCGGAATGCCAGCGTTCGCATTATCGCCACAAGCCTTCAAGGCTGAAAAATAACACTGCCTATCGGCCAAATTCGCCATATACCAAAGCGGCAAAGCCTTTGTGCATAGGCTCGCCGCTTACAAGCTCTGTAAAATCATGCCCAGGGGTGTCAAGCTCGAACATCTCACCTTCTCCGTCATAGCTGAGTATCATTTTTGCAAACTCGTCGTATTTTTTTTTGTCAAAATCAGGGTCTTCTTGTCTACGCTCATCGAGAAATTTTTCATGCTCTTCGCCAAAAATTTCATTCTCTTGTTCGACCTTTGCCGTTATTTCATCGAGAAACTTTTCAGCGTTAAATCGCTCGGCCTTTTTGTTTGCTACAAAATCCGATTTGCGTTGCCGAGATTTGACTAAGGCCCCTCTGTTGGCGGGCACCGGAACACAACTAATTTCGAGCAGCTCAACTTCCGTAAAGACACGAACTCGCGTGCCGTTCTCGAGTTCGTCTCGCCATTCAATCGGAATAAAACCGACGCTGACTGCTCGCATAAAGCCGTCTCTGTAAAGCTGCCAGTATTCCTCGGCGAGCTCGGTTTCTGCAAATTCGATGATTGCCCACAGGCCTCGTTTGTCAATCCATATTTTAACCGCCCGTCCGACAACGGTCGGTTCGCCGCTACTCGACCGCTGTTGATGCGCAGACAACACAACAGGATTAGACATATAAACTGATAGATGATTGCGGAATGCTTCGGGCTCGATGCGTTCGTCGCATCTGTCTAAGTCGCCGCTTGATGCAAGTACGCGAATCTGTCGCTTTTCGGCGTCAACCGATTTGACGCGAAAGCTTTCAAACTCTTTGGTTTGAATGCACGCTTGACCGTCCGTAGTCATGATAAATCCTTTGAAACCAAAACTACCTTGCTTATATAGCCGCCTATATATTTCCGACTTATGCCTCTTCCCTTCCACCCTAACCGCGTGCAATCCAGCTACTACATCTTAGAAAATATAAACGGCCTTGCAAGTGAAAAATATACAAAATTTCAAGTCCGGTAATTTTTTTTTTACGTGGCCCCTGGGGCTGCCTATAGAGCTGTATCAAGGCCGAAAATAGGTAGAAAAAGCCACGCGGGACACATAGTAGAAAATTTTTTGTAAAAAAGTGAATTTTTTTTGTTTTTCTGGAAAAACCATAAGAATGCCCTTATAAGTCGCTTGCCTATTTTATGTTTTCTGCCCCCTATTTTAACACATACCCGACACCTTGTGTCTGTATATAACAAAACGATGTCCGTTTGCATGTCCGTAGGCGGACATTACTGCGGACATTAGTCCATTATTTAAAATTGATTTAAGCTGTTTTTAATAAGATATTTACGGCGATTTTAAGGCCTGTAATTTAGTGACAAATAGCTGTCTTAAAATTGCAAATTTTGAATTTAGTGACAAATAGGAATTGACTTAATTTTGACCCGCCGTTCTTTATAAAATCCCCCGTTATTATATCAAAACCCACGTTTTCCCCGCCAACTCCGGCTTTTCCCACCTAAATCCTGTTACTGCCATTTAGCTTGTCCGTTTACAGGACTTTTCACGCGCCCCAAGAAAATCCAAAAACCTTCATTTTCAGCTTTTATATTCGTCTTTCCTGTATGTTTAACCGAAAACAACCGGTAAAGACTACCAATCAGCTCCGTTATTTAACCTCACAGTAAAAATGTGATTAAACAGCCCGTAACCCATCCCTTACAATCCTATAGTTAGGCCAAATAAACCACTTAAAAAAGCGGGCGATGGGAATCGAACCCACATGACCAGCTTGGAAGGCTGAGGCTTTACCATTAAGCTACGCCCGCACTACCTCATTGTGTATCGACCTTTCAAACTATCTATCAAACCCAATTTTGTCAACGAAATAACCCATTGCACAACAATCTAAACACAACATTCTCACTAATTACCAATTATATATTCTACTACATTGCAGCAGCGGAAATTAATTGACATATTTATATATTCTTATGTATTGATAACACTTACACTGTTACTTCTTTAGTCAAGGCAATAAACAAAGACGATAGAAACAGGTACTTGAAAAAATTAAAACCTAAGCATTACAAGCAGAAAATATTATGAATTATTCTATTCCAAGTACGCAGCACGCTATACAGTTAACTGGCCCCGGCCGATTGATATTAAACCCCGCCAAACCCGTTCCTGTCCCCGGCCCACACCAGATTCTCTGCCGTGTGGAGGCCGTGGGATTGTGTTTCTCCGACCTGAAGCTTCTACAAAAATTCTCTGAGCATCCCCGAAAGAAAGAAATAATCTCAGGAATTGACCCGCATATTCTTAAAGAGATTCCCAGCTACGTCCCCGGTAACGCGCCCACGGTGCCGGGCCACGAGGCGGTGGTCCGAATCCAGGCCGTCGGCAAAAATGTCAATGCTTTCAAGCCAGGCCAACGATACCTCGTCCAGACCGATTACAGATGGCTGCCCACCGACGGCTCAAACGGCTCATTCGGATATAATTTTGAAGGCGCCCTGCAGGAATATGTCCTTATGGATAAAAGGGTCATAACATCACCTGACGGCGAATCAATGCTCCTGCCTGCCCCTGAAGAACTGTCCGCCTCTGCTATTGCGCTCATCGAGCCCTGGGCCTGTGTCGAGGAAGCATACGCTGAAAAGCAACGCAGAAGCTTGAAAACAAATGGGCGAATGCTCGTTATGGCAGAGGTAAAATTTGATAAGGGCCTTTTCGATGCCTTTCTCGATAAATTCGGCAAGCCTGCGCATATCGAATATATAGAATTTCCATCACAGGCCGAAATGAAACACGATTTTTATGATGACATTGTATATTTCGGCAGCTCTGCAGAAACTATTGAAGTCTTATTCCCCAAACTCGCCGCAGGTGGATTACTCAACATTGTTCTTTGCAACGGCCGGCTTGATAGAGAAATTATGACTAACCTCGGCAGGATACATTACGCGGGCATTAGAATCATTGACACGAAGGGACAAAATCCTGCCGACTCGATGGAACGCATTCCCACTACCGGCGAAATAAGAAATAAAGACAAAATTAATATCATTGGTGCCGGTGGCCCGATGGGCACAATGCACGTCATACGAAATCTTTGTCAGGAGCTTGATGATATTGAAGTCTTTGCCGGAGTTTCTGTTGAATGTCGGCTGCGTATCCTGGCTCGAATCACGACTCGGCTGGCTGAAAAAAACAAACTTTTCTTTCAGCCGTACAATCCAGACAGGCAATCGTTGCACCAAAAATTTAGTTATATAGTCTTGATGGTCCCTGCGCCCGAGTTCGTCGCTTCCGCTGTTCAAAGTTCTGCCGAAGGGGCCATTATTAATATTTTCGCGGGTATCCCGGCCGAGGCCTCGACAAAAATCGACCTTAACACTTATATCGAAAAACAACTTTATTTCATCGGTACCAGCGGCTCTCTCATCGAGGATATGAAACGTATCCTGAGCAAACTCGAATCGAAAAAGATTGATACCAACCTTTCCGTCGCTGCCCTCTGCGGCTTGGACGGCGTCATTGACGGAATCAAGGCCATTGAAAATCGCTCGATAGCAGGTAAAATAATTGTTTACCCCTGCTGCAAAGGACTACCGCTGCTTAGGCTGGACAGCCTTAGCGAGCGAATTCCTGAAGTGGCAAAGGAACTTCCTGACGGAATATGGAACTTGAAGGCAGAAAAAAAACTACTGGAATCCTGGAGCAAATGATGCCTGTTTTAGGCAGTGTAAAATATCGACATTTATACCGAAACTGAATTGAAGGAAAGGAAGAAATTATGCCAGAGGCCGACGCTGGAAAAGAAGCGAAAAAGTTCTACGAAGATATCCCAATGGAAACGCCGGGCTTCTTCCTCAAAGGAGCAGGTGCTCTCGATTGGGGAATGAAAAACAGGCTTTCAAGGATATTCAATCCCGCAAGCGGCCGAACGGTAATGTTCGCCATCGACCACGGCTATTTTCAGGGGCCGACTACGGGCCTCGAACGAATCGACCTGACAATCGTGCCATTGATGGATTACGCCGACGCTATAATGTTGACGCGCGGCATCCTTCGAACAACCGTGCCGCCCACATTGACCAAGCCTATTGTTATGCGGTGCAGCGGCGGGCCGAGTATACTCAAGGAGTTATCGAATGAAGAGCTGGCCGTCGATATCGAGGACGCCATTCGTATGAACGTCGCGGCTGTTACGCTGCAGGTATTTATCGGCGGCGAGTTCGAGACTCGCTCCGTGCATAATATGACGCGCCTTATCGATATGGGCCTGCGTTATGGCATCCCGACGATGGCCGTTACCGCGGTCGGCAAAGATATGGTCCGCGATGCGAGGTATTTTCGTTTAGCCTGCCGGATATGTGCTGAGCTTGGAGCACATTTTGTAAAGACTTATTATATAGAGGATGGTTTCGAGACGGTTACTGCTTCCTGCCCGGTTCCGATTGTAATGGCCGGCGGAAAGAAAATCCCCGAGCTTGACGCCCTCACAATGGCATATAACGCTATTCAGCAGGGCGCGTTCGGCGTGGATATGGGCCGAAACATCTTTCAGAGCGACGCGCCCAAAGCAATGATGCAGGCTATTCGCAAAATCGTTCACGAAAACGCAAAGCCGAAAGAGGCCTACGAGCTATACGAAACTCTAAAAAATGAAAAATAATACTCCAGATAAACAATCTTTAAGTCGTTTGACTCAGGTAACACCAATTATTCGCGGGCTTCTGGCGGAGAAAACCGACAACGAGGATATGCCGTACAAGCCGGTGATTTTAAAATCACTAACGAGCAAAGAAGCACTCGTCTTTGCTGCGGCTAAGAACCCGGAAGCTGACAAATATCCTGCGCCTCTGGCCAAAGGTCAACCCGCCGCGGCGGGTAAAAAACCACCGCTTTTCTTAGACACTCTGGATATAAATGATTCACCAGAAAATATACGAAATAAAATAAGCAACGCCGTTTCAGACTATTCCGCCAAGCACAAATCGAAACCTGAAATTGTATGTATTCAAAACCTCGGAGTGTTATATGTTGACCAAAGCGAAGATGGCCCCAATTTACCTCTTCACAACAAAATTGCTTTGGTGACCGGTGCTGCCGGCGCTATCGGCTACGGTATCTGCCGGGGACTTTTAGAGGCCGGCTGCTATCTGGCCGCTACAGACCTGCCGGGCAAAAAACTTGATGAACTAATAGTCGACTTAAAACAAACAGGTGGCGACCGCATAGTAGGTAAGGCCATTGACGTTACCGACAAAGACTCAGTAAGCCAGGGCTTCGAAAACATCGTCCAAACCTGGGGCGGCATCGATATTGTGGTGGTTAATGCTGGCATACCATTAGTTGCAAATTTGAAGGATATTGACATCGATGCCTTTCGCAAGCTGGAAAAAGTAAACGTAGAAGGAGCGTTATTAACACTTGCCGAAGCGTCAAAGCTTTTCATCGCTCAGGGAATCGGCGGCGACATTATCGTTATTTCCACCAAGAACGTTCCGGCCCCCGGTGCCGGTTTCGGCGCTTACAGCGCTACAAAAGCTGCCTGTCATCAATTAGGCCGAATCGCCAGTATAGAGATGGCGAAATATGGCGTGCGCGTGAATATGGTCGCACCGGACGGCGTGTTTTCCGAAGGCAAGTACAAATCGGGCCTATGGGAACAAATCGGTCCCGACCGAATGAAGGCCCGCGGCCTCGACGAGAAAGGTCTGCAGGAGTATTACCGCAACAGAAATTTATTAAAGGCCAGAATTACCGGCCGGCACGTTTCAAATGCGGTCCTCTTTTTTGTAACGCGACAAACGCCTACTACAGGCGCGACGATTCCCGTGGACGGTGGCCTGCCTGATGCGACGCCGAGATAAAATGGAAAAAGCTTTATCAGGACTTATTAGAATATCCAGGGCCGTCGGCAGTGATAGCTACCTCGTTCAGGGCGGGGGCGGCAATACTTCGGTCAAGACCAACGACGGCAAATATATGTATATTAAGGCCAGCGGTACACCTCTTAAAGATATGAACAGTCGTACCGGCTGGCGGAAACTACATCTCGATTCGGTCTTATCTATCATAAAAGATAAGTCGGTCTGGCAACTAAACGTCCCTGCAAGAGAGGCCGAGGTAGTCAATCGCCTTCTTCAGGCCTGTCGAGATTCCGCCACGGCGGATAAAAAAGCCGCCGGCAATACCCGCCCCTCGGTAGAAGCGCATTTGCACGCCTTTCTCGGCAAGTGTGTTATCCACCTGCACCCAAGCGCAATCTTAGCATATTTAAACGCCAAAAACGGCAAAGCCCGACTCCTGAAGATATTCAAAGACCAGAAACCACCTGCCCTTTGGGTGCCTTATGCCGCTCCCGGATTTTCACTTGCTAAGAAAATTTCAAAACTGATAGGTGATTACCAAAAACGATTCAACCAAAAGCCGTCTATTCTTTTCCTTGAAAAACACGGGCTGATTGTCAGTGCAAACAGTCCAGACTCCGCGTTAAGGCTCGTCCGAATGATTATAGCCCGCTGTAAGAGCAAGCTTAAACAAACACAAACTATTAAACTTAAGCCTATTGAACGGCAAGTCATAAAAAATACACAATTGGTTATTCGCAAGGCTTTTCACGAAGCCACCGGCCGGAACATTACAATAAGTTATTTCTATGACAACCATATTGCCGAGTTTTTGAATGAAAAGAACGCACCTACAATGCTACGCCCCCTTGCTTTGACGCCAGATGAGCTGCTTTATGCAAACGGACCTGCTATGTGGCTTGAAAAGCTCGACCAGAAAAAAATATTACGCAAACTCGTCCGGCAACTGAGCAAAAATGTAAGGCCTACCGTTGCCTTTCTCGTCAAGGACATTGGCCTTTTTATCGTATCCAAACCTAAAACCGCTCACATCATCAGGGATATTGTACTTAGTTCGCTTGTTATTCGTGCCAACGCATTCAGGATGGGCGGCATCTTAAGTATGAACAAACGCCAGCGTGACTTTATAAGCCACTGGGAAGCCGACGCGTTTCGCTGGAAGGTTGCTCAAGGCAGGTAGGTGAATAGAAAAACTGCGAGCCTATATAGTTTTGTTCCGATAATATCAGGCCGGCACACCATAAGTCGGCCGGTTTCTCTTCTTCAGGTAAATTTGAATAACTACAATATCAGCCGGCGTTACGCCGGCTATTCTGCTCGCCTGGCCGAGTGTATAAGGCTTGTGCATTGAAAGCTTTTCTCTTGCCTCTGCCCGAAGATGCACAATATCGTTATAATTCAGGTCGGCTGGTACCCTCTTATCTTCCAGTGAGCGAAAAACAGCAACCATTTTTGCCTGCTTGTTTAGATATCCCTCGTACTTGGCATCTATCAACACAGTCTCGATTACTTCCTCACTAAAGCCCATTCGTTTCAATTCACCGTCTGAATGTAACTTTTCAGCCACCCGGCTATTCGGTTGCTTTAAATGCTGCCACAAGCTAAGCCCTTCCGACCGGCTCTGTTTAAGATATTGTTCCAACTTTCCGGCGGCGCGAAGCTTATTTTCGAATCTAAACCATCTCTCCGCAGTTACAAGTCCGACCGATTCGCCAATTTGAGTCAGTCTTCGGTCTGCGTTATCGGACCGTAACGCAAGCCTATACTCTGCACGCGAGGTAAACATCCGGTAAGGCTCGTCAATACCCTTCGTCAGCAAATCATCGATGAGTACACCGATATAAGCCTGGTCTCTGCCAAGTACCAGCGGCTCTGCGTCCTGAAGTTTTCTTGCCGCATTTATTCCCGCTATCAGTCCCTGTCCTGCCGCTTCTTCATAGCCGCTTGTGCCGTTTATCTGTCCTGCCAGGAATAGTCCCTCTATTCGTTTTGTCTCCAGGCTCACCTGCAACTGAACGGGCGGGCAGTAATCGTATTCTATTGCGTAGCCGTAATATAATATCCGGGCATTCTCCGTTCCCGGCAGCAGTTTGAGCATTTGTTCCTGAACATCTTTCGGCATCGAGGTAAAAATACCATTGCAGTAGATTGTTTTTATACCCTCCTCTTCCGGCTCCAAAAAGATTCGGTGCTGTTTTTTGTCGGCGAATTTAACGATTTTGCTTTCAATGCTCGGACAGTAACGCGGGTCGGTGCCTTTTATCTGACCTGAGGAAAGTGGAGCTCGGTGCAGATTGTCTCGAAGCAGCTTATGTATTTTTTCGTCGGTGTATGTAATCCAGCACGGTACCTGCGGCCGGTTTATCTTTTCGGTCATAAATGAAAACGGCTCCGGCGGCTCATCGCCAAACTGCACCTGCAATTTCTCCAGATTACAGGTTTGAGCATCCAGCCGCGGCGTCGTATCGGTCGCCATACGCCCAAGCTTTAATCCGAGCCTTCTTAAGCTCTGTGAAAGCCCGACACTGGGCGGCTCATCAAGCCGACCCCCGGCCCATCTGTTGCTTCCAATATACATCATCCCACCGAGAAAAGTCCCCGTGGTAAGAACCACGACGGATGAGCTGTATGTCCTGCCATCCTTACATTGAATCCCTTCAACTCTATTTCCATCTGCGAGTATCTGTTCTGTCATTGCTTCAACAATGGTTAGGTTTTCCGTCTCTTCGAGCCGCCGACGGATATAATCCTGGTATTTATTCCTGTCAGCCTGCGCACGCGGTGATTGCACAGCCGGGCCTTTTGAGCGATTAAGCAGGCGAAACTGGATACCTGTAGCGTCTATTGCCTCGGCCATCAGGCCTCCTAATGCGTCAACTTCGCGGGCGATTTGCCCTTTTGCGAGCCCGCCGATGGCGGGGTTACAGCTCATCTTTGCAATCGTGTCTCTGCTGATGGTTATAAGGCAGGTCCTGGCACCGATTGTCGCAGCCGCGTATGCAGCTTCGGCGCCGGCGTGACCGCCGCCAATCACAATGCAATCGAACCTGTTTGTTTTTGCCGTCTTAGACATATCTTGCCAGTATAGCTTTTTGCACCTTTTAATCAAGTCTTGACAACCTGTGCCGGCTCTCTAATAATTGCATAGGAAATGGAAATCGTATAACCAACTTTTGCGATTAGAGGAGATATAACACGATGCACGCTGACGATATCACCAACTTTAAGCCGCGCCGAAGCGTCCTTTCCAAAGAAGAAAGAAGGCAACTGGCCGACCTTGTCGAGGTTTTTGCGGCGGCGAACGGCCTGGGTGAGGTACTCTCGGTCCTATGGGAACAACAGAAGGCAATTGGCTTCGTCCTGGGCGAACCATCGGTTGGCCAAAATCTGAATGACGATAAATCGGGGAAGTTTCTATCGAAAAACACTAAACCATATTGGCTCATTCACAGTCCGGCAAGGAAGGACAGGAGAAACGTCGCCTTCCTGAAAAAACACGACATTCTTACACAGCAGCCAAGATTCGTATATGAGAAACTCGAAGGTGACAGATACGAACACTACCCGGAAAAGAAACATGGTTTCGAAAGGGAATGCTATCTGTGCAGCGCACAGGATGCAAATCCCAACGAGGTTCTGTTATCTACATATCTCGGCGGCACAGAGTTCATATACGGCGCGAACTTCGCGACGCTCGGGCATTGCCATTTCACGGTATGGACGAGGGTGCCGATTTTGCAGAAACACTGGCCGGAAGATACCCTTTTCTGGCTTCAGGAACTTGGCAGACGCCTGGCTTCAGACGAGTACACTACATTCTTCAATGGTCCGGGTGCCGGCAATTCAGCTAATCATTTCCACTACCAGACGCTTAAGGAAGACTTCCCGATATTCGAAGCACCTGTAATGAAGCAGTTGCCTAACTCCGGCATCGCCCGGCTGAAATGGCCAATGCCAGCATACCGTGTCATAACCATACCCGTGGACAAATTGTCCGACGAGCTGGCGCAAATGGACCAGTTTATAAGTAAGTGGCGTTCTATTAATGCTGACAACACTTTTAACCTCATACACAAAACCGACTCAAGCGGGAAGGTGTATGTCGTTTTCATTCCCCGCGTAAACAGCGAGGGGAAACGCCACCCATCCGGGATTAGCAACGATTTCGCCGGTTGTGAGGTTGGCGGCAGGATTAACATCGACGAACCGGACGAATGGGAATGGGCCTGCACGCAGACCGAATCTGAAATCACTGAATTGCTAAAGTCGCTTTCCCCGCCGAAGGAACAAATAGACGCTCTCGAGGCAAATGCAATCCCGATTTATCGGGATTCTTTCTGACCATTCTCATTCTTCGTAAGTGCCACCGCCGAGGCGATTGCGAAATTGGCTGTGTGCGTGATACTGACGCTTATATGTTTGATGCCGAGCTTTTCTGCAATTTTTTCAACCTCGCCGCACAGAGCAACCTCCGGCTGACCCATTACATTGTTTACTACTTCAATGTCCGTCCAGGCTATTTTGCCGCGCCATCCGGTCCCCATAAGTTTCAACACCGCCTCTTTCGCCGCGAATCGTCCCGCCAGTTTCTCGATACTGTCCCTGTTTGAATTCGCGTACGCCTGCTCCGCGGCGGTAAAAATTTTGTTCACAAACTTTTCACCATACCGTTCTATCATTATTTCTATTCGCGGACAATCGACCAAATCTATTCCGTGCGCCACAATTTTCATTTATTACTTACCGAACCTGTGTCCCGACTTCACCCCCGATTCTATCGGGATTGTACTTTCTGTAAATTTCATCCAGGCACATATCGATAAACGTCTCCGTGTCTCCGATATCAGCCTGCTTCACATACTTGTCAACCAGATTTTCGAGAGTATCCTGTCGTCTTTTAAATATGAGCCGCTTTTCCACCTCGTGCTGGACCTCTTCGAACGGCTTAAAATTCTGTTCCCGTTTACTTTCCAGCTTCATTATGAAGATATGACCATCAGTCTCGACAGGCCCGGCAATCTGTCCGACCTGCAGCTTTGCAGCCGCTTTCTCCAGAACGTCATACGGCTCAGCCAATGAACCCAGTTGCACCGGGTTCCACAGTCCTCCCTGTGCAGCGCGATGGCCATAGGAATACTCTTTCGCCAATTCACCAAAATCCTCACCCTTCTTCAGCCGCTCGATTAATTGCTCGGCGAGTTTCCGCTCGCTAACGGTCGCGGCTCTGTCCTCTGTCTCCTGTCCTCCGTCCTCCGGCTGAATACCCGCCTGCCGGCCGGGCAGGTCTATGAGCCTGAACTCGATGGTGCCGCCGGTCGCATACAGCTCGTTTTTAATCTCATTGTAGTATTCCAAAAGCTCTCTGTGTGTGACGGGCTCGTCGTCCTTTAGCTGTTCTGAAAGAAACAATTGTGTAACGATGAACTTCTTTTGTTCTTCACGAAATTTGTCCCAGTCAAGGCCTTTTTCTTTGAGGGCTCTTTCCGCCACGGCGTAGTCGCCGCCGAACCCCGCGACAAATTTGCTCAGCTCCTCCTCAACGGCCTTCTCAAGAGGTTCGGCTGCGTTTTCGGGAAGGTCCTTCTTCGCCTGCTGGTAAAGCAGCAGGTCGGTTATCCTGTTCCAGACAAACCGCTCAAATTGCGGCCGAATACGCTCCTTGAATTCCTCAAGGTCACTGTCTCCGACCAAATCTTCCAAAAATTTACTCGTCGGACCGATTATCTCCTCCATCGTCAATACATCGTCGTTGACCTTCAGAACCAAACCACCCGAACAGGCCGGAAAACCCTCCCTCTGGGCAAGCGGCATCTTCGCCAGCTCTTCCTCCGTAAACTTGCCCTTGTCTTTGTCACCGCAGCCCCCGATAAAAATCGGGGATAAACCCACCGCGGCGGGTAAAATCAAACCACAAAAACATAATTCGAGGATTATACTTACTCGCCTCGCGTCGCGGCGAATCCCGATAGAATCGGGGCTCGCGGCGAAGCGGGTCAGTTTATATTGCCGTCTCATTTTTACTCATTTCCTTTTCGATTTCTGTTAAATGGCAAATCCATTCACAATTCACCATTTACCAATTACCATTCACCAATTACCAATTATCACCCGAAACTTGTCTGACGACAGTCAAGATTATACCGCATCCATCTCGTCTTCACAATCAATATCTTCTCTACCCTCCGCAGTGCTGCGGAGGACGGGCTCTTTGAAGTTCGTATCGAGAATTGCGGTCTGTGCCGCCGACCTGATTTGGTTCTTTTCCCCTTCCGTTCTGAAGGAAGGTATCTGCTCGAAGCACAGGAAATAATAGTTGTAGTGTTTGTGATTTATTTTCACCCAGTACATCTTTGTCGACAGCAGCCTTTTTACAAATTCGATTATCATTATGCGCGCCCCATCCTTAGATACTTTTATCTCTCTTTTCTGTTTTCTGACGAACTGGGCCGTTAACATACAAATGCTTATTACGAACAAAATAATCATAACTTCCATATTTCCTTCTTTCTTTCTTCATTAAACTGCCTTTTCGTTTCATCGCTCAGCGTATTTACCTTCCCGCAACCTTTGCACTTTACCTCTCTCGAAAATATCAGCGACGTGTATATGATTATCCTTTGGCCGCACTTCTCACACTTGATTTTCATACCACAAGCACGTTCCGCCTTGCGATTTGCAGCGCCAGTACCTTTTCTCTCGCCACCAGAACCCCGATTGAATCGGGGTCCCGCCTTATGTCCCTGACTATGATGTTGTCTTCATCGCCCCTGAGGTGAACGTGCTTTTCGGCCTCGCCTTTGCTGTACTGGCAGACAAGCCAACTGTATTTTGTCCCCGGTTTGCCGAGGTCCTGTTTTACATACATCAGGAAGAATCTTCCGCGTGCCTCCTCGAGCCGGCCTTCTATATTCTCCCTCCTTACGAACTCCTTGAAGTTCGGCTCGCTGAACCTGCCGTGATGCTCCCTCGACGCACGGTCGTACTCCCTCGCCGCCGAAACCTCATCGCGGAATGTGCCTATCTCATACTGAATACCGTCGCAACTTATCCTGGCTTCCCATCTTTCGCCGCCGTCGGCATAGTCGGGAAAATGCTTTCTTACGCCCTTGTACCTCGACGTGGTCGGTTTTTTCGTCTTTAAACACGCATGGATGTTCTCGGCCGCCGTTACGGCCTCGATATTGCACTTACGGTTGTCCAGCGTTTTATGGTTTTTATGGTGGGTCTGCATACCGGCCGGTACGTTCAGGAGCTCGCGGTGCATAAATACTTTAGATGACCCGGGCGGGTCGGTCTTTTTCCTTATTCGCCTTGCATAAAAATTGCCGCTTCTATCTTTTAATGCGTACCATTTGTGCCTGCTTATTCGCTCGTAGTCCTCGGCATCTATCAAGGCACAAAGGCCCTGCGACAATTCGATTTTACACGCCGAGGCGTGTATCGCCGTCTTCAGTTTTACCTTCATTTCGGGTACCCCAGCTCTTTCTTTAATAACGAAACAAACACCGCCCGCGGGTTCCTCGCGGGCGGCTCCTGCGATGTCCTTGCAAAGTCCAGGATTCTCGCACACAGCTCGAATTCGTTGTGCCCCTCGTACTTGCACTTCCTGTAAGTCCATCCCGCTATCTTCCTGAACGTCGTTCTGTCCGAGCAGTCCTTCGGCGGCAAAACGCCGCACAGCTCTTTGTAAAAACCATCAGCCGTCATCTCCGGCTCGCCTCGCGGCGAAGCGGGCTCTCTAAGTTTACGGGCCCGTTCTGATGGTTCAGCCTGCTGCCTTTGAAGCCTTTTCCTGCTCATATCACTTAAAATCCTGTGATAATCAGGCTTGCCCGCCGTGGTGGGCTTGCCCGCCTCGCCCCGCACCTCCGAGGTGGTGGGCTTGCCCGCCGTGGTGGGCTCGCGGCGAATCCCGATAGAATCGGGGCTATCATTCATTGCCGTCCCCACTGCTAACTTTTTCCATTTCCTTCGCCAACTCATCATCCAGCGTATCAAGGCCCATAACAACGGCGTGCATAAATACCCGTCTTCCGCCTGGTGTGTCGTGGGCTGCGTACGTTTCTCCGCTCGCCGGGTCGTAGCAGGCATACCATTCATACTGAGAAAGCCATTCGTAATCTTCAGGGTCAACCTTTGCATACGGTTTCGCCTTCCCAGAACCTACCGGCCCAGAGCAGGATAAGGCCGGCAGGCCTGGTATAGCGTTCCGCCTGTTGCAGAAAGGATAAGTACTCATTTGTTCTCTCCTACGCGTATTACCCCGACTTATCGAGGCCACATTTTTCCGTGTTTTTCAGGACCTAAAAAAAACTGTCCCTCCACTAAAGGCCCAACCTGCGCATTTCGTTCGAAAATCAGGGAATTTTCCGAAGGGCAGGTCGGGCTAAGTGCTTCTATAGAAGTGATTTAAAAATTTTTAATCTTTTTTCCCATTTTGCAAAAACCCCCTGCGCATTTCGTTCGATGTGGACAAGGCAGGTCATCTATTTCGAGGGCTCCTCCCGTACCTCGGAGGTGCGGGGTACGTAACGTAAACGTAATTAAAATAAATTATAGCCGTAGCACGTATACGTATACGTATACGTGTTACGGCTATTTTACTATGTTATTACGATTACGTATTTACGTTACGATTACGTATTACGTTACGTTACGTTACGTAATAGCAAATCCCGTGCCAGCCCCGCAGGCAGAAAGTTGATTTTCAGAGATTTTCAGAGCCGCGACCGTAAGCGAGCGGTAAATTATTTAGGATTGTTTAGCCCACGGCACCTGTCCTGAGTTTGGTCGAAGGATTGCCGTGGGTTTTCTTTGTCATTACGACCTCGACGAATCCCGATAAAATCGGGACTCGGCAATCTTCAATCCACCAATAACCATTCACCAGTTACCAGTTACCAATTACCAATTACCATTCACCAGTTACCAATAACCAGTTACCATTAACCAGTTACCATTAACCAGTCAAGGTAGGGTGGGTCTTGCCCCACCGCAATCAACTATTTCTTGCGAAGAATTTTCCTAAGGATGCTCATAAGCGTCTTAGGCTCATCCCGATAAAATCGGGACTCTAATCGGATATGCACCGTCCTTGGGTCCGGCACTCTTACAATTCCCGGCGCCTTTTCAAACAGTTCCGATTTATCGGGGCCGCCCTTCTCGAATGTAAATACCAAATCCCGCCCTGATATTACAATGCTCTTTATCCCGACTTGCTCGCCTCGCTTCGCGGCGAATCCCGATAGAATCGGGGCTCGCGGCGAAGCGGGTCCGAACCTGCTCGCACGGACTCGCAAATCCGCCCACTGCATTAATAAATCAACTTCTTCCGGTATCGGCCCGAACAAATCCTCCAAATCCTTTTCTAATTGTTTCAAATCCTCTGCCGACTTCGCCGACGACAGCCGCCTGTAAACGTCTATCCTCTGCCGGTCGTTGGGTATATAATTCTTCGGAATGTATGTGGAAAATCCGAGGTCTATCAGCGTTCGCGGCTCAGTTTCAACCGGCTGACTCTTCTCGTCCGCCGTGGCGGATTTATCCGCCCTGGCGGACAGGCCTCGCACCGCCTCAGCCAAAAGCTTACAGTACATCTCATAGCCCACCGCATGGATATGTCCCGATTGCTCGGCTCCCAATATGTTGCCCGCCCCGCGAATCTCCAAATCCCTAAGAGCTATCCTGAACCCCGCACCTAAATGCGAATACTCCTCAATCGCCTTCAGCCGTTTTGCCGCCGTCGGCGTTATCGTTCTTTTTGCGGGCAGCAGCAAGTACGCGAACGCACGGTGTTTATACCTGCCCACCCGCCCGCGAAGCTGGTGCAGCTCAGCCAGTCCGAAGCGGTCCGCATCGTTAATAAAAATCGTATTGGCATTCGGAATGTCAAGCCCGGACTCGATTATCGTTGTGCACACTAAAACGTCCACCTTGCCCAGCACGAAACTTATCATAACATCTTCGAGCTCGTGTTTCGGCATCTGTCCGTGGCCGATTGCAATTCGCGCATCAGGGACGAGTTCTCGAACCTCATCGGCCACTCTCGCTATCGAACGAACCCGGTTGTGCAGGAAAAAAACCTGGCCTTGCCGGTTCAGCTCACGAAGTATCGCCTTTCTTATCAGCTCCTTATCATACCGGCAAACCGTCGTAACGATACTCCGCCTGTCTAACGGCGGCGTAGTAAGAGAGCTTATGTCCCGTATGCCAAGCAGCGAAAGGTGCAGCGTCCTCGGTATCGGCGTTGCCGTCATTGTCAGCACGTCAACATTGGCACGAATCCGTTTTAGTTTTTCTTTGTGTTCCACTCCGAACCGCTGCTCTTCGTCGACAATCAAAAACGCCAAATCCTTAAATCCAACGTCGTCGCTTAAAAGCCGGTGCGTCCCGATAAGTACGTCGACTTTCCCCTCCTTGGCGTGCTTGATTATGCCTCTGGCCTGTTTCAGTGTCTTAAAACGCGTCAGCGTTTCTATATTCACCGGAAAATCTGCAAACCGTTCCCTGAAAGTCCTGCCGTGCTGGACACAAAGCACCGTGGTCGGTACCAGAACCGCCACCTGTTTATTATTCTCTATCGCCTTAAACGCAGCACGCATCGCCAGCTCCGTCTTGCCGTAACCCACGTCACCGCAAATCAGTCTCTCCATAGGAACCGGCCTTTGCATATCAGCCTTAATCTGCTCCGAAACTGTAATCTGGTCCGGCGTTTCCGCGTAGGCAAACGATTCCTCGAACTGTCGTTGCCAGTTCGTATCTTTGCTAAACGCAATACCGCCTATTGTTTCCCGCTTCGCCTGAATCTCTAATAATTCACTGGCAAGGTCCTGCACCGCACGCGCCGCTCGTTCTTTTTGACGCTGCCATCTCTTGGAACCTACCTTGCTCAGAGAAGGACGTCGGGCCATTGTTCCGATATATTTCTGCACCAGGCCGATATTCTGGACCGGAACATGAATGTGCACCTTGTCCGCGTATTCCAGCGTCAGATATTCGTTGACCTGATTCTTTTTCGTAATGGTCCTTATGCCGACAAATTTACCAATGCCGTGTGAAACGTGTACAACGTAATCACCTCGCTGCAGGTCAAGAAGCGTATCAATCGGAGAAGTCGCACGTATCTTTCGTATACGTCTTCTTATTGCGTACTGCCCGAATATCTCATGGTGACTCACGACTATGGTATCGAGCGAATTCAGGATAAATCCCTGATGAACAAAGCCCACCGGCATTTTAAAATTCGCCGGAACCTGCTCGCCACTTTCTGTAATAATCTCCCTTATACGCTTGACCTCAGCGGCATTTTGGCAATACAGGAAAACCTTTTTCTCTTTCGCCGCCATGGTCAACTCTCTCAGCGCCGTTTTATTACCAGCCCATATCGGCCCACCCCTGTGTTCGAATTGGTTGGCGCTGCGCACGTCCACCTTCAAATACACCGTTTTTTCAGATGCCGCGAATCTGCAGATATGTAACTGCGTAAACCTCTCAATCGCCTTGTAAATATCACGCCATTGGTACAGCCGTTCGGGCTTTTCGACACGGTCAAGAAAAATGTTTGCAACTTCCTCGACGTCAATAGGCTCTTCGAGAATAATGACCGTATTCTCCGGCAGCACGTTAATAAAGAGTTCATCCTCTGCTTTGTCGTCACTGACCGAAGGTGGTATCACTGTAACGCTTTGAGTTTCTTTGTATGAGCGCTGTGTGTCCAAATCAATCCTGCGAACACTTTCCACCGTATCGCCGAAAAATTCAATTCTCACCGCCTCACTATCGAACTTGCCGCCGGTGCCTGACCTTTCAGCCGTTAATGGCGCGTAAATATCGATGATTCCGCCCCGCCGCGCAAACTGACCGGGCATATCAACTCTCTCTACCCGTTCAAACTCATTCCCAACCAACCATTCCAATACTTCTTCCGGACCGATTTTCCCTCCCACTCTTAGTCTTAGCGCCCTTTCTTCAAGTAGCTCAACACTCGGGACAGGCTGGCAGATTGCTTGTATAGATGCCGAAATGATAAGCTCCCGGTCTGTTACTGCCTTCCTCCCGGCCAGCTCCAATGCGATTCTTAATCTCTCAATGCCCGTCTCATCACCGGCCTCTCCCAAACCGCCTTCAGCCTCCCACGCAGGAAATGTTTCGACCTGTGTAACAATCTTCTGTGTTCCAGATGGACTCTCGTTGCTGTGAACCAGCTCCGCAAAAGTTTGCAGGTCATCGGCGCGGTTATCAGCGTCGTCGATATGAGGAGTGATATAGAGAATCGGTCTTTTAAGCTGTGCCGATACGTATGCTGCCAGTAAAGGTGCGAAGGAACCCCAGCTTCCCTCAACTCTAACGGGCCTATCGCTACCTTTGGCCGCCTCCAGTCGGGAAATTATCTCCGCTACTGTTTTGTCTCTACCGAGGTCCATAAGCTTACGCTTGTCCTCAGTATAATATAATATCCCCTCCGAATCGAGCAGCTTTTCAGCGCAACGACAAAGGCCGAACGCTCTCAGCATTCAGCCTTATCAAATGCATCTATTTACGCTAAACTGCACATACCGAGCTTTTTATACTGAGTATGTCCAGGTAGTCGAATTGCCTACTCTGCCAGCCAGTTATTAACAAACTCGAGGAGGTCTTCAAATCCGACTTCTTCGTCGCAGTCAAGGTCTGCCCCTCCGCACTGGCCGCAGTCGCTGTCTAACCACCTTTCGGCAAGCTTGGCGAAATCCAGCATATCGACATCGCCGTCCGGCTCAAAATCACCCAGATAGTACGGGCCTGACCCAAATCCAAAGGTTTCAATATACGGCGTTCCGCAGTAAGTCATATTGTTCAGATGAATCTCCCGAATATCCTGGGCCCGTAACTGGTTCAGCGTGCACTGGTTCATCCCCGGCTCCAGGTGTGGAGTGAAAATAAAATCTTCACACCAGTTGTGGTGCGATGAAAAATAAGTTTGCGAATAGCCGGTATACAGGAAAATCGCTTTAGTTGTGTACCCACTTATAACTGTTCGGCACCAGCAGGCAAGTTCATCTTGTATGCAAAAATCCGCCGGGCAATATAAAAAATACGAAGTTTCAATCGATACACCACTCGGGTCTTCATACGACCGCTCGACAAAATAGCTGCGAGGTACGGAGCAATAGCAGGAGTAAGAAACAGAGGGACAAGTTGAGCTTACGGAATCAAGCGGCGGGATTTCACGAATCTGCTTTACAACAAGACCGCCTGCAGGCATCGCAGCACCACCGGCCGAAACCTTCTTGTACTCGAAGTCAAGGATATATCCTGTCTTGCCCGTTACATTTTCGAATCTTTCAGCCGCGATTACAAGCAACTCAGTCAGGTCATTATAGTCTTCCTGCCAATCCATCACCGTCTCGCCCAAAATCACAAGATTCGACTGACGAATCAGTGTCATCGAAATACCACCGCCGGTATCGGCATAAACGCTTACCTCCTCAGGTATGGAACCATCAACCGGATTGCTGACACTTGTCGCTCCCTTCTGCGTAACAAGCTCGATATCCCAGTGCGATTGTGTCGGCTGCTTGCGCATAGTAGCCACGCCGTTAGCCAGCTCAAACTCGTCCGGAAATGAGTGATGAACCAACAACGCCATACCAACCTCGGTCTCATCCACACCGTGACGTAGGCGTTCGAGGAAGGCGTTATCATTATAGAAACTGGCAAAAACTTTTCGTATCGCCCTGAATACCCCGCGTTCATTGGATTCCTCCGCATCACAGGCGCAGGGCCCGCTCTGGTCACCGTCCAAATCGTCCGCAAGGCAGCCGCTGTAGCTGTCATACAAGCCCGCACCGGTGAACTTCTCGCTGTCTTCGACATTTGTTGAGCTTCTAAACCGGATTTTCTTGTCCGGGTCGAATCCGTAATTCGGGTCCTGCAACACTGCGATGACAGCGTTCTGCAGTTGCGGGCTGAAACTCGTAACACCGGCATTAATGATAAGATTTCGAACAGCGGCAAGGTCGGTTGACAATGCCCCAAGGTTGGAGACAGGATAGGTGTAACCTCCCAGGCGATTGGCAATTTCCTCACGAAGAGTACTACCCGTAATGCCGGCCGGAATCATAAAATTGGTCGGGTCGCTAAAATCGTCCGTCAGATACATACCGCCAAGGTCAACAGCTATTGGCCCTGCGTTATATATCTCGACCCAGTCATCGTACTCACCATGTTCATCGGCTACGATAGTATCGTTGTCGGCCATAAACTCGTTTATGAACAATCCTTCTGTCGGTTTGGGGCCGGTGCCGGGATTCGGCCCATTGGGGGTGATGCCGCCGCCGTAAAAAAAGGTCCAAATGCCGACGCCGTCGACTATACGACCGTAAGATGCATCCGTTGTTTGCGCCCCAAAGCTAATGCCATTTATCAAGCTCGTGCCGTCAACATCGAAAAGACCTATGTCCTCACCGTTTTTACTTAACTTGAAACTTGTGTGCTTTGGGCCCTGGCCTGTTTCATCGTCGCACCAGAAAACAACGTATCCGCAAGGGTCTATGATAACATTCTCGCTCGGCGTAAGCGGCTGGTCCAAAAACCCATTCCAAACGTCAAAAGATAGTGCAACCGCAACCGGACAATTGTCCGGTTGCGACGTCCTGAGCATGCCATAGTTGGAGGCCTTGCCGCCGAAATACTCAATATCTCCGGGTAAAAGGTTATTAGCATCTGCGCCGTAACCGCCGTAAACAGCCATCGGCGTAATATCCAGTGGCGTCGGAGTCTTTAAGGCCAGTATATCTTCAATCTCTTGAGGTGTGAAATTATTCCATGCATCTGTCAGTTGGACACTGCATCCTCCGCCTACCTGAAAAACACATACCAGGGCCAGACGACCGACTAACTGCCAGGTCTCAACAATGTCCGAAGCATTTGCAAGAAAAACAAATGGAATACCGTAAGTCCTGGCAAGAATAGCCATATGAGAGTTTGGCGTCGTTGGCGACAGGCAGATAATACCCGCAACGAAAGGTACCTCGGCCGGTATACCGTCAGTTAAAAGAATATCTTCAGGCAACAGGTCACCATTGAGATACGCTGCCTGAATCTGGTCACTTGGGAAGTATTTCAATTCACCAAGCGCCCAGCCTTCGGAATAACAGATATTACCTTCTATCCACCGAGAAATTGAGCCGATTGGGATTCCCTGGGATTCGAACCAGGCCTGGTTCTCCTCGGCCACCTGCATTTGTTCATACGCAGGAAAATAATACGCCTGAACACACGGGTCGGCAATCACACTGTCTTTAACCACCGCGAACATATCGGCAATCTCTTCTTTTGTATACGGGTCATAGCGAATAAACTGAATTCCATATTCATCAAATGTAGGCGCCGGTGGCTCACCTTCCAAAGGCGGTATTAAAACCGCTCCCAACACGGCCTGCTGATTCGGTTCGTAAAGCGTCACATCATAATATTCCGGAACGCTCATCCCGATGAATGGTTCGAGCCAGTTGGTAGCGAAGTCATAGTGGAACATATAAAGGTCGCTGTTCTGGTAATAAACTGTGCACGGGTCATCCAGCTTGATAGTGAATTTCACCCAGCCCGGACCACCGGGAGGACTATCCAACACGAAAAATGGGTCATTAGGAAAATTGATATTATGTTTAAACACAAACCACGTAGTAAAATTCCAGACGTCGCCCTTCCATATGCACGAGTTTGCTTCGTTTACCTCATCAATTCGCCAGAAATACGTGGTGGCAATTTCAAGCCCGCAAGGGTCGAAATTGCTGGTATCGAAATTACCCACATACTCGTCTGAAAAGGTATTGGCATCGTTCACATCATTAAAATTAGTTCCGAGGTACACGTTGTGAGAATCTGCATCTTTGCCCTGCCACCAGCTCAGGACCACATTCGGGTCTACACCCGTCGCATCATAAGCAGGATTCGGAACAGAGGCCTTGTACGAAATCTCGCGATAAATCTCATTAATTTCTTCACTCGACAAAGCTTTATTATAAATCCGCACGTCGTCGAGAATACCGTTTAACCTTTGCGCAAAAGTGCCTGTCTCGCAGTAATTCCAGTAACCTCCGAATATCAACGGATTATCATCATTCATAATCGAAGAGACCGACATAGTCTTGGAACCATTAGGCACACCATCAACATATATTTTGGCCTGCCCCTGGTCAAAGGTAGTCGCAATGTGATGCCAGCCATTAGTTTCGATTGTATTATCGCTGTAAAGATTATCATATACATCAACAGCGGAAAATATCGTGAATTGCAGCAGAGACGTTGCAGACCGCAGGATAATATTATACGCTCTGCTTCGGCCGGGAGAGCCCGGCCCTCCGGCGCAGGCTGCATACTTAAATATACCCGCATCCTTACCCCCCCTGTTATATAACCAGAATGCGATTGTAATCTCGCTGCTTGGTGTCAGCGAATCATCGTCAGCGATTTCTATGTAACCGCTTACCCCGTTGAAATCAATTCCTCCGCCGATTTTGCCGATTGTCCATTGCGGGCTGCCTTGCAGCGAGCCATTATGTGAGCCGGCCGAGTCGCTTGCTGTCGTCCCGCTGCCTTCATCAAACTTCCACCAACCGACAAGATTGGATTCGGCCACCGTCCCGGATAGGCTGACATTAACCAAAAAAATCGAAATGATAACCGGCAACGTAAACTTGAGCTGCCTTATTAACTCAGCGCAAAATATACCTTGTAAGACAGCATGTTTTTTGATAATTCCTTTCATTGCTGTGCCTCCTTCCTCCCCAGAATACACCTCGGAAATGTCAACTAATTAGTTTACTTCCCAAGTCGATAAATGTCAAGAAAAAATCTATCCAAAAACCCAAAACAGCGAGTAGATAAAACAGAGCAGGTATAAAAGAAAAAGACTAATGGTTTCAACCATTAGCCTTCATAATTTCTGAGTTCAGAACGCCTTACCCAATGTCTCCAATGTCTGCCTGTCAGAATACTGTTTTTAAACGCAGCAACACTATAAGCTAATTATCACACACCAAAGCAGGTCCTTACCGCCAACGCCGCCATTATCAACGGGTGATTTTTCGGCACTTTTTTAATTTTACCGGCAACCTTCCAAAGCGGAATGCTTCCGTACTGCCCGTCTTTATGAACAACCAGCCGGTTCTTTTCACCTTTCATCAGCAAATCGACTGCCATATACCCGAATCCGGTAGCAAGCGCCCTGTCGTACGGTGTTGGCGTTCCACCCCGCTGAATATGACCAAGCGTTACCGCCCGACACTCGAGTCCCGTCAGCTCGTTAATCTGCCCGGCCAGTTTATTTGCAATGCCGCCTAACCGAATCGGGTCCGGACTGTGGTTAATTCTTTTTCGGATTACTGCTTCACCGCCTTTTTCCTTCGCGCCCTCGGCCACAACAATAATGCTGAATTTTTTACCTCTCCGTGAACGTTCTTCGACAAATTCGCAGACCTTTTCAATCTTATAAGCCATCTCCGGTATTAAAATAACGTCCGCACCGCTCGCCACCCCTGAATGCAGCGCAATCCAGCCGCTGTATCTACCCATAACTTCTACAATCATCACCCGGTGATGTGAGCTTGCGGTCGTATGAACCTTGTCCAAGGCCTCCGTTGCCGTCGTAACCGCCGTATTAAAACCAAAGGTAACGTCCGTGCCGTACAAATCATTATCGATTGTCTTAGGCACTCCCATAACCATAAGGCCTTTCTTGGCAAACTTCGCTGCCGAAGCCATCGTCCCGTCGCCGCCGATACAAACCAGTGCATCAATACCATTCTGCCGCAGGAGCCTGATGCAGTTGGTTGATAGGTCTCGAAACCGCATCCTGCTCCCTGTTTTCACCGGAAACCTGAACGGGTCGGCCGTGTTGCTCGTTCCAAGGATCGTTCCCCCTACGGTCAGGATGTTACTGACCTCGTCGTAGCTCAAAGCACGCATTCGGCCATCTATCAAACCCAGGTAGCCATCTTCAATTCCCCAGACGCACAAATCGTACTTCGTGATTGCGGTCTTCACAACCGCTCGTATCACCGCATTAAGCCCCGGACAATCGCCTCCGCCGGTCAGCACAGCAATCGATTTAATCTTATCTTTCGCCATCTTATCTGCACTCCTCGACGCTTTTCTTCGCCGCTTCAACTATTCTCTCAACGGTAATTCCAAACTTCTCGAAGCATACTTTGCCGGGTGCTGATGCACCAAACGATGACATTCCAATAAAGACGCCATTATCACCAAGCCATTCATCCCAGCCTTGTGCAACCCCCGCCTCGATTCCAACTCTTGCCTTCACTCCCGGTGGTATGACCGAGTCACGATACGTCTTATCCTGTTTCCTGAAAAGCTCCCAGGATGGCATACTAACAACCTGTGCCTCTATCCCCTCGGCCGACAATTTCTGATGCGCTCCCAAGGCCAGTTGTACTTCTGAACCCGTTGCAAGAAGCAGCGCATCCGGCCTATCCACACCAACCAGTACATAAGCACCCCTGCTAAGGTTCGCTGCGGAAGCGTACTTGCCCTGGTCTAAAACCGGCAGTCCCTGCCGTGTAAGAAGCAAAGCCACCGGACCATCTCGATACTCAAGAACAAATTTCCACGCATAAGCAGTCTCATTTGCATCGGCCGGACGAATCACAATTAAGTTTGGTATCGCTCTAAGTGCTGCGAAATGCTCTACCGCCTGATGTGTCGGACCATCTTCGCCGATGCCAATACTGTCATGAGTAAACACAAAAATGGTCTGGTGTTTAGACAAAGCCGCCATACGAATCGCAGGTCGCATATAATCCGAAAAAACCAGGAAGGTCCCGCCGTAAGCCCTAAGCAAATCACTCGTTACTATCCCGTTCATAATTGCAGCCATAGCGTGCTCTCTGACGCCGTAACGGATATACCTGCCGTTTCTGCGGTCACTTTGAAAATCCTCGGAACCCGCAAACTTCGTATTATTCGAAGGAGTAAGGTCCGCTGAGCCTCCCAGAACCAATGGCAGCTTCGGCATAAGTGCATCCAAAGTCTTGCCCGACGCCTTACGAGTCGCAATGGAACTACCAGCCTCAAATTTTGGTAATAGCTCATCAATGTTTGCCGGCAACATCCCCGCCTCCGCGTCACGGAGCTCTTTAGCCAGCTCAGGATATGCTTTCGTGTATTTTTTAAATTTCCTGTTCCACTTCTCCTCTTTTTTCCTGCCTTTCTCAACTATTTTCCGGCAATGCTCTAATACTTCTTCGGGAACGTGAAAAGTCTTCTCAGGGTCCCAGCCGCAATTCGTCTTCATAAGTTTTATTTCATCGGCCCCTAAGGGAGCCCCATGTGCCCCTGCTGTGTCCTGTTTATTCGGACTGCCATACGCAATGTGTGTCCGAAGCTGAATAAGCGACGGCCGCTCTTTTTCTCTTTGTGCTCGCTTAAGAGCCTTTTCAAAAGATGCCATATCATTCCCGTCTCCACCCACAACCTGAACATTCCAGCCGTAGGCCTTGAATCGCTTCGCCCTGTCCTCGGTAAAGGCCAGCTCTGTCTGGCCATCGATGGTGATATGGTTATCGTCATAAATAACAATAAGATTATTCAGCCCTAAGTGTCCCGCTAATGAGCACGCCTCGGAAGAGATTCCTTCCTGTAAGCATCCGTCACCTGCAATCGCATAAATCTTATAATCGATGATAGGTAGTTTTTCTCGGTTGAAGTGGGCAGCCAGATATTTCTCAGCAATCGCCATACCTACCGCATTGCCGATTCCCTGTCCTAAAGGCCCGGTCGTTACCTCAATTCCCAGTTCTGCCGCACGTTCCGGATGACCCGGCGTTTTACTGCCCCACTGCCGAAAATCTTTCAAATCCTCCAGCGAGACGTCGTAGCCGGTCAGGTATAAAAGCGAATACAGCAGCATACTGCCGTGGCCCGCCGAAAGAACGAACCGGTCCCGATTGTGCCATTTCGGATTGCCCGGATTATGGCGAAGGTATTTGGTCCACAAAACGTATGCCGCCGGCGCCATACCAATCGGCATCCCCGGATGTCCTGAATTGGCCTTTTGCACCGCGTCTGCCGAAAGGAAACGTATCGTTTGAATACAAAGCTCATCAAGCTCAGTTAAACCCGGATTTACCCGCCGCGGCGGGTTTACTCTAAACTTACTCATAATCAAAATCCCTCACCTTAAAAAAAATGTCTCTTAACTACCTTTTTCCCGGCGAACACTGGATTCCAGCCCTGCCGACTTATCCCCCGTCTAAAAATAAAAGACTTAAAGTAATCCCTGACCCGACTATTTTCAAGCATTTTACCCACACGGCCTTAAAACAGCTAATTTGCCGCTATCGGCAGCAATTTTAGATTTAATCCCATTTAAAATCATAAATTCATATTTTCTGCTTGACCACATACTATAGGTTTGTTTGAATCAAAGTCTTAGGGGGTGTTTGATATCCGGCTTGGAAGTAGTAGGGAAGGCCGAAAATGCAGTGGACGAGAAAAAACATTGCAAAAGAGGGGAAATATTACTCCTGGAAAGACCGGATTTTAGACCACCTTGTTCATTTTGTTATAATCATCATACTTTTATTGTTAACCCTCTGTATTACAATCCGAACCATAAAGTACATTCAGGCAGAACAGATATGGAGATAACTGATGTACTAAAATGGGTCTTCTGGCTGGCATTGATAGCAGTGTTTTTGGGTCTAATTTGGGCATTCACAACCTGATTTTACAAAGGCTGTGGGAACCATACATTTACCGCCGGGACTGTGGGTGAAGGAAACGTCGGCGGTCCACGCGCGCCTTCCACGTCAATTTGAATGCTGAATATGTTTGTCGTAGCGTTCACTTATCCACCCCAATTTCAGACGAATTTTATTAATAATATTATATCCGACTCGGCTCAGATTATCAAGAAAATATCAGGTATTCCTAAGCAAATTCAAAAGCCATTCTCTTGTCCATCGCTTTTTCGCCTGAAGCCCTGCCAATATCGGACCCGTAAATCCAGCCGGTTAAAACTTTTCCCCTGTCTTCCCTGTTGCCACTCCTCCTACCGCCCCCGATTCACAATTGATACTTTTCTTTTTTACAAATCAAACTCCGCCACCAGAAACGTATGGTCGCTCGGCTTTTCCGCCAGCCGCGGCTCTACATCAATATAGCAGGCCATGCTCTTTTTGGCCATCGGCTTTGTTGCCATAATATGGTCCAGCCGCCATCCCTGCTTTCTCCTGTATGCATTCATTCTATAATCCCAGAATGTATATTGACCCGCCTCTTTGCAGTGCATCCTGAAAACGTCGGTAAAGCCCCATTCCATAACCTCCTTCAATTCCTTGTGGACTTCCGGATGATAACAGACGTGTCCAAACAGCCCTTCCGGGTCATAAACGTCTATGGCCTCCGGCGCAATATTAAAATCACCCAGCCATATCACACGCTCGCCGTGCTTGAAATTCGCCGCGAAGTACTTGCCAAGTCGCTTGAACCACTCCAGCTTGTATTGAAATTTCTCCGAGTCCGGCTCATAGCCCTGCGGCACGTATGTATTGACTATCGCAATCCCCCTAACCACCGCTTTTAGCAGCCTTGCCTCATCTCTCGGCTCATCTTTGAAGCCGAACTCAACCTTCGAAATTTTACTTCTGCTGAATATTGCCACCCCATTATAGCTTTTCTGCCCTTTGAAAACATACTCATACCCCGTCTTGTCAAACGCTTCACAGGGAAAATCAACATCCTGCACCTTCGTTTCCTGAACACACAAAACATCCGGCTTGTTTTCACTGAGCCATTTGAGCACAATCGGCAGCCGAGAGCGCAGCGAATTTGCATTAAACGTTGCGATTTTCACTCAAATAACTCTCCCCCACCCCTATTGTTTTTACTTCCCATCTGGGCCACAAATTCCCGGGCGTACTCAATCACGTAAAACAAATCCAAACTCTACTTATAAATGACAAGGCTCCCTTGACCCAATCCAGGTCTCAACTGAGCTTTTCCACCGTTGTTTCCGAGATGGCCGTTCTACCTCTGGTTACTTCTTTAATGTCCGGTTTCTTCAGCCGTTCAGCCTTTAGTATCTCGTTGAGAACGTCAGCCTTCACCTCTTCGGAACTCGGCATAGCACTATAACTTTCGACTATACACAGCAGGCCCAGGAGGAAACTAACCATACTTTCGCCCCCCTGGTTCACATTCACTCCATTCGGCTCAAGCGCATCGCAGCAGCCTTTGGTCTTGAAGTCATATACCGGAATATGCAGGTCATTTTCCCCGAGGAACCAATCGAATGCCTTTCGCCAAAGGGTCAGAAACATATCATCATCGGTCGCTTCATACGCTGCTTTTAGCATCATTACAGTACTTCCCGCCTCGATAGGCTGTTGGTCGAAGGTTGCTCTTTGTCCTCCACGCTTATACCAACCGTTAGTCCCTACAAAGCTGAAATGGTAACCGTTGAAAGTCTTCTCAAGCAGAAATTCACACGTCTTATTGGCCACCGAAAGATATTTCTCTTCTCCGAGCGCTATAGCAGCAACGAATAGTGCCTGAGGCAGCACGGCATTGTCGTAAGTTAGTATCTCCTCAAACCAATCCCAGTCCGCTGTTTGGCTAATCTCGTATTGTGCTACCAGCTTATCTGCCGCCATCGCCAAAATCCGTTTTATATCACTGGCACCCGGAAACTGCTGCAAATAGTCGGATAGTCCGAGAATTGAATAAGCCATACCCCTCGGAGAGAGTGACCCAATGTGTCTTACCGACCTGTCGAAACAGTCTTTGATTATCGACAAGTATGCCGGCAATGGGGGTTTAGCCATCGCCGTGCCAAAGACCCACAGCACCCGTCCAAGGGCATCATGCGCAGGCTCATTTGGCACCCAGTGCCGCTCGAAACTCATAAAGTCCTTCATTGTCCCGTCATTATTCTGTGCATGGCAGACAAAAGACAGGTATATCCCGAACAGCCGAAGCGCCTCCTTGTCGGCGTACTGTGCCCAATACTTCGTCATAGCCGCAAGCGCCAGCGCATTATCTGTCGTGCAATATCCGCCGTTGCGATTTGGTACCGTAAAAGTCGCCTGCCGATATAATCCCGTGCTGTCCGTCAGTCTTATCAGATGGTCCAGACGTGGTTCCGGCAGTTCGATAATTGATATCGGCGTCTGAGCAGACCGAATCGCTTTAGCCGGCACACGCGCCGGTAAGCGTCTGGCAGTAAATAGCTTCCAGTACTGCTCCGCAACTTTCGGCCAAATCATTGCCCGCCCGAAATCGTATGCCCGACGTCTCATAGAATAAAATAGTGCGTTGTTCTGCAGCAATTCAACTATCGACTCAGCAATGTGTTTCGAATCCCCAAATCGGACCAGCTTACCCCGACCATCCGCCAGAAATTCCTGCGCCGCCCAATAGGGCGTAGAAACCACCGCTTTGCCCGCTCCAACCGCAATACCCAGCGTACCGCTGGTCAACTGCTCCTTCTTCAGGTAAGACGTAACATAAATCTCCGCGGCACACAAAAAGTTACGAAGCTCCTCCTCGCTTACGAATCGATTGTGGAATATCACATTCTCCTGGATTCCCAGGTCTTTGACCATGCGCTGCAGACGAAACCTGTATGATTCGCCTTCTTGCAGTGCCACCTTCGGATGTGTCATACCCAATATTATGTACAGGACGGAGCTGTCGGCTTCCACTATGCTCGGCATCGCATTAAGCATCATCTCTATACCCTTGTTGCGCCCGAGAAGTCCGAACGTAAGAATCGTCTTGCGGCCCTCCATGCCGAATTTATGTTTATAGTAGTTGCTGTCCACAAATGGTAAATCCGGTATACCATGCGGAATTAATCATATCTTCTTCGCCGATATACCGTAAATCTCGCGAAGCATCTCAATGCCACGTTTATTCATAACGACAACTTTGTGCGACCTCTCACACACATCCACCAGCGACTTGTAATACTCCGGGGTCGGCTCGGCAAGAACCGTATGCAGCGTCGTGATAACCGGTACATTTAACCTCCCCAGGAAAAGGTTCAGGTATGAGCCTCCCTCGCCGCCAAAAAGACCGAACTCGTGCTGTACCGAGACAACATCAACATGACTGAAATTGATATAATCCGCCGAGCACAGATAGTCATTCTTAACATTCTGCCGAATCTCGAACTTTACCGGCTCACTGTATTGATGTTCGTAATCTGATTGCATAGCAACGACTAACGGTTCGAAGTCCCTGCTTGCAATTAACTTGACGTGTTTAATGAGGTCTGAACTGAAAGTTGCAATGCCGCATTTTCGGGGTAAGAAAGAGGATATAAAAGCTACCCTTTTGCTTTGGCTCCTTGCCATCGGCTATACCCCTTTGGGAAATAGAACAAACCCTGAATTACAATATCTTACCAAAAGCCCTTCGGTTGTCAAGTATAATTCAAACGCGATTATCTGTTTAGAACAACTTGTTAAAAATATCCTTCAAAATTCCAAAACACTGTTTTTGCACTATCAAGTCAAATAACACAATATGTCTGAAAAAAAGAGCAAAAATATAATGCAAACAGACTTCCAAATAGTCTTAAATATATTTTTATTGATATTTCAATACGGCCCAGACCGATTATTAGTTCTCAAACACTTTAAAAAAATACCTTATCATCGCCAAAAGGCAATCACGTATAATTCATTTCGATTGACTTTTACCTTTCTTTCCTTAATCACCGAGCTTAACACATTCTAATTGCCACCCCTCCTCGCCTGCTCCCTCCGTCCCAAATTTTGTCATAATTTTATCCAAAAAAGTTTGACAAAATTTATAATAAAGATATACTACCGTTTCGGTAGGAATAGGATATTACGTGAAACTCTCTACAAGAACCAGATATGGACTCAGGGCCGTCTTGGAACTGGCCTTACAGTACGATAAAGGGCCTCTACAGATAAAAACTATCGCTCGCAGGCAGAATATATCAAGTAAATATCTTGAGCAAATAATCGCTATGCTTAAATCGAAAGGCTTAGTAAAAAGTGTCCGGGGTCCAAGGGGTGGTTATTTACTTGCCAAAACCCCTGCAGTAATTACACTTTATGACCTTTTCAGGACCCTCGAAGGGCCCGGGGCAACCGTTGAATGCCTTGAAAATAAGGACTATTGCTCGCGATATCTTAATTGTGTTGCGAGACAGGCCTGGGCAAAACTCCAGGAAGCAATCGTCGAGGTACTCAAGTCCATAACACTGCAGCAATTGCTCGAGAAAGCAAGAAAGAACAATAAACTGCCAATAGACTCACATAAGTCTGAAAAACTATAAAAAATAATTGATTGGGGCCTGATAATGAGCCGTAAAACACCTGAAACCAAAAATATAGAAAAAATCATAAAAGACCTTGTGCTCACTTACACCGGCGATTCCGGCATAAATTTCATTGACGTCTCCAACTTGCCGTTAAGGGACAATATCGTCCAAATTCTCGACCTGTTGATAGAAGTCCTTTTCCCAGGGTACACCGGAAAGAGAACCACTACCAGGGCAAATATCAGTTTCATTATCGGGGATATACTCTGCCAGGTATATTCGGAACTGTCCGAACAAATAGAGCACGCTTTCCGCTATGGTTGCAGAACAAAAAATTGTGCGGACTGCGACTGCGGCGAGATGGCTCACAGTGTCACAAACCATTTGTTTTCCTGTTTGCCTAAAATCAGACAATTGCTAAAAGGTGATGTTTCCGCAGCCTATGAAGGCGACCCCGCTGCACAGTCCTTTGAGGAAATTGTAATAAGTTATCCTTGCATCACCGCCATTGCCACCCATCGTATAGCTCACGAGCTGTACCTCAAACAGGTACCCCTCATTCCAAGAATAATGGGTGAATGCGCACACACCAGAACCGGCATCGACATTCATCCCGGCGCTACGATAGGCAAAAATTTCTTCATCGACCATGGAACCGGCGTAGTAATTGGCGAAACCACCATTATTGGCAACAATGTAAAAATTTATCAGGGCGTTACGTTGGGCGCCCTGGCACCCGACAAGGGCCAATCTCTTCGTGGAGTTAAACGACACCCGACCATTGAGGACAATGTCACTATTTATGCAGAAGCAACCATACTCGGTGACGTCGTTATTGGCAAAGGAGCGGTCATCGGCGGTAATGTGTGGATAAAAGAGTCGATACCACCCGGCGTCACCGTCAATACTCCAAAGGCGGATCTGGTTTACAAAAAACGCAAAAGTAGCTCGTAGTAAGGTTTAATTCTATTTTAAGGAATACACTTAAGGAAACGCTGATGCAGGTTTTCAAAAATTATGCTGAGTATTATGACCTTTTGTATAAAGACAAAGATTATAAAAAGGAGGTTGATTTCTTAGAGTCGATATTCCGGCAGACTTTTACCTTCATTTTGCAGAAATAGGACAAGACCCGGACAAACGCAATTATTTTGTTTCTTACGAAAAGCTTAGGCGGTTAGGCTATAAGACCACACTTAGTTTGCAGGAAGGCATTAACAACCTTAAAAACGATCTTTCAATAATCAACGTGAAAAGTAGATACTCGAATGTTTAGATTATTTCCGGTGAAACAGAAAATTAATTTAGGAGCTTCCTGTTGGATGACGCCCTGCTTCAAAAAATAGCAAAGCTAAAACAGCAGCGAAAGGCTGTGATACTCGCGCATAACTATCAGCCCGGCGAGATACAGGACCTGGCGGACTTTACTGGAGACTCATTGGGGCTGAGTATAAAAGCTGCTGAAACCGATGCGGAAGTGGTGGTCTTTTGCGGCGTGCTGTTTATGGCCCAGACGGCTGCTATTCTGTCGCCGCAGAAAACGGTTCTTCTGCCGGCCAAAGACGCGGGCTGTCCACTCGCTGATATGATTACGACAGAGCAGCTTCGTGAACTGAGGGCCAAACATCCGGATGCACTGGTGGTTTGTTACGTGAATAGTCCCGCGGACGTCAAAGCTGAGAGTGACTACTGCTGTACCAGTGCTAATGCGGTTGAAGTGGTGCAGTCACTGCCTGAGGACAAAGAGATTATCTTCGTACCGGACCAGCACCTCGGCAGTTTTGTGAAAAAAAGAACAGGAAGAGACTTGATACTGTGGCCCGGCTATTGCTCAACACATGTGGTTATCACCGAAAACGATATTAACAGCGCAAAAGCACGATATCCTGACGCGATAGTAATGGCACACCCGGAATGCACCGAACCGGTAAAGGAGCTATCAGACCAGATACTCAGCACCGGACAGATGCTGACGTTTGTAGTACATAGCGACGCAAAACGATTCATAGTCGCCACTGAGAATGGAATCATTCATACTTTGAAAAAGAAGAGACCTGACGCTGAATTTACACCGGCCAGCGAGAGGGGAATCTGTCCTAATATGAAGAAGATTACTCTGGACAAGGTTGTCGCCTCACTTGAAGATATGAAGTATCATATTAAAGTCCCGGAAGAGATAAGGCTCAAAGCAAAAAAATCGCTCGAACGAATGGTTGAAACATTACCGGCGACTTAGATAAGGATTTAAACTATGGCCAAAGAAATGAATCATCATTTAGACACATTAGCCCTGCACGCCGGACACCAGCCGGATTCCGAAACCCTCAGTCGGGCCGTGCCCATCTATCAGACGACCAGTTACGTATTTAAAGATACCGAGCACGCTGCGAACCTTTTCGCCCTCAAACAGTTCGGCAATATCTACACCCGCCTGATGAATCCGACCACCGATGTTCTTGAAAAACGCCTTGCTGCACTCGAGGGTGGAGTAGCGGGGCTCGCTCTGAGCTCAGGCCAATCCGCCATCTATGTCAGCATCTTAAATATCTGCAAAACAGGCCAACACATTGTCTCTTCAAACTCTCTTTACGGCGGCACGTACACGCTTTTCAGCCAGACGTTCCCAAAGTTCGGCATCGATGTAACATTCGTTGACCCAAGAGAGCCTGACAATTTTGTAAAGGCTATTAAACCCAACACCCGCATTATTTACATTGAAAGCGTCGGTAATCCTAAGAATGATATCCCGCAATATGAAAAAATAGCCGACATCGCTCACGAACACGGCCTACCCGTAATATGTGACAACACAGTTATGACGCCGATATTGTTCAGGCCTATCGAACACGGCATTGATATTGTAGTCCATAGCTGCACGAAGTTCATAGGAGGCCACGGCACGAGCATCGGCGGAATCATCATCGACTCTGGAAAATTCAATTGGGCAAATGGCCGGTTTCCGGAACTGACCGAACCCGACCCCAGTTATCACGGTATTAAATACATGGAATCTTTTGCTCAAATGGCCTATATCGTCAAAGCAAGAACACAATTCCTCCGGGATATGGGTTCTTGTATGTCCCCTTTCAACGCCTTTTTGTTCCTGCAGGGCCTCGAGACTATACACCTGCGGATGCCAAGGCATTCCGAAAATGCGCTCGCGCTCGCACAATGGCTCG
>CAYZTY010000012.1:0-34234 GCA_964481525.1 uncultured Pirellulales bacterium
TTGACTAAGAAATCGGCAAGCTTTTTAAGCTCCTCCTCCGAATCATTTTGCTCAGGGACAATAAGCGTTGTAACTTCGAGCCAGATATTAGTCTCTTTGGCAATATATGCGATTGTATCCAGCACAGGCTGCAGGCGGGCCTTGCAAAGTTTGCGGTAATAATCTTCGCTGAAGGCCTTCAAATCAACGTTTATTCCGTCAAGCCACTCAGCGGCAAAATCAATCGCTTCTTTAGTCATATATCCGTTACTGACGAAGACATTGGTAAGGTTGTGCTCTTTCGCCAAGCGTCCGCAGTCATTGCACAGCTCCATAAAAATCGTCGGCTCGGTATAGGTGTATGCAATGCTTTTGCAGCCGTATCGGACCGCGGCGGTAATAATCTGCTCGGGACTCAGGGCCTGGCCGTCGATCTGGCCGCCCTCAAGGGCCATTTGACTTATCTGCCAGTTCTGGCAGAAGACGCAGCGGAAATTACAGCCGGCAGTCGCTATCGAAAAACTTCGGGAGCCGGGCTGAAAGTGAAATAAAGGCTTTTTCTCGATAGGGTCGGGATTGGCCGAGCAGACCTTATCATAATTCAGCGAATACAGTACGCCATCTACATTTTTGCGCACACAGCACCTGCCGGCCTTGCCATCATCAATCAGGCACCGCCAGTTACACAGGCCGCAGCGGACCTTTTTATCCTCCGCCGGCTGCCACAATACCGCCCTTTTAAGTTTCTCTTTGCTCATCGCCATCCCTAATTGCGACCGGTTTCTGCTTTGTTTTCTGTGGTTTAATATATAGAATAATGCACGTAAAATCAATTGGCCAGTAGTAATCAGTTACTATTTAACCAAACCTAGAGAAAAGTCGTTATGAGCATATTATCAGCCATCGGAAACACACCGCTTATTGAGCTGAGTAACCTGAACAGCAAAAAGCCGGACGTGAGAATCTTCGGTAAACTCGAATCGTCCAATCCCGGCGGCTCGGTGAAAGACCGCCCTGCCTACTGGATGATAAAAAAGGCGGAGCAGTCCGGCCGGCTAACCAAAGGAAAGACAATACTCGAGCCGACATCGGGAAATACCGGAATCGCACTGGCGATGATTGGGGCAGCCAAAGGCTATAAGGTTACACTCTGTATGCCGGAATGCGTCAGCACGGAAAGACAGCGTATCCTCGAGGCCCTTGGTGCCGAGGTCGTGCTAACGCCCGCAAGCCAGCGGACCGACGGCTCGATTAAAAAGGCACACGAGCTTCTCGATGCCGAGCCGGATAAATATTATATGCCCAATCAGTTCACAAATGAGAATAATATGCTTGCCCATTACGAATCGACCGGGCCGGAGGTTTATTCGCAGACCGAAGGCCGGATTGACGCGTTCGTTGCCGGCATAGGCACAACCGGAACCATAATGGGGGCGGGCAGATACTTAAAAGAGAAAAAGCCGCAGGTAAGAATCGTCGGCGTTGAGCCTCCGGAGGGACACGCAATACAGGGCCTTAAAAATATGACCGAATCGATTGTGCCGCAGATTTACGACCCAAGCAAGCTGGATGAAAAGATTACCATTGACGACGGCGAGGCCTTTGAGACCACAAGGCTGCTTGCCCAAAAGGAGGGTGTCTTTGTCGGAATGTCGAGCGGAGCGGCCGTGGCCGGTGCCCTGCGCATAGCAAAGGATATGTCGTCCGGCACAATTGTTTTTATTCTTCCCGACGGCGGCGAGCGTTACCTGAGCACAATGCTCTTCCGCTCAATCTGCGCCAAGTGCCCGCCGTAGTGCTTCTCTGCACTTTATAATTCAAAAACCTGTCTTCTGTATGAAGTCCCTATGACTGAGCATAGTCGAAGGAATCAATCGAATAGGCTTTTGCTAAAATCTCAATCGGGTGCTGAACGGCTTTATCGCTTAAATGCTCTATCTGCATCTTGCAGGCGGCGCATTCAGTCAATACACTTTTGACGGGGGATTTTTCCAGTGCCTCTTTAAAGCTCGCAGCTATCTGCGAGGAAAGCTCGTAATTTTTCTTCTGCATACCGAACGTCCCGGCAAGGCCACAGCAGCCGCTTTTAAGCTCGTTAACCTTCACGCCGCAATGCTCCTGCAAGAGTTTTACGCTTGGTATTCCCTCGCCGAGCGCACACAAATGGCACGGCAGGTGATAGATAAATTCCCTGGTTATTTGTTTTGTCGCAGGTTTTAATTTGTTCTGCTCTCGCAGGCCCAGAAGATAACTCGACAACTCGAAGGTATTTTCCGAGATAAGCTCGGCATCCTCGCCCGCAACAAAATGTCTCATCTCCTGTTTTAGACAAAGTGCCGCACTGGGCTCGGAACAGACAATCTTGTAGCCTTCCCGCACAGGCCCGGCAAGATGAGCAATATTGTATTCCAAATCCTTGCGTGCGGTTTTTGCGTCGCCGTATGCCATTGCCGGCAGAGGGGCCGGTCGCTGCGGCGGCAAAATTACCTCGATATCGTTATGCCGAAGGACCTTAAGCACCGCAAATCCAAGGGCGTGGTCGTTAAAATTAACGAAGGTATCAACAAAATATACAACCTTATCGACCGGATTTTTAACCGGCCCGGCGGAACGCAAATACTTACGGCCTTTGGTAAGAAACTGGCCAAACTCGAACCGCGGCAAAGTCCGCGTGCGGTCAAGCCCGACCGTCTTTTCAAGAAACCATTTGAAAGGCGGCAGCGCCATAACGAAATTTGACACAGGCCAGAAGATACTTCCCAGCATACTCAGCAGCCGGTTACGGCTCAAGGCAAAGGCGGCCCGGCTAAGCCCTTTACGCCTGGCATATTCAGCGCGGGCTTCAAACACCAGCTTCGAGATATCCACACCGGAAGGACACTGCACCGAGCAGGCCTTGCAGTTGATGCACAAATCCAGAATCTCTTTTAATCTGTCCGACTCAAAATCATCTTCGCTCAATTGGCCGGTGAGCCAGAAGCGAATAAGATTTGCCTTGGCCCGCGAGCTTGCCAGCTCATCGCCAAGGGCGCGATAGACAGGACACATTCGCAAATCGTTCTGTTTGCTGAGGCAGAGACCGCAGCCGCTGCACTGCTCGACTTCAAGTTGAAACTCATCCGGCCTGAACAACAGATTTGTTTCCAGCTTCTCAGCAACAGCGCCCTGCTGCGCTCTTAAATTGCTGACCAAAACATCAGCATCGTCATTGATAATCTTGCCCGGATTCAAAAGGCCGTCAGGGTCGAAGATATTCTTAATTTTGCGCAAGACCTCATAATAATCATCGCCGTACTGGCCCTTTATAAACGCCGCCCGCACAAGCCCATCGGCATGCTCGCCGCTCATCGAACCGCCCAGCGACCAGGCCAGGGAGAAGACCTCCGTGGCGATTGACTGCATTTTTCTAACATCCTCGGCGGTTGCCAAATCCATATACGGCCGAATGTGCAATCCACCATCGCCGGCATGCCCGTAATACGCCATCGACACATCATACCGCCGGGCAATATCATTCAGGCCGGTGATGTACTCGGCAAGCCGGGCGTTTTCGACGGAGGTATCTTCGATGAACGGTATCGGGCGCTTCCGGCTTTTCGTCCGGTAGAGCAGCGGCACAGCATCCTTGCGCGACTGCCACATAAGGTCTTGCTTCGCGATGTCAAAGACAGCCGTTGTGCATAAGGCAAGCTCGGACACCATTGCCGAGGCGGCCTGTATTTTCTGCTTTACCTGCTGCTCGCTGCTGCCTGTGTATTCCACCAGAAGCACCACTGCCGCAGACGTCGGAAGAACATCACGGTACTGCGCAAATGCCTCGGCAGCCAACTGCATCAGACTTCTATCCATCAGTTCGCAGGCCGAGGCGCCGGAGTCGGCAATAAGCGGTACGGCCCGAGCCATTTTCTCAAGCGAATCAAACTCAAGCTGCAGCAAGACCCGCGAGGGTGGAATATCAACGGTCCTTAACGTGATTTTGGTGAAGACCGCCAACGTTCCTTCCGAGCCGGCCAGCAGGCGGGCCATATCTATCCTCCCGTCACTGGATATGTTCGCAATGTTGTAGCCGCTGTGACTACGCTTAGTCGGAGGCTGAGCAGCGGCAATCAAATCTGCATTTTCTCCGAGGACTGTCAAACATCCTTCGGCAAAACGAGCCACTTTACCGTCACCACTATCTGCGGGGTCGAAATCGTTCTTGAATTCAACGATACTGCCGTCGGCCAGAACGGCTTCGATGCCAATCACATAATCAGCTATATAGCCAAACTTGAGCGAATGGGCGCCGGTCGCATTATTGGCAACAGAGCCGCCGACAGTGGCACGGTTGCCGCTGGAGGGGTCAGGACCGATTTTTTTGCCGAATCCCGCCAGAACGCTGTTTAACTCATCGAGGACTGCACCGGGCTGACTGGTAATCGTTGAGCCGTCATCGGCCACATCAATGACCCGGTTCATATAACGCTTCATATCGAGCACTATCCCGCTGCACAGGGCCTCACCCGCCACGCCGCTGCCCGCGCCGCGAGCGACGAGCGGGATATTATTCTCTCCGGCATATTTTACAACGACAGCGACATCCTGACTGTCTTTGGGCGCGACAACACACAAAGGGATGATTTGATAAATGCTTGCGTCGGTACTGTAAGCGGCGCGGTGGAAAATATCGCCAAAAACATCGGCTCGGCTGATTCGGGCCAGCTCAGCTGCAACCTGCTCGGGTTTTTTTCCGGACGGCATCGCTGATTACTCAAAATCACGAGGCAGAAACTGTGTTTGAAACTTCGTGCCGCCCAGACGCAGAGCGGCCAGGTCATTTTCACTGAGCTGCCCGTTGATGAACTGCTGAACGACTGAATTAGGGTGATTGCGGATATGGTCGGCATCACCATCGGCTATTATTCTGCCGTTATGAAGCATAATGATGCGGTCACTAATTTTGTAGGCGCTGGTCATATCGTGAGTAACGACCACAGTTGTCACGCCAAGTTCCTTCTGAAGCTTCAGAATAAGCTCATTGATTATGTCGGAACGAATCGGGTCGAGGCCGGTCGTCGGCTCATCGTACAAAATCACTTCGGGATTCAGCGCAATCGCTCTGGCAAGAGCCACCCGTTTTTTCTGACCACCTGATAGATTCGCCGGATAATAACTCTGAAAACCATCCATCCCCACCAATGCCAGTTTTGTCTTGACCAACTCTTCCAGCTCTTTCCAGCCAATATCCCTGCCGTGCTGTTGAATGGGAAATATTATGTTATCAAAAACAGTTAAACTGTCAAATAAAGCGCCGCCCTGGAACAAAAAACCGTAATGCGTGCGTATCTTATCCAGCTCGCGCTCGGGGAGTTGGTCGATTCTTTTATTTTTCAAAAATACACTTCCGTCCGTGGGTCTCAGCAGCACTATCAGATGCTTTATTAACACCGTCTTTCCGCAACCGCTGGGGCCTATGACAACGGTTGTCTTGCCCTTCTCGATAGCCAGCGAGATACCTTCCAGGACGATTTTGTTTCCGAACTTCTTGGTCAGTCCGTCGAGGCGGAGCATAACATTATTAGTTTGTTCGTTTTGCTCTGTCATAAGTCCGCTATAGCAATAGAATTCTGGTCGGCCAGATTGTGCTGTAAACAGCCTTGAAGATAACAGCCAGGGCAAAATCGAGCGCTAGTATCATTATAAAGCTTCCGACAAATGCCTCAGTACAAGCCTGCCCGACTCCCTGCGCACCTTCTTTGCACGTGAATCCTTTATAGCAACTAACAGCCGCTATTGCACCACCAAAGAAAAATCCTTTGACCACACCTATTGACAAATCCCACAAATCGACGCCGGCGGCACTGAACTGCCAGTAAGCCCGGCTGTTAATACCAAGCTGCACAACACTGACAAAAAAGCCGCCCAGTATACCCAGCAGGTCGGCATATATAATCAGAAATGGAGTGAGTAATACACACGCCAGGAAACGAGGCGCAACCAGATAACGCATCGGATCGGTTCCCATACTCCTTACCGCATCGATTTGTTCAGTAACATTCATCGTTCCCAATTCCGCGGTTAGTGCACCGCCTACGCGTCCTGCCAGCATTACTGCCGCCAGCACCGGGCCAAGCTCTTTAACTACAGATATGTTGATTAAGACACCAAGATGTTCTTCCAACCCCATTCCTGCAAGTTGGTCGTATGCCTGTATCGCCAGCGTCATCCCAACAAAAGCACCGGTTATCATAATTACAGGCACACTGTGTACACCAATGACATTCATTTGTGCCCATACCAGAGAATATGATTTAACCTGTAAGCAACTACGCGCCGAAGCTGTTAGTGATTGGGCAAAGAACCTGGCGAACTGGCCCGAGTTCTCCACCCCCTGAACGGTCTTTTCACTAAAAAACCGAAGCATTATGATTGCCCCTATATACCAGCAAGTATTATCATCTCGTTTTTACCTGCTTTATATCATACTGTCAAGAGTGTTACACACGTTGCATTATCATCTAAATAAAGCAGCATTTTGGCACAATACTAATCGTCTTGAGCCACCTGCCTTCGCCTTAAGTCGTTTCCTGCCAGCCGCTTGCCAGCCGAAGCGTGACAGGAATTATTTCATCGGCGAATCATATATACTTCGGACTGAAACGTGTCATATTGTTGTAAAAAATAGTTGTTTTTGACTGGTCCGACCGTTGTGTCACTGTAAGTCGTTATAAATACTGTAATTAGATGATATATGGGTATTAGAACAGGTTTATCATGAGTTTACACAGCTTCCCCATTTTAACTAAAGTTTTTCTCCATGCGGTTCCGATACATATGTTGCCGATATTTCCTATATTATCCAACTTAACATTTGGCCTATGAAATTTGCTTTTTTTATATTAATAAAATGAAAAATCGAGAAGAAACAAAAAAGGTATTTTGGAGATATAATATGGTAAGCGAGAGAATATTGGAAAGGTACCTTCAAAGGTTACTAACTGGAGATCGTGCCGGATGTCGGGCCATAATCGAGGAAGCCCTACAAACTGGCAAACCGGCTGTAGCCGTGTATACAGATATCATCTGGCCGATTATGGTGGAAATCGAGGAACTGTTTAATGCCGAAAAGATAAACTCTGCACAAGAACATATGGCAACGCGAATCAATCGCACAATTGTCGACCAGTTGCAAAATAAGCTTCCTCGCCGGCCCCTACGGAGTAAAGAAGTTTTAGTTTGCAGCGCCGAAACGGAATACGGTGAACTTGGGGCACAAATGATGGCTGACTTGTTTGAAAGCGACGGCTGGCAAGTCAGGTTCTTAGGCGGAGGAGTAAATGATGATGACATGCTTGGATTTGTTCACGAGCGTCGACCGGATATGTTATTAATCTACGGTACCTTAGCCCAGAAAGTACCAGCAATACGAAGGCTAATAGACAAAATAAGAGAGGTCAATGCCGTACCACAAATGCAAATAATGGTATCCGGTGGCGTTTTTAACCGTGCGCAGGGGCTTTGGGACGAGATAGGTGCGGACCTTTTCGCTGCCACCGCCACCGATGCCCTGCATGTAGCAGTTAATGAAAAGGACATCGAAGCCGGCGAGAACAATGTCCCTGTCCGCTTGGACGTCAGAAGAAGAAGACGCAAGGTCCAGACGACTCCTTAGGTGCTTGACTTAACAACCTAAAAAACTATCTTTTCGTATGCCCGGCTTTGCAAAAGGCTGGATGTTGAAAAAGCAGCGGTACTTGGAAGCGGCACAAAAAAATATACAAAAATATTGATTGTGAGATACACAGGCAACATCACCCGCAAAGCAGACAAAAAGATATAGTTCTATTAATAATCAAATAAATGTCCGGCACTGGTAACAGATATTAGCTATGAAAAACCCCGATGTGTTCCCAGAGAAAATTACCTATATTCGTGAGATTCAAGTAGACAGAAAAATTTAGGGGAAAGCTGTTGAAATAAAGACAGACAATGAGTAAACTGTTCGGCTTATGTTTATCTACGAATAGCAGTTTTTATTCGGTACAAACAATGCTGTTAACCCAAATTCTTCAACCGAGTTGCGTTAAAGTGCCTTTGGAGGGGAAGGACAAGCAAGCCATAATAACCGATATGGTTGACTTGCTGGACAAGCAGGAGAAACTGGTGGACCAGGCTGTTTGTCTGGATGCGGTGCTAGTACGGGAGAGGACTCGAAGCACCGGCATAGGTTCTGGGGTGGCGATACCACACGGCAAGTGCAAGGGGGTCAATGAACTTGTAATGGCAATGGGGATTACGCACGAGCCGGTGGATTTCGGCAGCATTGACGGTAAGGGAGTAACAATAGTGATGTTATTAATTTCACCGGCAGACCGAACAGGACCACACATTCAGGCCCTTGCAAGAATCAGCAGACTAATGCTGGATGAGCCTTTCAGAAAAAAACTTGAACAGGCCGATTCGGCAGAAAAGGCATACAACCTTATTAGTGAGAAGGAAAAGCAGTAGCTACAATTCGTTTCCCGAAGCCGCAGACCGACCACGCTATAACATAAGCTTTAGGCATCACAGGATTTTATCAGTGAGTAAATAAGCTAAAAATATCTCAACGAAGATTCAGATTTGTTAGAGAGTCCGGACTGCGCACACAACCAAATTCAGTTATTAACATCACTACTAATCGGTCATTGTGGGCACTTCAGGGGTGGACGCTTCCCAGCGGATAAGGCCGGGCTCACAGGAGCCAAAAAGGTCCGCGTGACTTGGCAAAATCCTCAAGGCAAAACCGTGTTGGCCGGAGAGCCGACACGGCAGTGAAGCGATAAATATGTGCTCATTGTCTTCGCCGGTACTTCTTTCGTAATTCATTTTGATTGTCGAACCGTCGGTGATGTTTCCCCAGGAGTCGACCGGTCCATGATAGACTTCTACAGCAATATCGTCAGGAGTAAGTTTTCCGAGTTTGGCAGTAGCCGAAATTTTTAATTCGGCCCCCACCTCAAGATTCGGCTGCCGGGAGCTGAGAGGAACAAGCTGCTTACCGTCGTTAACTTCCACACTGACAGTTCTCACGGTCAATTCCGACCAGGACTGTTTTAAATTACTCTTCCAGGCGGCAAGGTTCCTGGCACGGGTCATATTAGAGTCGGTCAGAGATTTCCATCTTGCTGCGGCAGAATTATAAAACCTGCGCGTATACTCGGAAAGCATACGATTTGTATTGAATCGAGGGGCAATCCATTTTATGGAACTTTTCATTCTGTGTATCCAGGCCCGCGGCAATCCACTGGCTGAGCGTGTGAAGAACAGAGGAACAATCTCATTTTCAAGCAGATTATAGAGGGTCTGGGACTCCACAAGGTCCTGGTATCCGACATCATGATAGGCCTCGCCGGCACCTATGACCCAGCCTGCTTCCGGAGTATAAGCCTCACACCACCAGCCGTCGAGAGTGCTTAAATTCAGGACGCCATTGAGTGCAGCCTTCATACCACTTGTGCCGCTGGCCTCCATCGGCCTTCGGGGCGTATTCAGCCAGACATCGACGCCTTGAGCCATAGAACGCCCAACGTCGACATCATAATCTTCGATAAATACCAATCGGCGACGTAGATTGCGTTGTGAAGCGAAATGAACAATCTGACGTATTATTTCCTTTCCTTCAGTATCGTTGGGGTGGGCTTTACCGGCAAAAATCAACTGGACAGGCCGGTCCGTCTGCGTAAGTAGTCTCGTCAGACGCTGCGGGTCCTTCAACAAGAGATAACCTCGCTTATAAGTTGCGAACCTGCGAGCGAAGCCAAGAGTCAATGCCTCCGGGTCGAGAACCTCCTCAGCCCATCCGAGTTCGGTATGGTAGCTTCCACGCCGTTGAAGCTGCATTTTAAGACGGGCCCGGCAGAAGGCAATCAATCGCTCTTTACATCGCTGATGAGTTCGCCAGAGCTCCTCGTCGGGAATCTGTTCGATATGCTGCCACAGCGACTTATCAACAACCTCATCAGGCCAGTTAGAACCCAAATATCTCTGGTAGAGAACATTCATTTCCGGCGATAGCCAGGTTTTAGGGTGTATCCCATTCGTGATTGAGCAGATGGGTACTTCATGTTGAGGCAGTTCGGGCCAGATTTGGCTCCATATCTGACGTGAAACCTGGCCGTGCAATTCGCTTACGCCGTTACAATTGGCGCTGAGACGCATGGCAAGAACGGGCATCTTAAACGTCTCAGTTTCATCATTGGGTTCTATGCGGCCAAGAGCCAAAAACTGATTCCAGCTTATACTAAGATTCGGGAAATAGCTGGCGAAATACTTGTCCATCATTTCTACCTGGAATTCATCGTTGCCGGCCTTAACGCAGGTGTGCAGGGTAAAAACATTGCTCGGCTTCGTAGCTTCGACGGCCTCATCAAAACTCATATTAGTCCTGGTTCGCAGACTGTGTATCCGCTCGAGCGTGAGAAAAGCGGCGTGGCCTTCATTCATATGGCAGACGGCAGGTTCAATATTCATAGCCATAAGTGCCTTGAAGCCGCCGATGCCAAGCATTATTTCCTGACGGATTCGGGTTTCTCTATCGCCGCCATAAAGGCTGGCCGTAATTGTACGGTCCGCAGGTGAATTGAGTGGTGTGTTTGTGTCGAGCAGAAATAATTTCGTTCTTCCGACCGAGACCTTCCAAATCTGAGCGGCGACCGAACGCTGCGGGTATCGAACCCTGATAATCAACGGCCGACCACTATTTTTCCGAACAAGCTCGATGGGCATTTTGTAAAAATCGTTCTCAAGATATTGTTCCTGCTGCCATCCGTCAGTGTTGAGGTACTGGCGGAAGTAGCCTTTCTGATAGAGCAGCCCCACCCCGACCAAAGGCACACCGAGGTCGGAAGAGGTCTTCAAATGGTCCCCGGCCAGAAGCCCCAGGCCTCCGGCATAAATAGGCAAAGATTCGTGAATGCCGAACTCGGCACTGAAATAGGCGATAAGGCAATCAGCATTCTTCGCATAGATTTTGTCAAACCATGTTGGCCTTTGAAAGTAAGTCTGCAGTCTTTCCACCGCCGACTGTAGTTGGCACAGAAAGCCCTCGTTTCCAGACAGGTCCTCAAGCCGGGCCTGCGAGACAGCCCCAAGCAAGGCAACGGGATTATGACCGCAAGACCGCCACAAACCGTGGTCAATACGCCTGAACAACTCGACAATTTCAGGATCCCACGACCAATAAAGATTGTAGGCAATAGTTTTGAGCTCCCTCAGCGGCTTAGGCAGCGAAGGTAAAATGTTAAAAGTACGGACTTTTTGCATATTTTATTTTCCTCTGTACCAGGATATCCGACGTCAGAGTTGTATAAAACAAGGAAGTTATCCGGCTTCATTATGATTTAATCGACAAATCAGCAGAACTGCTTAACTGGAAAGCGGAGTAAGGCGGTTTAAGTAATAGTCCTACAGACACTCCCTAATCAGATACAGCAGGAGTTCTTATAGGACATTAAAGTGAAATAAAAAAGGCCTGACTAAACAGGCCTTTTTAAATGCAAGGCAGCCTCCGCCAATGCCGTAGAAAAGCCCTCAAAAGAACCCAGTACTTCCAGGTGGGTAATCGTTGCTTGGGTCCAAAAGTCCCAAATTAATAGGCGTTTTTGGCACGGCCAAGGTCTGATTTCCCTGAGTATGGGATATCGGTTCTTTTTTACGGCCGCTTTCCATACGCACATTGCAGGGGTCAGCCTGCATTTTTTCTTATACCACATAGTGCAATAAAAATCAAGCAAAATATCGCACTATGATGCACCACCTGTAAGCCTATACACAGCAGCGATATATAGATTTTCGGCAAAGTCAGCTGTTTTTCTCAAGACAAAATCTTAGTACTTATCGGAATTTGCCGTTAATGAGAGGGTTGATAGAGCTTGCCAACAGCAACAGATTCGATATACTGGTCATTCGAGCTACGTTTCTACGGGCGTCTCAAAACAGACAGGTGCTTGTTCGGACAAGCAATATCGGAAAAATCCTTTCAGGTTCGCGGCTCTAGGGGATGTGAAAAACAATATAGACTATGCATAGACTGATAACAGTTTCAAATAGATTGCCAAAAAGAGTTACAAAGGACTCACAAGGCATTCACTTCTCGGACAGTGTCGGGGGACTGTCGACCGGGCTGACTTCGCTTCGGGGAACTTATCAAGTCGCCTGGGCAGGCTGGCCCGGCATAAACAGTGAAGGACTGACGGCCGAAGAGAAAACCAGGATTACTGAAAGGCTGGCCGAAGAGGGCTGCCAACCGGTTTTCCTTTCGAAACAGCATCTCAAGAACTACTACGAGGGTTTTTGTAACAAGACTATTTGGCCGCTGTTTCACTATTTCCCTTTATATACCGTCTACGAAGAAAAATTCTGGCGTTATTACAAGATGGTAAACAACATTTTCTGTGAGTCGGTTCTTAAACTTGCGGGTCCGGATGATTACATCTGGATTCATGATTACCAGCTTATGATGCTTCCGGAACTGATACGCAACAAACTTCCCGATGCCAAAATCGGGTTTTTTCTGCACATACCTTTTCCCTCTTTTGAGCTTTTTCGCCTGCTTCCTTGGCGAACAGAACTGCTGAACGGCCTGCTCGGCGCCGACCTTATAGGCTTTCATACTTACGATTACGTAAGGCATTTTCTAAGCAGCACCGTCCGTATAATCGGCATCGAGCACTCTATGGGGACCTTGAGGGCAGGCAACAGGAATGTGAAAGTTGATGCGTTCCCGATGAGTATCGACTACGAGAAGTATTCGGCCGGTGCTACCAAACCTGCGGTCAAAAAGCGTATCAATACGATTCGTAAGAAAGTCGGCCAGCGCAAGATAATCGTCTCGATAGATAGACTCGACTATACAAAGGGCATTATCGAGCGTCTCGAGGCTTTTGATTTGTTTTTAAGTGAGAATCCCCAATACAAGGAGAAAGTTACGCTCATACTGCTGGCGGTCCCATCCCGAATGGGTGTAGGCGACTACATGGAGCTGAGAAAGAAGCTTGAGGGACTTGTGGGCAGAATCAATGGCGAACACGGAGCCATCGGCTGGGTGCCTGTCTGGTATCTCTATCGGGCTGTTTCGTTCGAGAGACTCCTGACTCTTTACAGCATCGCGGATGTAGCACTCGTGACGCCGCTGCGTGATGGTATGAACCTGATAGCCAAGGAGTTCATAGCCACAAAGCAAGATGGTAAAGGTGTTTTAATCCTTAGCGAGATGGCTGGTGCCGCAAGCGAGCTTGGCGAGGCAGTCATAGTCAACGCCCACAACAAAACCGCTATTATTAAAGCCATCAAAGAGGCTATTGAAATGCCGATTGACGAGCAGGTTGAGCGGAACAGATTGATGCAAAACCGACTAAGCCGATACACCGCCATAAGGTGGGCGGATGATTTCATGCAGGCCCTCATGCAAGTCAAGAAGACTCAGCAAATGTTGGCCGTGAACAAGCTGACCCAAGCAAACTGGAATACCCTGATAAAGGCATATAAAACGAGTCATAGGAGACTGTTTTTGCTGGATTACGATGGAACACTCGTAGGATTTGTGAGTCGACCTGAAAAAGCCGGCCCTGATAAAAAACTTAAATCCCTGTTAAAGAAACTTGCAGCAGAGCAAAGAAATGAAATAGTCATAATCAGCGGCAGAGATAAAGAAACCCTGAGTTACTGGCTGAACAATCTTAATGCCTCGCTAATTTCCGAACACGGAGCCTGGATCAAAGAGAAAGGCAAAGACTGGCAGGTTATAGAACCGCTGCTAAATGATTGGAAAGACAAGATAAGACCTATCCTCGAGTTATATGCCGATAGAACTCCCGGCTCTTCCGTTGAAGAAAAAGACTTCTCTCTGGTTTGGCATTACCGCAGAGCTGACGCTGAATTGGCATCTCTCAGACTCCAGGAGTTGAGAGATGCTGTTTTGAATCTAACCGAAAACCTGGACATAGGAGTATTCGAAGGCAGTAAAATACTCGAAGTAAAAAACATCGGCGTAAGCAAAGGTCGTGCTGCAGAGCGGTGGTTTTCAAAAAGAAAATGGGACTTTATTTTAGCAGCTGGAGATGATTACACCGACGAAGATATGTTTGCAGTTCTGCCCGACAATGCATATTCAATCAAAGTAGGACATGGTATTTCAAAAGCCAGGTTCAATTTGGATTCCGCAAATGAGCTTAAATCGTTACTTGGAGAATTAATCAAAGAATAAAATTCATCGAGGAGATAATATGTTAAGACTTGAAGATTTCCGTCATATTGTACCTGATGAAACATTAGCTGAAATTTACGCCAGGGCCAGAGGCCTTTATGGCAAACACATCGTCCATTTAAATGCCACATATCAGGGAGGCGGTGTTGCAGAGATTCTTTACTCACTTGTTATGCTGATGAATGACGTGGGGATAGATGCAGGCTGGCGAATTTTGCACGGCAGCCAGGAATTTTTTGAGGTTACGAAAAGTTTTCATAATGCTTTACAAGGTGCAAAAATAAACTTTTCCGAAAGAAAAAAACGTACATATCTTCAGGTCAACGATAATTTTTCAAGATTCACGCATCTTTACCACGACTGTGTTATAGTACACGACCCGCAGCCTTTGTCTTTGATAAGGTCATATAGAAAAAGCCAACCTTGGATATGGCGTTGTCACATAGACCTGACCGACCCTCATAAAGAATTGTGGGATTTTCTAAAAGGCTTTGTTCTAAAGTACGAACAGGTGGTTTTTTCCAGTGAGAAATATTTCAAGAGAGACCTGCCGGTCGACCAAAGACTTATGCTTCCTGCTATCAATCCACTCAGCCAGAAAAACAAGGACATCCCCACGAAAACCATTCTGGAGCAAATTACAAGGGTAAATATTCCGACTGACAAACCGATAATTACTCAGGTCTCCAGACTGGACCCCTGGAAAGACCCGGAAGGAGTAATAGAGGTTTTCAAACTGGTTAAAGAAAAAGTCGATTGCAGACTGGTTTTCTGTTACAACGTCGCCAGTGACGACCCCGAAGGCCTAAGGATGTTTGAAAAAATCTACAAAAAAGCCAACCGTTTTGTAAAGAGCGGCAATATCTTGTTCGTCGTCGGCAATAATGAAACATTAGTGAACGCGGTCCAGAGATTCTCCAGCGTCATAATTCAAAAATCCACCAGAGAAGGATTCTGCCTTGCCGTGACCGAAGCGCTATGGAAAGAAAAACCGGTTGTGGCATCCAATGTAGGTGGTATACCCCTGCAGATAGAGGACGGTAAAAATGGATTTTTACTTGAACCAAAAGACACAAAAGGCTTCGCCGACAGGATTGTACATCTATTGAAAAATCCGAAAGAAAATGAAATTATGGGACGCCAGGCCAAACAAACTGTCAGGGAAAAATTTCTGATAACTCGTTTGCTTTCTGATTATCTGTATATGTTAAACTCGATGTTCGGCAAGCAACATATATAGGGAACTGCAGTGATGAGTGGAACACAAATAAATGACTGGACATTTTGGTTTTTAGGTATACTTCTACTGGCAGGCCTGTTAGGCCACTTGTTTGTTTACAGGATTCTGCTGGTTATTGCAAGGCAAACTAAAAACATTATCGACGAGCTATGTGTCAGGCATTTTTATCGTCCCGCGCAGTGGCTTTTGGTGCTTTTAGTTTTACGTTCGACCTTTCTCTTTGGGCTACCTAAGGAATATCTTGATGCTGCAAAGCAAACTTTTAGTCTGCTTTTCATAGGCCTGGTATCGCTGTTGCTCATAAAGACAACGTATGTTCTGGATGGGTATATCATTAGTCGCTTCAATATCGATGAAAAAGACAACCTCAAGGCCAGAAAAATTCGCACTCAGTTAAACGTCTTGAAACGAATAGTGCTCATTGTTGTGTGTATTCTGGCACTGGGAATGATGTTAATGACTTTCGAGAGGGTAAGGCAGCTTGGGACAACTATCCTGGCCTCAGCCGGAATTATCGGCATAATCGTTGGTATGGCTGCTCAGCGAACCATCGGAACGTTCATAGCCGGTCTTCAGATAGCTTTCACTCAGCCGATTCGCATTGACGATGTGGTTATCGTGGAAAATGAATGGGGACGAATTGAAGAGATAACTCTGACTTATGTAGTTGTGAAGATTTGGGACTTGAGACGTTTAGTAGTTCCAATCACGTACTTTATCGAGAAACCTTTCCAAAACTGGACTCGTGTAACCGCAGATTTGTTGGGAACAGTATTCATTTATGTTGACTATACAGTGCCGGTCGAGGCCGTCAGGGCCGAGCTCCGGAAAATATTGAAGGGTTCTGAATTGTGGGACGGCAAAGTGTGTGTGCTTCAGGTTACCAATACCTCTGAACATGCGATTGAACTAAGGGCACTGATGAGTGCTGCGGACGCCTCAACGGCCTGGAGCCTTCGCTGTTATGTCAGGGAAAAGCTTGTCGAGTTTATACAAAAGAATTACCCGGAAAGTTTACCGAAGTTGCGCGCTTCGTTTAAGAATCTCCCTGAAAAGTAGAAATTCTGTTACGAATTTTCCAAAGAGTAACGATATAGCAGGTCTAACCGGAAAAATGCGAATAGCCTATGGACTTCTCATTTTGCTCCTCATTGTCTGCTTGACATCCTTTTGTGGATGTGACAAAAAGTCGGCTCAATACATCACCTTTGCCGTCGGCGGCGCACCTGCGGAGCTGGATTTTTGGCAGGAGTTAATAGCTGAATTCGAGACTCAAACCGGTATAAAAGTCGATTTATTAAGACAGCCGACGGATACCGACCTGAGAAGGCAAGAGCTTGTTACGTCTTTAAGGTCGAAAAAGGCCGACCCCGATGTTTTTCTAATGGATGTGGCGTGGCTGGCCCAGTTTGCGGCTTCCGGCTGGCTCGAACCCCTTGCAGGCTATATGCAATCGAGCCAGCTTGATTCGGAAGTTTTTTTCCAGAAGGTGCTCAACCTTGCTGATAAGTACGAAGGCAGGCTTGTTGCCCTGCCGGTTTATGTAGATGGCGGGGTTTTGTATTATCGAAGGGACTTGTTTGAGGGATTCGGCATTAAAGAGCCGCCGCAATCTTGGCGTGATTTTGTCCGGCAGGCTATGGCTGTGCAGAAAGAGGCCAGAGAGACCAATCCGGACTTTTACGGATTCGTCTGGCAGGGAGCACAATATGAGGGTCTTGTGTGTAACTGGCTGGAATTTACAGGTTCAAAAAGTGGTGGAATCACCCTCGAAGGCCGGGATATTAAAATTAATACAGAAGCAAATTTACAGGCTACGCAGTTTATGTATAACCTTATTCACAAACATAAAATATCACCTCCCAATACCTATACTGAAATGAAAGAAGAAGAAGTAAGGCTCGCTTTTCAGCGGGGCAATGCCTTGTTCGAGCGTAATTGGCCCTATGCCTGGGCATTGCACCAGGCCGAGGATTCACCGGTTAAAGGAGTCGTGGGAATAGCCGCTTTACCACACTTTACCGACGGCCGAAGCACCTCTACCCTTGGTGGCTGGCATATAGGAATATCCGGATATTCGGATGCAAAACAGAAAAGCTTCGAATTTATGGAATTCGTCCTTTCGTACGACACACAAAAAAAACTCGCCCTGAATCTTGGCTGGAACCCGGGCAGAAGTGATGTTTATACCGATGCTGAGGTAATTGAGAAGATGCCCCATTTCGCTTCACTGCGTGATGTATTCGAGAACCTCCAGCCCCGTCCTAATCTTCCGTATTATACGCTGCTTTCCGAGGTAATTCAGCGTTATGTCAGCGGCGTTCTTAGCGGTAAGTTAAAGGTAAGGCAGGCCTTGTCTGAAGCGGAGAAGGAAGCTCAAAAAGTCGTCGCAAAATATGGCCGGAAACAGGATTGAAAAAAACAAGGATGCCGCACACAAGGAAATAAAGAGCGCCTGCACTTTTATTTTACCACTGATTACTCTTATCTTCCTTTTTATCCTTGTGCCGGTTTTAGGCACACTTGTTAACAGCCTTTTTCAGGATGTCTCTTTCCTCGGTAAACGGTTTATTTTTCTAAAGAATTTTCAGCAGCTCCTTAGCGATTCCGGTTTCAGGCAGGCCTTGAAATTTACTCTTTTGTTCATTCTGGTATCGGTCCCCCTTGAAATTGTATTGGGAACTATCTTTGCGCTGCTTATGAATGCCGACGTTCCCCTTCGTGGCCTGCTTCGTGCATGCGTTCTGATTCCCTGGGCGATACCAGCTGCCATTTCTGCCCGCACCTGGGAGCTTATTTACAATTACAGCTACGGCTTAGCTAATTTCATCTTTACTAAAATTGGCATAACAAGCCAGCCGGCAAACTGGCTGGGCACCAGCATTGGGGCCTTCGGTGCTGTAGTGGCCGCGGACGTTTGGAAAACAACACCATTTGTCGCTATTATCGTGCTTGCGGGCCTGCAGGCGGTGCCTAAAGAACTCATCAGTCAGGCAAAAGTAGACAGGGCAAACTTCTTGCAGATTTTTCATAAAGTTACTCTTCCTTTGATAAAACCTGTAATCATTGTCGCGCTTTTATTCAGGACCATAGATGGTTTGCGTGTTTTTGATATGATATACGTTCTAACCGGCGGCGGCCCCGGCGGAGCAACAACATCAATTTCACATTATGCCTATAAATATTTTCTCAGCGGCGATTTCGGCTATGCTTCGGCAGTGTCTGTCGTTTTATTCATAGTCGCATTTTCATTATCGGTAATCTATATTAAAGCCGGCCGGTTCAGTACGGACGAAATATGAGAGAAGATACGATAAAAAAATCCCTTGTGTATATCGGAATGGTTTTTTGCCTGATTTTCTGTCTTTTCCCGTTTATTTATATGGTGGCAGTAAGCTTCTCGACAAGGGCTGACTTTCTTTCGCAGCAGGTAACATTTAAATTCACGCTGGACAATTTCAGGGCTGTTTTGGCTGACCAGTCTCTTCACTTTCTCGATTACCTGCGTAACAGTGTAGTGGTTTCATTGTTGAGTGCGTTCTTCTGTGTTGTCGTCGCGTCTCTGGCCGCGTATGCCATAACACGATTGAAGTTTCCGGGCAAAATGTATCTGCTGTTTTTTGCACTCGCAGTCTCTATGTTTCCACAGATAGGGTTGGTTGGATACCTTTTCAAATTTATGACTAAGCTGGGCTGGATTAATACCTATCAGGGCCTGCTATTCCCGTACATAGCCTGGATTCTGCCGTTGTCTTTATGGATACTTGTAAGTTATTTTTCTCAAATTCCCAGAGAATTGGACAAAGCCGCTTTAATAGACGGCTGCACGTATTGGCAAAGTTTAAGCAAAGTTATCCTGCCGGTCGCGATTCCGGGAGTTTCGTCTGTTTTTCTGCTGTCTTTTATTTTTGCACTTAATGAGTTTATGTTCGCTCTTATGCTGACAACAGATTATAAGGCTCGCACAATTCCGGTAGGTATAGCCCTTTTCCAGGGCCTGCACGGCCAAACGCCCTGGGGAAATATAATGGCGGCGTCTGTTGTTACGACACTGCCGGTAGTGATACTAACGCTGGTGTTTCAAAGGCGTATTATCAGCGGCCTGACAAGAGGAGCCGTCAAAGGATAGCTAAAAAATGAGTGTGCGACTTTCACAACACGAATCAGATGGTTCGCAGTTGGGCTCCGGTGGACTTGTCCAGGGCTTTGACCATATCGGCCTGGAAGCGGTCAACTGTTTCGTGGGTTAGCGTTCCTTCTTCATCCCTGAAACGCAAGGACAGCGTAACGCTCTTTTTGCCCGCGGGGATGGGTTTGCCGCGATAAGTACCAACATACTCGACGTCTTCAAGTTCGGGTGGAGCCTTTTTGTTAATGGATGCGATAATATCAGACCAGCGAAACTTCTCATCAATAATGACCGACAGGTCACGAACAATAGCGGGAAATCGCGGGATAGGCTTGACTTTTTCGACTCTGCTATAGAGCTCCATCAACACAGCGAAATCCAGCTCAGCAGCACAGGGTATTACATCCTTTAGGCCGAATTTCTCGATGACTTGCTGTGAAACCACGCCGATAATACCGATGGACTTATCCTGAACGAATATCTCGGCGCCGGCGCATGCCCAGGGCAATTCGGCAGGTTTAAAAACCGGGCGAAGCTGCTTATTAACAGAACTCAGCAGTCCTTCAACAACGCCCCGCAGCTCGCGAAAATCACTGTCGGAAGCGAGGGCCAGTTTAGTTGTTTCTATCGGTAGCTGTCCAACTTCCCGGCCGCGAGGGATATATGTATCAGCAAGCTCGAATACTCGGCAGGGGATGTTCTTGGCATTGTAATTGGACTTCAAAACGCCCAGCAAAGAGCCTATCAGGTTTTGCCGCAACAAATTGGTTCCCTTCCTGAATTCGTCCGTTACTTTCAAGTAACCGGCCTGAGCAGCTCCCTGCCTCGCCGGCAGGCCGGCGTCAAAAAGCTCGGCAACGGTACCGTCAACGAAAGATACATTAACGGTCTCGTAGAATCCGCAGGCATTGAGGAAAAGACCTATCCTGTTTGCCAAATCTCCTCGGCGGTCGATGGCGGCCACCTCGATATTTATTTTCTTCTCGAGCGGGACCTTATCATAGCCATATACCCGCGAGACCTCTTCAATCAAATCGACCTCTCGATAAATATCGCTGCGCCAGGAAGGCACTGTGCAATGCACCTGGTCATCCTTGCCCTGAGGCTGAAAGGACAGTGCCGTGAGAATTCTTATTACCTCAGCGTACAGCACCTCGATTCCCAACAGCTTTCGCAATCGCGAGAGTCTCAGGATTACAGTTTTTGGCTTCGTCTTACCAGGATAAACATCAACCAATCCGGCAGCAACTTTACCGCCGGCGAGTTGCGTTATCAACTGTGCGGTCCGCTGTGAGGCCCTATCTATCATCTCAATATCAACGTTGCGTTCGAATCTAAAAGCGGCCTCGGAGGGCAGGCCAAGTCTGCGCGATGTGCTGCGCACCGAGACAGGATTAAAATGCGCATCTTCCAAAAGGACTGTGGTGGTATCCTCAGATACCTCGGTATCCAGACCGCCCATAACGCCGGCAAGCGCAACGGGCCTTTTAGCATCGGCAATTACAAGCATATCCGGTTTAAGGTCATGTTTTGAGCCGTCGATGCTCGTTATATTTTCACCCGGCATTGCCCTTCTGACCGTTATTCGGCCTTCAGCAATCTTCTCGAAGTCGAAGGCGTGTGGGGGCTGGCCGGTCTCCATCAACGCGTAATTAGTAGCGTCAACCACATTATTAACGCTCCGCAGACCCACAGCTTCAAGCCGCTTGACAAGCCATTCCGGCGATGGACCCACCCTGACTGACTCAATAAGGCGAGCGGTGTATCGGCCGCAAAGCTCCGGCTCTGCAATCTCAACGCTGACCAGCTCATCCACTCGTTGTTCGGATTCGTCAAGGACAATGTGGGGCATTTTCAATTCTTTACCAGTCGCCGCCGCCAGCTCGCGGGCAACGCCTATGTGGCCCAGGCAGTCGCCGCGATTGCTCGTTACCTCGATGTCAATTACAGCATCATTTTTGACATATTCAATTCCCTCATAGGGCAAACCCACATTGCTCAATATCTCGGCGATTTCCTCCGCCGAACGGTCAATTTCGATATAATCGCTTAGCCAATCCAGAGAGATTTTCATTCTGTCACGCCTTACAAACCAGGTTGACGAATAACTTACAGGCCGAGCGTCGCAATGTCAACGATTTTGAATTTCCATATTAAACTATTGATTAACGGGGCTGATAGTGTTAGTTTATCCGCAGTTGATATTGCGAGGGCGGAATATGCGTAATTTGACAGGCGTGGCATTTAGCACAGCTATCTCGGTTCTAATGGCTGTTTTAGTTTCCGGCTGTGGGGGTGTCCGGCGGGAATTGACAATAAATACGCAACCAACCGGGTCACTGGTAACGTTGAACGATGAGGAGATAGGTCTGTCTCCGGTTACCGTCTCATTTAACTGGTACGGGGATTACAGCGTGCGAATAAGCAAGCCGGGCTTCGAGACGCTGAACACACACCGTGACCTGAAAGCGCCGTGGTATGACATGTTTCCGTTTGATTTTATCGCATCTTTCTGCTGGCCGGCAAAAACGACCGACTCGTACGAATGGAGCTTCGAGCTGAAGCCTTACGAGGAACCGGCCAGAGACGATTTGCTCCAAGCCGCCCAGAGGCTGAAAACCGAGGCACTGGCCGAATTCCAAAAACCACAAAAATAACCGCCAAAATATTTAGTCCCTACTTTCGCGCAATATTTCCGCGCTTGACAACTCCTGCCGGGAACACGAGCCGCAAGTCACTGGCGATGAAATTCAGGTTTGGATTCTGTATCCGACACCGTGGACGGTTTTGATAAGCTTTCTTGCGAGACCAAGCTTTTTTCTAAGACACGATATATGCACCGGGATAATACGCTTGCCGACTCCCTCGCTGCCCAACTGGCTCATAAGCTCTTCACGGGAAAGCACCGCCCCACCGGCCTGTACTAAAGCGGCAAGTATTGTAAACTCCGCCCCCGTAAGCTCGACCGGTTTATCATCGATTAAGACCTGACGATTGGCGGGGATAACCTTAATCGGGCCGGCAATAAGAGCTTCTTCCGAAACCTCGGGAGTTTCGTAAACACGTCTTAAAACGGCCTCCATGCGGGCAAGTAGCACCGCGATACTGAAAGGCTTGGTAATATAATCGTCGGCGCCCACACTAAGGCCCACGACCATATCAGTCTCGGCATCCTTGGCGGTAAGCATAATTATCGGGATACCGGCGGTATCAGGGCTGTGTTTAAACTCGGCTGCAAGATTGACGCCGGAGGCATCGGGAAGAATGATATCCAGCAGAATTAAATCAGGCCTCTCTGCACGGATTGCAATGCGAGCTTCGGCGGCATTGGCAGCAGTGCAGACGAGAAAGCCCTCCTGTCCAAGGTTCATCTCAAGCAGGGCAAGCTGGTCCGGTTCATCGTCAACAACCAGTATTTTCCTCGTCATAACCGGGAATTTTAGACTTCCGGCACAGGATTGTCCAGTCAAATGGTACAGGAAAATAGGATTTTTTGTCAGTTTGACTCGAGGCCCGGAGGACGAAACTACGACCTGAAGAGTCTACAGCATTCATCCAAACGGTCCAAAATAGTCTGGAGTTTGATATTTGCACCCGCCGTAACGGAATCTGCTGCGCCATAGTAAATTGTGATTGTGCCGGCCGAATCGATAACTGCCCCGCAGGAAAAGACAACGTTGCCGTAAAAGCCGGCCAGCTCATAATCGGCCTTTGGCTCCATTAAAGGCTCCAAAGAACGGGCAATAAGCTTCGAAGGGTCCTTTTTATCCAACAGGGCGGCGGCAAGGCTGTATCTGCCCTGCTCGTCCGCGCCGTGGTAAATCTCGAGCCAGCCTTCTTCAATCTTAATTGGCACGCAGCTCGCGCCAACCTTGCCACCATCAAACCGCCCTACCCTGGGCAGTAAAAGGGGCCTATGGCAGCCCCAGTGAATCAGGTCCGGCGAGGAGGCAAGCCAGATAGAAGGCAGACCAATATGCCTTGGCACCGGCCGGGTAAGCACGAAGTATCGGCCATTGATTTTTTCCGGGAATAAGACAACGTCGATATTCTCGGGGCAGAAGATTATGCCCAATCGTTCGTAATCCTGAAAGTCACTAGTTTTCAGCAGTGCCGTACAAATGCCATCCGGGCTTACAACCTTATATGTGATGAAAAATTCCTCGCCGATTTGTGTAATACGTGGGTCTTCCAGACCAAACGTCTCGTATTCTTCACGGGGAAAGACGGCAGGGGCCGGTTCGATTGTGAAGTTGCGGCCGTCCCTGCTGTGGGCCAGACGCAGGTGCGATATGCTGGTTAGATACGTTCTGTTCTCGTAGGAGAATATCCGCGAGTCTATTGTTTCAAGGCCGGGCTGGCCGTGCTTTATCCTTAACTCTTCTATTTTGCCTGTCGCGGGATTCAGGATTGGGGCCAGCTCCTCATCATAGGCCTTGTCCTTCGGCCTTTCAGCCACCCTCAACAGCAGGAGCGTCTCTCCTTTGTAGGTAATGGCACCGGCATTAAATGAGCCTACGACCTCGTAGTCCGGCCGGCTTGGAGGCACATCGGCCGGCACAATTAAAGGATTCTCGACAAATCGCTCAACATACATAAGTGCAGCTCCTGCGTGAAAACAATTAATCGGTACAATGACAAAGTGTAAGCGACGTCAAGAGAGGTTTCAACAGTTTTCTGTACGTTATAGCTAACGCCTTCTTATCCAGTTGTAATGATTACGAGTTTTTGAGCAAGCAGAATTGCAATCAAGTGATTAGCTTTGAATCGTGTCTCGACCTCGTTATAATATCAGTACTTTTAACAGGCCAGGTCTGAAGATTAAGGTTTTGAATAAGGAAGGCGACGAAAAATGGTACTAAAGGATAAGCGAATAGCGGTTCTTTCTCCGGTAGCGTGGCGGACGCCGCCGAGGGAATACGGCGCGTGGGAGACGGTGGCCAGCAATATTACCGAGGGCCTGGTGGCTCGCGGCTTGGATGTTACCCTATTTGCGACGAAGGATTCGATAACAAAGGCGAAGCTTCACGCCGTCATCGAGAAAGGCTATGAAGAGGACAAGCGGCAGATTCCCTGGGTGGTCGGCTGCCTGCACATTTCGGAGGTTATGGAACAGGCCGACCAGTTCGACCTTATTCACAATAACTTCGATTACCTTCCTCTGACGTATTCGCGATTAATAAATACGCCGATGCTGACTACGATTCATGGCTTTTCATCGCCCTATATCCTGCCCGTCTATCACAAATATAAGAACAATTACTACGTCTCGATAAGCGATTCGGACCGGGATAAGGACCTGCCCTATCTGGCGACAGTATATAACGGCATTGATTTATCCAACCTTACCTTCAGGCCTGAGCCGGGTGATAAGCTGGTCTTTTTAGGTCGGATACATGACGACAAAGGCGTCCATCTGGCGATAGAGACCGCGAAGAAGTGCGGCAAAGACCTGATTATAGCAGGCATAATCCAGGACCAGGATTACTTTGACAATCTGGTCAAGCCGTACATCAACGATTCTTCGGTTCAGTTTATCGGCTCTGTCAATCCCGTTCAGCGTGACGCACTTTTCAAAGAAACTTACGCGGTTCTTCATCTTAATACCATTCCCGAACGGTTCGGTCTTGTGCTTGCCGAATCTATGGGTGCGGGAGTGCCGGTGATTGCTATGGATTTAGGTTCCTGCAGGGAGGTCATTGCAGACAATGAAACCGGCTATCTGGTTAATAATGTGGATGAAGCGGCCCAAGCCGTTGGCAAAATCGATAAAATAGACCGCAGGAAATGTCGCCAACGTGTGGAAGATAACTTTACTATCGACAAGATGGTCTCAGGCTACGAAAAGGTGTACGAGGAAATCTTTCGACGGGAGGCCCAAAAACGCCCGGCCTGAAGGCACGTGGGGGGATGGCTCCTATACACTGGTAGGGGGGGCTTGTCCCACCTTTGTCCTGATTAAACGCAGAACTGCGAGTTTGAAACTCTTGCTTTTTTGTAGGTTAAAAGGTATAATAAATACAAAATAAAAAGATACAACATTGAAATTAAAAACGATTATACACAAGTCAGAGGAAGGCGGCTTTTGGGCGGAAATTCCAGCCATCCCCGGCTGTGTTACCCAGGGCGACTCGTTCGAAGAGCTTCCAAAAAATATCTATGAGGCAGTAGAAGCATGTTTATCCATAGATGTTGAAGACTATAAAATCTAAAAAAGATGACCGACTAATGGAGATTACGGTTTGAAGCAAATCAGCGGGAAGGACTTGCAAAGAAAAAAACGAATCGTTTGAGTAATAACAGGACTTGTCAGGCAATAGATTGTTCGCCCCAAAGGATTTATTAATCAATTTGGAGGTATAAAATGTACGCTGCAATTTTCTTTATTCTATTCCTTGCATCTGCGTCTATGGCGGGATTATTTGTCACTCTTTTTATAGCCAAGAAAAAAGAATTTGATGAATACTTTGAAGAATTCAAAGATGTCATAGATGTTGATAAGGAGACAAAAAAATATCAAAAAGAATTTCAAGAAAGGCGCAACCAATATGAGAAATTTGTCGCTGAATACGTAACAAGAGAAAATGAACTAAGAAATAGTTACACTCAAAAACGAAGCGTTTATGAAAGTCTGATTAAAGAAATAAGTCTTCTGGAAGAACAAACTGAAGATTTATCATATGGATTGTACGAGCCACACTTCAATTTCGATACTCCGGAAAGATATAAAATTGAAATACAAAATATAAGAAAGCAACAAAAGGAAATGGTTCGTGTTAAAAATGCAGCTATATGTACAACAGAGTGGACGGTTTCAGGAAGTAAAAGTGAAGGTACGAAAATGACCAACCGTATGATAAAATTAATGCTCAGGGCATTTAATAATGAATGTGATGCGGCGGTACTGAAAGTTAGTTGGAACAATGTGCAAAAAATGAGAGAAAGGATAACGAAAGCATACGAAGCAATAAATAAATCAGGAGAGCCTTCCGCGATAGTAATAAGCCCCGACTATTTGGAGCTGAAATTAAAGGAAATAAGTTTGGCGCATGAGTATCAAGAGAAACTCCAGGCCGAAAAAGAAGAACAACGCAGAATCAGGGAGCAGATGAGAGAAGAAGAAAAAGTCCGGCGAGAAATTGAAACAGCTATGCAAGATGCCATAAGAGAGGAGCAAGCATATAACAAGGCACTTGAAAAAGCACGCCAAGAAATGGTATCTGCGCAAGGAGAAAGATTAGAAAAACTGAAAACACAAATGTCTTTATTGGAGGAAAAGCTGAAAGAAGCAGAAGAAAAGAACCGAAGGGCTCAATCAATGGCCGAAAGAACAAAATCAGGTCACGTCTATGTTATATCAAACATCGGATCATTTGGTGAAGAAGTCTATAAAATCGGTTTAACACGAAGACTTGAGCCGAAAGAACGAGTGAAAGAATTGGGCGATGCCTCTGTGCCTTTTGCATTTGATATACATGCAATGATTTATTCTGAGAATGCACCAGAACTAGAAAACGCATTCCATAAACACTTTAGAGACAAACAAATCAATCTTGTCAATTCAAGGAAGGAATTCTTTGCGGTTTCATTAGATGAGATAGAAGAACACGCTGTAGCTAATGGATTAACAGTCGAATTTACAAAACTAGCAGAGGCCAAAGAGTATCGAGAGACAATGGCAATTATTTCGGCTAATAATAAAGAGCAACAATCTAAACAAATTGTAAATAACAAGTTCCCGGCTTCTTTATAAAAGGCAGGAAAAATAAAGCGGGCGTAGCTCGGGCGAAAGTAGTGCGGGCTATGCCCGCAATTTGGCACTGTTTCAAAATTCACAATACAACAGCAATCGTATTACTTGGCTGGCCTTGGCCGGATTTGTTGATGGCCTTGACCCGGTATCAGTTTATTGCTTTTTTATTAAACTATCGCCAATATCGGATTAAAATCTTCATAAAACCCAGTCAAATTGAGTCAAATATTGGCTTAAAGGAACTATATGGTTGTTCTAAAGCTGGATAAACATAACGATAAAAAAGAAATCGAATTTGAATTAGATTATCTTAGATCCTTAACTACAGCAGAGCGGTTCCAAATGATGCTCCAGAAGACACAGGAAATGCTAAGCTTACTTAAGAGAAATGAACACAGAAAAACTGCTGAAAAAGCTATAAGCGCTGCTAATCCCATTATGAATGAACGTGGATGAGAAAAGCAGACTAAAATTAAACCAAGGTACTTTATCCATGATAAAATCACGTGATAAATTAAACTCGATTTTGATTTGTATTATCCTGACTTTTGCCACTTTTATTGCTTATGAGCCGGTACGGTATAATGATTTTACCACCCACTTTGATGATGACGCGTACATTATTGATAACAGCCACGTTAACTCAGGCCTTACAATAGAAAACATCCTCTGGGCATGCAAAAGCTATCACGCGCACAACTGGCATCCGTTAACGTGGATTTCACATATGTTGGATTATGAGCTTTACGGTTTGAATCCAAGTGGCCACCATTTTACGAATGTGCTACTTCACGCAGCTAATGCCCTGCTGCTTTTTCTGGTTCTTAAACGTATGACTGGAAATTTGTGGCCTAGTGGTTTTGTTGCAGCGGCCTTTGCCCTGCATCCCCTACATGTCGAATCAGTCGCCTGGGCAGCGGAACGCAAAGACGTACTCAGCACTTTTTTCTGGATTCTAACAATTTGGGCTTATGTACGGTATGTTGAAAATCTTGGAGTCAAAAGGTATCTTCTGATGCTTTTATTTTTTGCCCTCGCCCTTACCGCCAAACAAATGCCGGTCACCTTGCCCTTTTTATTACTACTATTAGACTACTGGCCTCTGGGACGTCTCAAACTTAAAGGGCAACAGTCTCTCAACTGCTCATCAACTACTATTAGTGTTTCTATCCGCCGATGTTTTGTTGAAAAAATACCACTTCTTATATTGTCCGCATACGCCAGTATGATAGTCTACTCGGTTCAACATCACACAAAAGTTATGAAATCCGAAATAGAATATCCTCTGGTTTATCGACTCGGCAATGTTTCGTTATCTTACATAATCTATATTCGTAACATGCTCTGGCCCCGTAACCTGGCAATATTTTACCCGCATCCACTTCAGAATTTACAGACTTGGCAGGCTGTAGGGGCAGCTTTGTTTTTGTTTTTTCTAACAGCTGTCATAATCTGGAAAATGCGGCGACATTCCTACCTAGCTGTTGGTTGGTTATGGTACCTTGGTACACTGGTGCCTGCTATCGGCCTTGTGCAGGTGGGCATGCAGGCTTACGCTGACCGATATACGTATATACCTCTCAACGGCCTTTTTATCATGATTGCATGGGGACTTCCACATCTCCTCTCTCGCCTTCATTTTCGAAAAGAAATTCTATTTATATGCTCGATTGCTCTGTTTTCAATCCTCATGGTTTTGACCCGGCATCAAGTGAAGCTCTGGCGTAATGAACAAACTTTGTACAAACATGCTACGATAGCGGTGAAAGATAATTGGTGGGCTTACAATACGTATGGTTCAACCCTTAAAGATGAAGGCAAATTCGATGAAGCCAAACAAAATTATATCAAAGCACTCAATATCAAACCAGACTATGCCGTCGGATATTATAATTTAGGTTCTACTTTCTATGCACTAAACGAACTCGAAGAAGCAATTAAATGCTGGAGTAAAACAATACAGATTAGTCCTTATGACTATAAGGCATATGAGAATCTGGCAGTTGCACATTATCAACAGGGAAACATTAAAGAAGCGATTAGATGCTGGACTGAGACAGTAAAACTTAATCCACAAAATCAGAGAGCCCGCAATAACCTAAATGCCGCGCTTTATCAACTTCGTAAAACCAAAAAACCATCGAATAACGACTGAGATTATATTGCTGAACACCAACGATGTTATGTTAATTGTGTATTTTTCCACAAACAGGACAATCCTGTCATATTCCTCTGAAGAAACCATGGACAGCCATCTATTCTTTCTGTCAGTTTTTTTCGACCGGCCGACAACAGCAGCACTCACCGTCCCAAGGCTTATTCTTAATAAATGTATGGGGTATTTATAAAAGACTGTTTCTATACCAGTCTATGGATTTTTGTAGTCCCTCGGCAAACGGCACAACGGGTTCGAAGCCTATTGTCTTTTTAGCCAAAGTAATATCCGCAAGCGAGTGCTTTACATCGCCGGGACGAGGGTCGGTGTAAATCGGCTTGATATTTTTACCTAACAGCTCGTTGATTATACCAATAACTTCATTTACGGTTACGGCCTGGCCGCAGGCGATGTTCACCACTTCGCCGGAAGTTTTCTTTGCCCTTGCGGCAAGTAAATTCGCCTCAACAACGTTATCAACATAAGTAAAATCCCTGCTTTGCTCGCCGTCACCGTAAACAGTTGGCGGGGTATCCTTTAATATGGCCGTCACAAAAGCCGGTATGGCAGCGGCGTATTGGCTGGTCGGGTCCTGATGCGGGCCAAAAACGTTAAAATACCGCAGCGAAATAGTCTCAAGGCCGAAGACCTTGCAGAAAACGGTGCAGTAATATTCGCCGGCAAGTTTGGCGGCGGCATAAGGAGAAAGAGGCTGAGGTTGCATGGTCTCGATTTTCGGTAAAGTCGGCGTATCGCCATAAGCTGAGGAGCTCGACGCATACACAAAGCGTTTTATGCCGGCATCGCAAGCCGCCAATAAAAGGGTAAATGTCGCATTAAGGCAATGCTGATGCGTTGCGGCCGGGTCGTCAACACTGCGAGGCACCGAGGGTAGAGCACCCTGATGAAGAACAACGTCAACATCCTTCATTGCAGCCCGGGCAAGCTCGTAATCGCCCATATCGGCCTGTATGAAATCGATTGTCTCGATGATGCCCGCAAGATTTTCCTTTTTGCCTGTCAGAAGATTGTCAATAACTCTGACGAAGCAGTCTTGTGCGAGCAGTTTGCGACAAATGTTAGAGCCGATGAAACCTGCGCCGCCTGTTACCAGGAATTTCTCCACACCGATTCCTTTCTCAAAAATCTTATTGGACCAAATTTGCGTAATTAGGGCAAGTTAAAAAATGATGATGACAAAACTTTTGTTATTAAGCTAACGGTTAATTAACTGAATCCCTAATGGATGATGTTGGCAAGTTGCACTTTCTGGTAATCCTGGTAGGAGCGGAACATTTGCTGGAAGTAACCACCCTTCAAAGCTTTGACACCAAGGAGCACACAACCGATAAGCCGGTTGTGATTTAATTCGTGAAGTTCGCGAATTGTCCGCTGTGCAGCGCCCCGCCTGGTAATCGTGGTATTTAATACCAAAAGCGTGCTGTCGGCCTGGGCTGCGAGCAGTTTGGCATCACTTACCAGCAGGACCGGCGGTCCATCGAGTATAATATAATCGTAACTATCCCGATAGTCCTGGAGCAACTGTTTCATTTTACTGTTACCGAGTAGCTCTGCAGGATTGGCTGGCAGCGGGCCGCAGTCGATTATGTCGATGCCGTCGATACCGCTGGGCCTTATAACGTCGGCATAGGAGCACTGATTTGTCAGCAGGTTGCTCAAGCCAAAATCAGTCCCGACGGCTTGAAGACTATCTTCCGTATGCCTTGGAAACATTGTGAGAAAAGCGGGTTTTCTGAAGTTGGTATCGATAAGCAGAACCCTTTTTTCCTCTGCAACGAAAGTGGTGGCCAGGTTGACGACTACGGAACTCTTGCCTTCTCCCGGAGAGCCGCTGGTTACAAGCAATGTCTTGGCTGCTTGGGTAGGCCCGACAAGCTTCAGGTAGGTCCGAAGCTGCCTGTAACACTCGCTTACAATAGAATAGGGTGCCTGGCGCACTACATGACACAAATCAACGCCTTCTACCTGCTCATCCTCATCGGCGTGACATATCACTCCCAAAAGGGGAATATGCAAATATTTGCCAACATCACTGGGTGTTCGAACCAAGTCGTTAAGCAGTTCAATAAGGAAGGCAAGCGCTACCCCGAGAAAGAAACCTAATACCGTCCCACCGGGAAAATAGAACTGCCATCGTGGTGAACTCATCTCCAAAGGCTCAGGAGCGGGCGCAGTAGCACGAACTTTTGGTGCCTCCGGGTCCTCGTGCATTATGCGATATTTCGTGATCTGACCCTTGATTCCATCGCGTCTTTCCTGTAATTCGTCTCTTATAGTGGCGCGCTGGTCATACAGGGCTTTGTATCGGTCAAGGTCACGCTGTTCCGCAGTGGCGGCTTTTAGCATTTTCTCCATTTCCTCCAACTGGCTCTGCAAAGCAGCCACATAATCCTGCATATTTCTGAGGTTTGCCTGCCTGGTTTGCTCACCAATCTCGGTTTGCCTGACCTTTCTGCCCTCTTTAATCTGCTTCATCATCTCTTCAATTTCCCGGATTCCTCTATGATTTTCACCCAATTTTGTGAGCTTCCTTGCAAGCTCTGCTTCGAGAAGGGCATGCCGCTGGGCCAATGCAAGCATAATGGGGTCATTCTCAATCTGTTGTTCTACCTGCACGTTAATAGGTCCCTGGGCTTGCTCTTTAAGGTTATCCAGGGTGGTCTCGTATTGCCTTATTTCAACAAGAAGCTCGCTCTGTTGGATTTCCAAGTCGGCCATCTTGACGTGGATTATGTTTCGAAATTGGTCGTCACTGCTAAGACCAGTTAATCCTGACTGTCTGCGTATGTCTTCCAGTTCGTCTTCGGCTCGCAACAGGTCACGCTCTATATCGGATAACTGTTTGGTAAGCTCTGCGAGCTTACCGGCTATGTCACCCCTTGCAGAATGCCGTCGAGACGAAATAAATAATTCCACCATTTCGTTAACAATCAAGGCAGCTTCTTTCTTGTCTCCACATGTCATCGACATCACGATATACTGACTCTCCCTTTGTGGAGCGGCGACTAGATTGTCCTCCAAATCTTCAACAGCCTCGGCAATGTCATTGTCAAATTGTTTAAACCATTCTGTTTCCCTGACCTTGTCGCGATGAAGCAATTCTTCCAGCGTTCTTTGTCGTCTAATAAGGGCAGCCATTGAAACACGGAACTGGTAGGCGACATCTTTTTGTGGCATCGGTGCTGTGATAACCATCGGGTCTGTCTTTGTCGGCGTAAGAACTTCAATATATGTGTTGGCGGTATACTTAGGGGCAAACTTACGAAGGAGAAACCAAGTTATTCCTCCACCTATCAACCCGAAAAACGTCAGCAAGATAATCAACAGGACGTGACGCCGCAGTATAGCCACCATCTCTTTTGGTGTTAGAGCGGCTGCGGGCAAAGGCCCTGCCAAAGCTACCTTCCTGCTTCTCGCTATTTGAGCCGGTTGCTGCATTACCAAAGACCCCGTAGAATAAATTCAATCCGCCCAGCAAGTACCCGAACGCAAACAGCCAATATCCTGCTACTTTGTGCTCGTATCACTTTCCTGCTGCCCGGATAATCGTTCAATAGCTTCTTCTATGTTCTGCTTAACTTCTGACGACAATTTGCCCTGTCCCAATTCCAGTGCCTGTTTGTACGCCGCAAGCGCCTCGATATTTCCGCCCAGCTTTTCAACTATCATACCAAGATGGCGATAAATCTCCGCCGGTGCCGCGGCCTGCCCCTGCTCGAAAATTTGAACAGCGGAGCGCTGAACCTCAGCTGCCTCCTGATATTTGCGGTTCTTGTAAAGCACATAAGCATACGTGTCCATAATATCGGCACTGTCCGGAACAAGGTTGTGCGCCAGCTGAGCATATTCCAGCGCTTTGTCCAATTCTTCATTATTGTCGGCCAGCATATAGGCTATATTATTCAGGATTGCTGTATTATTCGGCGATTTTTCCAACACCTTTTTGTATTCGTCCACAGCGGTTACAAAATACTGATTATCGGAAGTTCTCGCGTAGGCACTTTGGAGACAATTAACCTTCTGCGTCACGAAAGTCCCTTTCTTAGGGTCGTCGTCCGGAAGTATCCGGAGGCAATTATCAATGTAACCGACGGCTTTGTTGTATTCGCCATTTATCTTCGAGATACTGAACATTGCGAAATTGACAACGAGTGAATCGGGCTCAGCTTGAAGTCGCTTTACACACCAATCTTCTGTCTCTCGCCTCCCGAGTGTCGAATACATCGAGTCCAATATTGCCAATACAAGGGTGCTGTTGGTACCAGCCTTTTCCACGGCTTTCTGATAATATTGTGCCGCCGTGACTTTATCACCCATCTGAGCCTTTGCCTCAGCCATCCTATTAAATACTATAGGAGCTGTCCTGCCATCAATGTATCTTCTGGCATACCTCAATAACCGGTCATACTCCTTGGCAAACTTTAACGCTACCAGATACCCGTCAAGTGAGGTAAGGTCACCGCCGTATTTTTGGCTGTTCTGCCAAGCCTTCAGATAAAACTGCGCAGCTTGCCTGAAGTTTTTCTTTCCAGCCACAAAATCGGCGGCTCGATTATACCAGAAGACACCATCAGGATCTTTCCTTATGGCATCACCGTAAAGCTTAAGCAAATCCTGCGTTCTACCAAGCATGAGATATACCTGTTCGAGAATCTGTCTCGTATCGGCAGGGGCGTTCTCGTCATTGAGTGCGACATTAAGTTCCGTTATGGCATCATCTGCCCGACCAACAC
>CAYZTY010000013.1:0-32387 GCA_964481525.1 uncultured Pirellulales bacterium
GTAGCCACCATGAGTGCAATTTATTTATTCCAAATACCCCCAAAAATATTGCAGCAACTATGTAAAATAATGCGCCCATTATTGTAAAGAGGCCTAATCCAAGTTGAACTCTTACAGCGATAGCACCAGTTACGGCAAAGAAGATTAAAATGGTGTAACCTATGTATCCTAGTGTTTGCATTTTTTTTTCGCGATTAGTCGCCTAACGGCCTTGACCGTATTTGGCCCAAAATCGCATCATATAAGATTAAACAATCGTCGCACCAATTCTATTGTATAGTTTTTTACGGAGGTCTTCAGAGGAATCATATACGATGTGATTATATTGTCTTGTGTCGAAATGTTCTTTTAATTCCTCGATATCCGCTTCACTAACGGTAAAAATAACTTCCCTGCCAAGTCCTTTGGCAAAGCCTGCTTCAAAAAACACTCCGCTTCTTAGTCCAGAAAAATCAGCAACCAAAAATTTAGTACGTTTAATTTCGGCAATGATTTCATCACAGATTTTTTCGTTGAACTCCTGCAGGTCGATTCTTACAGGTACATAACCAGCCTCTTCAATTGCCCTCTTAATACCATCTTTATAGTAATCGTTCATTGTTTTGTTAAACCACATAGCGACGAAAGCACGTTTGCTGTTGGTTTCATTTGCTGTAAAACTTTCTATCATCTCCCAACTTTTAGTTGTAAGGGTAAAAGCCCAAAATTCCCAACAATTAGTATCACTACAAGAAGAAATCCACCCCTGGTTTTCTAACTCTCTTAAAAAGAAATCAGCTTGTTCTCCTTCTTGCGAAAAAACATGATATTTACCCATTGGCTCCAAACTAAGTTCTATTCTATCGAAGGGTAATTTGACTAATTTACTCAAGTTGATTAACGCTCTGGTAATAAACTCACTGGCTTTCTTTGGAAACTCATTCAAAATATCATCTACAGAAACTAAAGGATAGCCACAAACCTTGTGCTCTTCATCTGTCTTATCACTCAAAACTATTCCGCTCAGTCCTTTTAGTCGCCTTTCGTTCAAGATACAGGCTATTTTAAACTTATTTGATGTATCTTCGATATCACAAGTTATACCTAATCCACCTTCAGGTAAAATGTAATCTCCGCAATAATCGCATCTATAAGTATTCAGAGTATGATGATCAGGTGTTGGATACACATTGCATTCGGTATTACAGAAAAAACAATTACTGTCTGTACTCATTCAACGCCTCCTTGTATCCTGAGCGAGTTATAGAGAATTAAGAGTGTCCGGTTCATTTTTGACTGCTAACAATAATTATATAGACTGCGTAAACCAGGTTGAAGCCTATCAACCCGCCGTCCTTAAAAAATTTCTGCCTTTTTGCGCTATGTGTTATTGCCACCTACTGAAATTTCCCGCAGTTCGTTTCGAATTTCGCATTTTGGTGATTCGAAATTGTTTAGGATTTAGATATTAGGATTTAGGATTTTCTCTCTGTGCTCTGTGTCTAATTATTAAATCTCAACTTCCGTATATTTCATATCCGTTCCGTCCATAGCACGGACGTTGTCCGGCGACATCTTTATTACGACATAATCCGGCGAGGCCGGGTCCGGGATATGCTCCTTCAGGCCCGGCACAGCCTCGTACAGCCAGAGCTTCTCCGCGTTGTCGGTACTGATTGTGCAGGGCCCCGCGATACGCACGTGCTTTCCTGTAGAATCACAGAAACAATACTCCGCATAAGGCACGCTATTTAGCTGAGCGATTTTGTCGGAACCGCTGAAAGTCGCACACCACAGCTCGCCACCCTTCCACTCGAGTCCGCCCATCGGCCTTACGCCGACCGTTCGGCCGTCGCTTGTAGCCAGCATGCCCCAGCCAACCTGTTTTATGAATTGTTTTAACTCTTCGATGTTCATATTTGTTCTCCTTCTCTATTAATTCGGATTAACGAAATGGCCAACATTCAGCGCATTATAAACCCCAACAGCGAATAAGGCAAAAAACAAAACCCTGCCGCGACAACGGCAGGGCTTCACCATACGCTCCACTTGTTATGTCCGTAAAAAGGTTTTTTACTGCTCTTTGATTTTTATCTTGGTGGCCTTGGCCTTCTCACTCTTGGGCAGTGTTATCGTAAGAACACCGTCTTTGCATGCAGCCTCAATTTTCCCCTCGTTGACATCTCCACCCAGGTTGACATCACGCCTGAAGCTGCCGTAGCTCCTCTCGAGGTGGTAGTAGCCTTTTTCTTTTTTCTCTTGTTCTTCTTTCTTTTCGCCGCTGATAGTAAGCACATTTCCATGGATTGAGATATCGATGTCGCTGGCCTTACAGCCCGGCACCTCGGCCTTTACTATATACTCATTCTCACCCTCTGCCACATCGAGTGTCGGCCAGCGCGCCTGGCCGAAAACAGGCCATTCCCAGTCACCAAAGAAACGACCCAGCAGATTGTCCATTTCATCGTGGAGTCTTGCCATCTCGCCCCTTCCTCTTTTTCTTGCCGGTACAAGTGTCATTGTAATCCCTCCAAATAACTTACCTGTTTCTTCTGAAACACAACCGCCAAAAATGTAAACTTACTCTTAAAAATATTACATTCGATTAAGTAAATTGTTCAAGAGTTTTCACAGTCTTTTTCCAGACTTTTTGAATGTAATTTTTGTGCCAATATCGCATCCGGAAAACCCCAATCTCACCCTGCCCGTCCCTGGCGGAATTCCCCAACCCCTGTCCCCTACCCCTAAACACTCCACAGTTTATCCTGAACTGGGTCGAAGGGCCTGTCCTGAGCCTATCGAGAGGCTGTACACTATCTTCTAAGAAACGTGCTTCCCGGCAGTTGCTTAATCATCCCCTTAAGGCGAAGTGATACCAATGATGCATTAATATTGCCTGCCGGCAGGCTGGTGCGAGCAATAATCTCTTCAATGTGGGCCGGCTCGTCAGCCAAGCAATCTATAACCGCCTTCTCATTCTCGCTCAATAATGCCTCAGGCATATCAAGCAATGACGCACTTAATTTTTCATCGGCGGCTTGTGCGGATGTCGCGACGTGCTCTTTTAGATTCTGCCCGATATAGCCGAGAGTTTCTAAAACATCCTCAATCGATTCTACGAGCCTTGCGCCCTCTTTTATAAGCTGGTGCGTTCCCTTGCTTAGTGGCGAATCGACCTTACCCGGCACAGCCATAACCTCCCGGCCGTTCTCGAGTGCCGACCTCGCCGTGATTAGCGCCCCCGAGCGCAAAGCAGCCTCGATGACAATCGTCCCCAAAGACAGGCCTGCTATGATACGGTTCCTGGGCGGGAAATTCTCTGCCAAAGGTTCATAGCGCAGCGGCAGTTCACTTATGCAGGCCCCGGAGCCGCTGATAAGTTCAAAGAGTTTTTCATTTTCAGGCGGATATGGATTTGCCAGGCCTGAGCCTTGAACGGCGATAGTCCTGCCGTTGGCCGAGAGTGCTCCCTGATGAGCGGCGGAGTCTATGCCGCGGGCCATACCTGAGACTATTGTGAATCCTGCGGATGCCAAAAGATGTGCGAATCGCGAGGCCTGTTCCTGCCCGTAAAAGCTGCATCGCCGTGAGCCGACTATAGCAATAGCCAGGTTATCCCGGCGTGAAAGCGTGCCTTTTATATAAAGTACAGGCGGCGGGTCGTAGATTGTCTTGAGCGCAGCCGGGTAACGCTCATCTTCGAGGTGAATTATCCACACCCCTAATTTCTCGGCAAGCTGAAGCTCTGATACGGGGTCGAATTCATCACGGGTTTTTGCAATCCGCTGGGCGGTTTTTAAACCAATGCCTTCAACGTTAGCCAATTGCGAAACTGAGGCACCGAGCGTACGGTCTATCGAGGAAAAATGCCCCAATAGCTTTGAAAAAGTAGCGGGGCCAACCTGCTCGGCTCTAATCAACTTGAGCCACTTTTCTATGCCGGGTGAATTTCGCTCAACTGCATCCATTCTGCGAGCTTTCTAATTAACTACGGCCAAAGTTTAATCGTTACCGCACAATCGTCAATGGAAACATAATCAGCCATAGGGATAAAAGCTGATAAGAGCCTCAAATAACCCCAAAAATCACAGAATACAATAAGAAGAGCTAAGTTTGCCTTAAGAAAAACTTATCATAAAGGCCGGTCTTAATAAATAACCCGATAAAACCCAAGTTTTATAAGCCCTCTTAGAACAAAAGCTTATATCCACCGTAAGGTTTATTACAAGCGATTACCACGGATTAATAGGCCTATTGCTATTGACTGAGTCCTAAAATTTTTGTTAAATAGTTTGTTTATGGCTATCTCAGTGCAAACAGCCAAGCGTCGAAAAACTAAAGGTTCCTCCTCTTCCGTTGTCAAGCTCAAGCCCAAAAGGGCATTTAGAACCTACAAACAGGCGCTGAACTACCTGTTTGAAAGGACCGACTACGAGAGGCATCTGAAACTGCGCTATAACGTTACTACCTTTGATTTAACCAGGATGCGGAAACTCTTGAGTGCTCTCGGCGACCCGCATAAGAAAATTCAAACCGCCCATATCGCCGGTACAAAAGGTAAAGGCTCAACGGCAACTATGCTGGCGAAAATGCTCGAGGCAAACGGGTACAAGGTCGGTCTGTATACTTCGCCACACCTCGTCAGCCTCCATGAGCGAATTAGTATAAACTCCCAAATGGTCAGCCAAAGCGAGATGCTGCGGCTGATAAACCACTCCTATGCCGCGGTGGAAAAAATAGCTAAAGAAGGCGAGGCGCCGACCTTCTTCGAGATTATGACGGCATTGGCCTTTATGCACTTCGCCGACAAGAGTGTCGATATTGCCATTATCGAAACCGGCCTCGGCGGAAGATTAGACAGTACAAACGTCATCAGGCCGAAAGTCGTAGGTATTACCAATATCAGTATCGACCACCGCGACCAACTGGGTAGTACAATCGACAGCATCGCCGCAGAAAAGGCGGGAATCTTCAAGCGCGGTGTACCGGCGGTGAGCGTCCAACAGGAACCGGCGGCTATGAAGGCCCTGACGCGACAAGCAAACGCTATCAAGGCACCACTAAGCGTGACCGGCCAAGATATAGATTTTTCCTACCGGTTCGAATTCTCCCGTGAACACGGGCCACATAACACAATCTGCGTGACGACGCCAACGAGCACGTTCGAACACCTGCGTGTGCCGTTCCCGGGTGAACATCAGGCGATTAACTGCGGTCTGGCCCTGGCGATGCTCGATAAGCTGAAACTGGGCGGTTATAAAATCGACAACGAAAAAGCTATCAGCGGACTTCACCAGGTATGCCTGCCCGGCCGAATGGAAATAATCCACGAAGACCCAAGAATCATGGTCGATGCAGCACACAACGCCACGAGTATCCGTGCACTGATGCACGCAATCGGCCAGCATGTACCATACGATTCGATGGTGGTGATATTCGGATGTAACGCCGATAAGGACATCAATGGGATGCTGCAACAACTGCAATACGGCGCCGATAAGGTGATATTTACAAGAAGCAACTCGCCAAGGGCAATGTATCCGCCCGATTTGATGGATATGTATAACGAGATTTGCGGTAAGATGTGCCAGTCTGCAATGACGCTAAGAGAGGCTTTAAAAGTCGCGGGAAGCGCGGTCGGCCGAGAAGACCTTATCTGTATAACCGGCAGCTTCTATTTAGTGGGTGAGGCAAAGGTGATGTTCCAGGGGGCGTAAGACGTCGCTCACATTCCGTATATCGTATATTGTATTGCGTATTGCGATAGAACAAAGATAAACAATTCCGAACCACACCTACCCTACTACAGCGGGCAACTTGTGCCATAGGTACTTGTGCCATAGGTAGCCGGGATTAGTTTTAATAAATTCCGAACCACGCTTTCCGTCTTCGCTAAAGCTTCCGACTTCGCCAAGGCTACGCCGGACAGGACGACGGACAAGGCGGCGGGTAAAGGGCGGACAAGTAGATAAATTGGCGACTGGTAAATGGTGATTGGGGAATGGGGAATAGAGGATTGATAATTGATTATTCTTAGGCCCGCCCTGCAGCCAGCTCAACAAAGAACAGAATTTTGGTGCGGTGATGGCAGGAGCTAAGCGGCGAATTGGACATCTGATATCATTAAAAGTGAAGGCCGATGCCGCAAAGGTAATTATCAGTACTGCAAAGAGGGTTTTCCGGCCCGTTTATTCATAGTATAGATTTATTCCGGGGCCTGTGGGTGCAGTTAAAAAATTTCAAAAAAAAAAGCTTTTTTCAATTGATTTGCGCCTTAATGCCGATACACTTTTTACCTAAATGGATTAATTATCCATTTCTTAAGATATACGGTAAAGGAAAGCGTGCTAAATGTACGGGGAAAGGGGCATTTGTACCTGTAGAGGTCCTATCGCAAAGCCTGAATTAAGCTAAAAGTTTTTTAAGGAGAAAGAACTATGAAGCACAAAAGAAATTTACTGGTCCTGGCAGCGATCCTGGGAATCGCAATCTGTTCAAATGCACCGGCACAGGAAGGGAATTGTTTTTCCGACCTCGTCAGTCCGGTCAAAGGCAATTTAGGTTATACCTTTGTCACGGACTATATGTTCCGCGGCCTGAATATGAGCGACATACTGGGCGGACGTGTTGGTCGGGGCAACCACGAACTTAGCTATGGAATCAACTTTGACCTTGCTGATGTCGGGATTGAGGACGTCGGTGAGTTTGGACTTAACGTGAAACACGCGCTGTTTGTCGCCTATCAGAACACAAGCTCAAATCTGGCAAAAACCGATATCGCGTTAAGCCTGACCCGTCCCTGTAATTTGCTCGACACAATCGACGGGACAGTGTCGTTAGAGTGGCGAACCTACAAATGGCATAACCAGAACACCTACACCGGCGGCAACGAGAGAACCCAGGAAATCGCGCTTGCTCTGGCCTTCAAGGATGGGGCAATGATTGAGACGCTTACAGGCAAAGATATGGGCGAGAACGTTTTGAATCCCACAATCAAGTGGATTATCGACTATGACCTTGCAGATGGTGGACAACTGTGGTTCTTTGGGATTTCCCATCCTATCGAAATGGCCCAGTGTATGCCCGAGCTTGCCGGGATAACACTCAAACCAAGCTGGACTATCGTCGTGGATAACCGTTACTACGGTTCGTATGTCAGCAACCTGACAAACGGCGCGGTCCCCGTTCCTGATGTAACGAGATTCGCATACATTGACTGGGGCCTCGGTGCCGGTGCAGACCTGACCGAGACGATTGGTTTGAACTGTGGCTCATTAGGTATCCAGGGCGGAATCGGTTTTGTTCACACCTTTGAGAAGTATCAGGATTCAGTTCTTAACGATAACCTGTACAGCTACGTCAGCCTTGTTTACGAGTGGTAAAAACACGCACTGAAATCGCAAAAGGCCGGTCTTAAAGGACCGGCCTTTTTTTTGTTTCCACAGGCCAGGTCTCAGCAAGAATCATCTTTTTTGGGAAAATGAAAGACGGACTTGGTGCAGTTTCTCACCCAGGACCAGTGCAAAACGACGTGCACAACCATCAAAACAATAAAACACACCGCCAGATAGAAGTGAATATCACCCCACTGATGCCGGCTCATGGAAAAAAGGGTCCTTAGGTGCTGCCTGCCCGCCCCGCCGTGCAGGAGCCGGCCTTGGCCACCCGTACCCGGCGGCAGGACATACTTGATAATCAGGCCCGTGACAATCAAAGCCAGCAATACAACAAAGCTAATACAATCAATGACAAAATTTTCAGTATTCCGCTTCATAGTGCCGCCCTTACAACAAAACAATCATCAGATACTTAATGTATTTACCATCTTTGTGTAACAGAATAGAGCAGCGTGGCCGTGCTATCGGCGCCGATTTTGACCTCGAATCTTGCGGTGCGGGCGTCACGCTTTTGGTACTTATAATTCGATTCGTCAATCTTCCAGTTGACCCAGGAGGAGAATTTCTCGTCAACTACCACCACTACCGGCTCATCCTTCCTGTTGCGAAGCTCAATCTTGTGCTTTTCCCACCGCATCCGCCGGTCGCGCCTGCTATCAGCCAACGTGTACTCCGGCACGACGTCAAAGGCGTCGCCAATATAAAGAGAGAGCTTTTCCTTTTTGGCCGTGTGGTCGATAGCGTCTTCACCGACGAATTCGAGCATTCCATCGGCAGGGTCTCTCTTAAAGACGCGGACTTTGCCTTTGGGTAAAGCAATGCCAAGATGATTCTCTTGAGTATTTTCAAACTCGAATTTTATTTGAATCTTGTCCCTCTTTGTCAAGCGTTCATAGACGTAAAGCTTTTTGACCGGAACACCCAGTGCCGGGCTGATAAGCTCAATCTGTTTGACCTGATTATTGTTCAGCGTGGTTGTTCGCGCAAGGGTATAAAGGTGGTATTCCATAAAGGGCTTTTCCTCAAAAGGCGCCCCTGCGGCGACATCCGCCTCCATAAGATGCATTTTGCGAATCGGCGCGGGCTCTCTAATACGGCGGACATCACCGGCTATCAGCTTGACCGTCGCGTCTTTGTAAGCAGCACCACTTTTGTTGTCGATTGTTACCCAGCCGGTCAAATCGATTCGATTTTCATCGGCATTTAAGACGGCTGAGTAGTCAGCTTTCCAGCCGACGCTGCCGGTGGTGTAGGTTACCTGACAAAGCTGCCCGCCGGCTTTCCCGGCCTGGGCGAGCCAGATAAGCGTGGGCTTTGTAACCAAATCGTCGGGTAGTTGCTGCAACGAAATCGCCTCAACACTATCGATGCTGACAATTTCTATGCCGGCCTTGTCGCAACGCAAAATCAGGTTATTGTCCCTGGCGGCGGAGAGCATGCCGGTGAGCTGACGGCCGACGTCGGCGCCGCTGCCTTTGATAGTAACGTTAATCTGCTTATCGACGTAGCGCTTCAGTAGGCTGGCGGTATTGACAAGGTCGTACTCATAATTTTGTTCCAATATCACCACTTCACCGGGAGCGGAGAGACACTCGAAGGTTACACTTGTAGGGTCGATAGCGGAAGCAACGTCAGTAAACTTTAGGGTATTGACGCCCTGCTCGAAATCAATTTGGCGTCTCTCCTTGACTACGCCAAAATCCTCATTGTAAATAGTCAATCCAACGCCGGGCTCAGGCAGCTTTGCCATGCACGCAGCCGAAGAGACAAGAAAACAAAACATTATGGCAGCAAAAACAAGTCTCAAACTTTGTCTTTTCATCTCATTTCTCCTTAATTATCAATTTGTTATCTGTCCAAACATTCTCCCACAGCCCACATCGACAGTAAAGTGAAACCTGAGCAAAATCTTTAAGGCGATATTTAACTATCGCGGGGAGCCGCCCTTGGAATGAAATATTTGATGATATTATCTTGGGGCAAACCTCTAGGCCGGTTACATAAAAGACGCGACCGGCCGGGAGAAGTGAAGTATGTCATTTTTTCTTACTTTCACCATGGGCGTACTGGAAGAATCTCTTGCGCAGCAGTTTAGTGATGGGGCCGGGGCTGCCGTCGCCGATTATCCTGCCGTCTATCTCAATGACGCCAATGACCTCAGCGGCTGTGCCGGTAAGGAAAAATTCGTCGCAAACATATAAATCAAATCGCGTCAGGTCCTTCTCCACAACCTGCAACTTTTCCTTCTTTGCCAGGCTAATGACGACGCTGCGGGTAATACCCTCCAGCGAACCGGACTCGAACGGAGGAGTAAAAATCACGCCGTCCCTGACAATGAAAACATTGTCGCCGGTTGCCTCGGCAACGTAGCCTTCTTGATTGTACATTATCGCTTCAGGTACGTTGTTATCGAGCGCCTCGATTTTAGCGAGGATGTTATTGAGATAATTTAAGGTCTTTGCCTGCGGAGGAATCGCGAGAGGGTGATTGCGAACCGTTGTCGCACTTATGACGGACAGGCCCTTGTCGTACAGCTCTTCCGGATAAAGCTGGATGTTGTCGGCAATGATAAAAATGCGGCCGGCCTGACAAATAAAGGGATTCAGGCCGAGCGTTCCGACTCCGCGGGTAACAACGAGCCGGATATAGCCATCAATAACACCGTTTGCGCGGACAGTTTTCTCCATGGCCTTCGCGAGGCCGGCTTTGTCCATAGGAATATTCAGGCGAATCGCCTTTGCAGACCGAAAGAGCCTATCGAGATGAGCGGTCAACTCGAATATTCTGCTGCTGTAAACGCGAATTCCTTCAAAGACGCCGTCACCGTAAAGCAGGCCGTGGTCAAAGACGGATACCTTCGCCTCAGCTTCGTCAACAAGCTTGCCATCAAGCCATATCTTCATTGCCATAAAAATCTCCGTAAAGCGCGATTCTCGAAATTACACAATACAAGCTCATCACTCAGACGAGCCTGCCGTCAATAAGCCGTACAATTCTGTCGGCACGCGCGGCCACCCGCTCATCGTGACTTACCATAACAATGGTCTGGCCGGACTTATTGAGCCGTTCAATCCCATCCAGAATACCATTTCCTGTCGCAGAGTCAAGGTTTCCCGTCGGCTCGTCGGCCAAAATCATACTCGGCCGATTTATCAAGGCCCGGGCAATAGCCACTCGCTGTCGTTCACCACCGGAAAGCTGAAAGGGCTTGTGGCGGCTTCGGTGCGCCAATCCGAGCGATTCGAGGAGCTGGTTTCCATTTTTTTTGGCCTGCCCGCGAGACCTTAGCCAGCCGAGCACACCAACGCCGGCCATTACCGGCAAAACGACGTTCTCCAACACATTTAATTCGTCCAATAAATGATAGAACTGAAAGACAAATCCGACCGTCTTGTTGCGAAAATGGTTCAGCTCCCGGCCGCTGAAGCGTGCCAAGTCCGCTCCCCGGTACCTGACCCTGCCTTTATCGGGTTTATCAAGACCTCCAAGGATGTGCAACAGCGTGCTCTTGCCGCTGCCCGAAGCCCCGAGAACCGCCACAAACTCACCGGTCTTGACGGAAAAATCAACGTCTTTGAGGACATCCAGCCGGGTTGCCCCAATGGAGTAAGATTTACAAAGGCCGACGGCCTCCAATATGACTTCATTCGTGGACTTGCTTGTCGGCTCGTTTATGTTCGCCATTTCTCTGTCCCGCCTTATAACTGACTTACCTGTAAAGTTTCTATCGGCTTGCGTCTTGCCGCCTGGATGCTCGGCAACAGGGCACCTGCCAAACAAGCGGCGATGCCTGAAAGTATTACCCCGATGAGAAGCCTCGCCTGTATCTGGTTGGGAATGCCTCCTATCGGGAAAATGGACTGGTCCCACAGGCGAAATTCGAAATGCTCGAAAAGCCATTTTTCGATACTGTTTATATGAACCAGAAACTGCCAGCCACCAAGGGCGCCAAAGCCGGCGCCGAAAAGGCCTACCAGAAATCCAAAGCAAAGAAATACCGCCGCTACGTTGCCGCTCGAGACACCAATGCTTTTCAATATGCCTATGTCCTTGCTCTTGTGACTTACAATCATATACACAACCACAAATACAATAAAAACCGCTATGAAGCCGATAATAGTAAAAATTAAAAGCATCATCAGCCTTTCAGTATCCAAAGCGGAAACGACATCTCTTTGGTAACTCATCCAGCTTTGCACTTTTACCCGCGTGAGCAGGTCGCCATATTCGCGTCCCGCGCCGGCCCTTTGAAAATCATTCCATAATTCCGCGACCTTATTACGGCCGGTCTGCAAATCCACGCCGGGTTTGAATTTTATGCGAATTTCATTTACGCGCTTCAGGCCGAGATTCATCCCGCAAAGGGCCTGCGCCTCTTCAAACGGCACATAAACAACACCTTCATCAAACCGCCACAAACCGGCGGGCGCCGTGTCAGTAACATAAAAGCTTCGGGTGTTAATAAGCCCCAGGCCCGCCCTTGCCAGCGCACCTTTTCCCGTAAGCGGCAAGCAGGTTATATCAAGAGTAACCTTCGGCAGAGCTTCGGCGGTATCAGAAACATCGCCCCACCCAAGAGCCAGATGTACCGAGACGCAGCCGGGCAGATTCGGCTCGTAAGACGAGGTAAAAACATCCGCTACGTTCTGCTTGTGATACTTCAGCCACTCTCCGAAGCCGGTGACCTGGCTGTGCCTTACGGGATTAATACCCATAAGCTGGCCTATACGGTTCGAATATATCTGGCCCATCGGCATTGTTACATTCACCAGGACAGGACTATTTATCACCGGTGAGACGGCCTGAACAAAATCAGCACGTTCGAGCCTGTCCATAAATTCCTCGTAATAAACAAAGCCGACCAAAGATTTGCTGCCAACGACACAATCACCAATAAAGGAATGATATTTGTGCTTAATCTCGGCCGTAAGGTCCGACAAAATGGTCATTACCACAATAACAACAAAAACACACAGAGCAACCGCCAGAACCGCAAGCAGAGTAATGCGCCTTTTAATCAAATATCGAAACGGCAGAATAAGCTTATACATCTTACTCGTATCTTAAAATGTCCACCGGTTTTGTCCCGGCCGCTACTATCGAAGGTATCAAAGCACCGAGCATACTTGCAGCGACGGCAGCCAAAATAATCCAACAACACCAGGACCAGTCCACCTCGTCGGGAATCTTATCGAAAACATAAACACTGCTTCGCCAAATCTTCAGGCCGAAAATAATTCTTATCCAATTCTCAAACATATTTATGTTTCTGATTACAAGATACCCCAGCACAGTACCTAACGCAGAACCTACAATACCAATACATAAACCAAAGCCCAGGAAAATCGAGACTATAGAGCCGTTGCCAGCCCCGCAACTCTTTATTATCGCAATATCTTTCTGCCTTGTAATAACAATCATATAGAATATACAAAAGACCAGCAGCACACCCACCGAGCATATCACTCCAAGTATCAACATCAATACCCTCATTTGCTTGCGAATAATTTCCAGCCCCATCCCCCTGTTCTGCTGAGCGGTATAAATAACCGTACGATTAATTCTCTCCTCCCCCCAGCCGAGCTTCTTTTTGGCAAAATCGCTCCAAACCTCCTGTACCTGCTGCTTTAATTTCTCCACATCGGCCGCCTGCGAAAGTCTAATCCCCACCGTATTGACTGCGGTCCGGCTTGTTTTGGGATGCAAAATCCTGTTACTTTCTTCAAGCGGCAGATATATAAACTGGTCGTACCAATAATGACCCGTAAAAAAAACATCAGCAATCCTGAGCTGTGTAGTGATGCGTTTAAAGTCACCTGTCGGCCGGACCTCGTCCGAGTCCTCCGGCAAGTCCCCGGGGTCCTTCAGCTCCCAGCTACCCGTAGTAAGCACAACAGGCCGGCCTATCATTTTCTTAACGGCCTGGAAATCGTATTCATCCGTCTTCTCATCCGGCTCAGCCAAAAGTCCAATCCCCACCCAGGCGCCCACATCGCCGGGATAACCCGGCACTTCAAAATCCGGGACGCCCGCGCTTGCAGCCGCCCTGAGCAGGGAAGCCTTTAAATCCGAAAGCTTAGCGCCGCGAACAGGTTCAACACACGCATAAAATACTGGTCGGACGTTGCCTTCGCCCAGATGTAAAAGACCGCCGCTGCCCCAGCGAAATGCCGCGGCGGTTTGCACACCAGGCAAACGTTCGAGCCTTTCCAAAAGCAATTCAGAGCTTTCAACAATACCCTCGGGATTTATTACAATATCCCCTTCGAGCAATGCGGAGGTCCTCTCAACGGCTTCAATAAAGCCGTTGAACAGGCTGGAGACGACTATTAAAAGAGTGCAGGATAAAGCAACGGCGGCGATACTCAAGAGGACAATCTTCCTCTTCCGCAGGTATCTGAGCCATAAGAGCAGCTTTAACATTTTTTCGCATTTCGTATTGCACAATGCGTATTGCGCAATACGCACCACGTTATATTGGTTTTAACAGGGGGAATAATACGACGTCACGAATGCTTGTGGCGCCGGTAAGTACCATAATCAGTCTGTCGATGCCTATGCCAAGGCCGCCGGCCGGCGGCATACCGCACTTCAATGCCGTTATGAAGTCCTCGTCCATTACGGCTTCCGTCTCTTCCTTGCCGCGAAGCTGAATAAGAAAATTGTCATACTGCAGCTGCGGGTCATTCAACTCGGTATAGGCATTGGCCAACTCCATCTTTGCGACGTACAGCTCGAACCGCTCGGCATACTTCAGGTCGTTCTCTTTACGCTTTGTCAGGGGACAAAGCTCGGCAGGATAATCAATCACAAAAGTAGGAGCAATCAGATTATCTTCGACGGTAGCTTCAAACAACTCGTTAATAACCACCTGGTCGTCCATCTTTGCCTCGTCGAGTCCGATTTCGCCGGCCTTGCGGCGAACGGCGGCTATATCGTCTATATCACAGCCGCTGTGTTCCTTAAGAAGCTCGGCAAAGCCGGCCCGTCGCCAGGGCCGGGCGTAATCAATCGTAATATCGCCGAAACGGACACTATTGTTTTGACAGTGTTTCGAAACAAGAGTTGATATTAATTCCTCGGTCAAATCCATCATAACATTGTAGTCGGCATAGGCCTGATATAACTCAAGCATAGTGAATTCAGGATTGTGCTTTGTGCTTAAGCCCTCGTTGCGGAAATTTCGGTTTATCTCGAAGACTTTTTCCATTCCGCCGACGAGCAGCCTTTTTAGATACAGCTCCGGTGCGATGCGCAGGTATAAATCCATATCGAGTGTGTTGTGGTGAGTTATAAACGGTTTTGCCGCGGCCCCGCCGGCTATCGCCTGCATCATCGGCGTCTCCACTTCCATAAAGCCCTTAGCCGTCAGAAACTCGCGAACACTCTCAAGCATAGCCACACGGCCCTTGAAGAGCTTCATCACATCGGGATTTACCCACAGGTCGACATAACGCATCCGATAGCGTAAATCAACATTGCTTAGTCCGTGCCATTTTTCCGGCGGCGGCATCAGCGATTTGGCCAGGATAGTTACCCTCTCGACCCAGATAGTAATCTCACCGGTTTTGGTCTTCCCCAACTTCCCCTCCGCCCCGATTATATCCCCCAGTTCCAGAAGCTTTACAAACTGCCAGTCCTTTTCAAGAAGGCTTCTGCTCAGCCCCAACTGAATCGTACCGGTCGAATCCCGCAGGGTTATAAATATTAGTTTGCCGATGTCCCTGAGAAGGACAATTCTGCCCGCACATCGTGCCCGCTGGTCATCAAGGGCCTCGTTGAACCTTGCGCAAATATCGGCGGTCGCCTCAGCCTTGTCGAACCTGCCGCCATAAGGCTCAAATCCCAACTGCCGGATACGCTCCAGTTTCTGACGACGCTGCTGCTGCAACCGGCTAATGGGTAAATTGCCTTCACTTTCCTTTTGAGGCAAGGTCAGCTCCTCTTATCAGTTACTGAAAACACCCATAAAAAGTTTTTTACCGGAATCCTCCGTTGCTTGACTAATTTCATTTTCAATAAGCCTGGTCCGGGCAATTAAAGCGGCAATCGCCAATTGCGAGTCTGCTTCAAGCAACTGCTCAACAGTAGATTTGCTCAGGGGTGCAGCCTGGATGTCATGGTCGGCTTTAACTAATATATCGTTATTCCTTTGCATCTCGAACATCTTCTGCAACTCGTCGGCCCGAATCTCAACCTCCACATCCGGCGAAATACCCCAGTCCTTCGTGCCCTTTTTCTCCACCTCTTCGCGACTTGCCACCCTCTGTCCGGAAGGCAGATGATAATATGCGGTCGTATATTTCAACTGCGAACCACCGCCAGGATAGTCGATTATCGTCTGCACACTGCCCTTGCCGTGCGTCCTGGCTCCAACCAGGACCGCCCGTTTGTGCACCGGGTCCTGGAGGGCACCTGCAACTATTTCAGACGCGCTGGCTGACTGCTCATTCATCAGAATAATCAAAGGGTAATTCGGATGAGTACCTTTTTTGTGGGCCGATTCCCAAATCGGTACGCCATAACGCGGACGCGTGCTGACTATAATCCCCTCCGCAAGAAACTTATCACTTATATCAACCGCACTTGCCAGATGTCCACCCGTATTGAACCGAAGGTCCAGAATTAACGCCTTCAAACCCCCGGCCTCAAGCTGGTCAAGAACCTGTTCCAGGTCTTCAGCGGTCTTTTCCACAAAACTCATAATCCGGACGTAACCAATCTTTCTATCCTGGTCAATAAAGTACCGCCACCGCCCTTCCGTAGTCCTTTGCCAGCCGCGAATCGTCGGAACAATTATCGTGTCTCGCACGATGGTAATCTCATCACCTTCTTCCTGGCCCGGATGTCTTATCTTAAGAGTAACTTCCGTTCCCCTCGGTCCGGTGATTTTCCGAACCGCGCAGTGCAGTGACATCTGCTCAGTGCTGAGGCCATCGACTGTTTCTATTATATCGCCGGCGTCAAGACCGGAGTGATAGGCCGGCGTATCAGGCAACAGGCTGACAGCCTTTAACTGGCCGGCCTCTTTGCGAATCTCTATGCCAATCCCACTGAACTCGTGCATCATATCCTTCTGGAAGCCCTTGACCAGATAGGGCCAAATCAGGTTAGTATGCGGGTCCACGGCCTCCAGAGCGGCATCTGCAAAGTGAGAAATTACTACTTCCTCGGGCATCGCGATTGTCACGGCGTTAAAGCTGAGAACCTCATCAAAGACGGCAATAAATTTATCTTTGCTTATCCCTATTACAGATGACTGAACCTCGGCGTCTACCGCCTGCAGGGCCGCCAGCCATGCAGAGACGGCCTGCTTGTCCGGCTGCGATAAATCAGACTCAGTAAAAGTATCGGCAAATAATAATATCTCGCCCAAGAGAACGCATCGCCGCAGCGCTTTCGAAGCCATCATAGTGTAATCCAGCATTGCCACGTGCGAAAGGTCAAGTACACGCAACGCGCGGATAAACATATTTCTGCTTATGCCATTGTGGCGCTGCTGGCGCGTCTCACAGGGACTGTCCTGAAGAGAGGCCTTTATATATATTCTCTCGATAAGCTCTTCGGCATAATCGGAGTAATCGTCGTTTTGTTCGTCGATTTGACTCAGCAGAGCGTAACACTCGGTGTATGCCTTGCTCCATTGGCCCTGCTTTTCATATTCAGCCGCCCGCTCAATAGCTTCTTCAATACACTTTTTTACAAACGGCTTGTTCAAAAACCGCTCTTTCTCGGCGGGCTCGGCAAGTTTCGACGCCTTCGCAATAACCAGAAGTACCGAGGAAATATCATTGGCCTCATTCACATCCAGCTTATCACGAAACTCCGTAAATTTGCTTATCTGCTCCTCGTACACTTCCTGACGGGCAAGCCGGCGCCGTTTATCTATGAGTTCATACTGCCCGACAATATCGCCAAGCCGGTCGAGCCACCCGCCTTCGGCAGGGTCGGCTCTCCTAAGTTTTCGGCCTGCAGAATCAAATTGACCTCTTAAGATGTCATAACAAACCGACTTTGCTGTCGCACGCTCACCGAGCCAGCGTTTAATTAACTCGTCCTCAGCGGCAGACTCACTTTCCGCCGGTAGCTCAGCAGATACAACATCCTCAATCCGCGGCGGCGAACCGCTCGACGAGTCCTGCGACCTTTCTCCAGGCACGGACTGCTCAACAGAGCTATCCACAACCGTTACATCTCCGGCGGGAGCTTTGCCAACAGGTCCCTGCTGTTCTCTCCCTGCATCATCACAACCGAAGACCACAAGAAAAAGACCAAACAGCCAAATCCAAAAAACCAAAGTTTTCCTTTTATTTAGTTGCACAGAAATACCCTTAAAAAGACAGAAGGGAAAAAGCATCTGCCTTGCTCAGAGGCTGACCTTTACTTCATTTTCCCCGTGTTATATACACTCGGCAGCTTTGCCGGCGCAACCAAGGACATTAAGCTTGCGTTTCACCATCTTCGTAATCGCTTCTCTGGCCGGCCCCAGGTACTTGCGCGGGTCGAACTCAGCGGGTTTCTCGGCAAAAACCTGTCTGATTTTGGCCGTCATTGCCATCCGCAAATCCGTATCAATATTGACCTTGCAGACCGCCATCTTCGCAGCCTTGCTAATGGCCTCCTCCGGCACACCCATCGCATCAGGCATATCGCCGCCATATTTGTTAATCAGGTCCTTGAATTCCTTCAGGACACTGCTTGAGCCGTGCATAACCAGTGGATATCCCGGAAGTCTTCGGCTAATCTCTTCTATTACATCAAAGGCAAGCTTCGGTTCGGCCTTGAATTTATACGCTCCGTGACTTGTTCCGCACGCCACGGCCAGTGAGTCACAGCCGGTCTTTTCCACAAATTCAACGGCCTGGTCCGGGTCCGTAAGGTGTCGTGAAATATCATCCGCAGAGATGCCGACCACATCCTCTTCTATGCCGCCCAACTGCCCTAATTCGGCTTCGACAACCACATTACGGTCGTGGGCATATTCAACTACCTTCTTCGTTACGGCCACGTTCTCTTCAAACGGCAGCTTCGAGGCGTCAACCATCACGGAGGTGAAACCTTCGTCAACACACTGCTTACATACCTCAAAGGTATCGCCATGGTCCAGATGTATCACCACCGGAATATCGGGATTCTCGGCAACCGCCACATCGATTATCCCACGCAGGTAACTCATACTTGCATACTTCCTGGCACCTCGCGAAATCTGCAGAATAAGCGGCGCCTTTTCCTCGGCAATCGCAGCGACAATCCCCTGCGTTATCTCCATATTGTTCACATTAAATGCACCAACCGCATAGCCGTTTTTAAGGGCCATCTCGAACATTTTCTTCGTATCAACCAAGGCCATTGAAAATACTCCTTAATATAGATAAGTTGTGATTAAAAGCGGTTTTTTCTAAAAACAAACTCCAATCAAATAATACCTCAACTGTTTAATTATAACTACCCGTTCCTCCCAGCCCAACGAATCTTCTCGAGCCAACAGCCAACTCCGATACTCCCTCCGGCCATATACTAAAAATTATAGCCTGCCTGTCAAGGGACTCGTCGGCAGTAAATGTAAGGCCCCAATAAACCCTGTGATACCTTCTCAACAGAGTAATGTCGGTTCGAAGATTAACGCCGTAATCAAAATCATACTCCTGCGCAAGGACCACGGTATATCTCGGACCGAGTTTATAAGTGGCTGCGAAAATAAAGGCGTTTGAGCCCTTCTCGTCCAGAACCTTGAGCCTTCTTAAATACCTGCTGCCAATATAGTAGCTTAGATTAGGCCAGCGAAAACGTGCAAAGCCCACATTAAACTGCTGCACAACGCCGCTTTGCATATCAAAATTTATATCGCTAAGAATAGCTGTCGTGTCGCTCATGCGCCAGATGTAATCCGCCGCGAAGTAATTGCGCCTCGGGCCGAATATGTCCGAATTTCTTCGCATATCCATCGGTATAAACGGTGCATTCCAAATGAATCTGTCGGGTCCGGCAGAGCTGTCGCCGGAGTCCTTCACCCACGTAACCTCCGTATTAAGTCGCATCCAGTCTACTACGCGCTGCCGGCCTTCCGGGCCCCGCCTGGTCTGCCAACGCTGCAGGAGCGAAAAGCTGACCGTGTCCCTCTGCTCGGCAACCGAATCGCTCTCCGTGAAAAGCACCGCCTCGAGTTGAGGATTAATAATGTGCCTTATCCCGTTTATGTCCCAAAGCGAAGACTTGACATCGGGATAAACTTTCCAGTACTGACTGGAAAGTCTAAGGCCTGCTTCTCCCACCCAAACGGTTTTTTCCGCCTCCACCGTATCGCCGCCAAGCTCGCTTACAAAGCCAAGCTGGTCTTCATAGGCAACAGTACCGGCAATGAAAGGCACAAGCTTTGCGCTTCCAACTTTAATCGGCAAATCAAGCTCGTTACGCGTTGACATAAAGGTAAAGAAATCCTGAGGTACGGTCAACGAACTACTTTTACTAAGACGCTGCCGCATGCGGCTGAGCCGGGTATCACTATAGAAAGTAAACCTGTCATCAAAAAGGGATTGGCCGGTCAGGTGATATTCCGCGGTCGGCAGCTCCTCAAGCTCATTAGCATAATCGTTGATACGCCATTTGCCGAGTAACGAAAGTGCCCAGTTATCCTGAAGGCGCTTCAAATGGACAATCGTCTCCTGTTCTTTGCCGACATTGAACTCGCCCCTGTAAAACGACTCGAGAAAATTCTCATCGGATACATAACTGCTCTCGAGGGTCAACTGCCAGTTGTGAGGCAGAAAATGTCTGTGCTGGAACCTGGCACGACCGCGAAGTTCTCGCGGCGGCTTAAGGTCTTTACGCGTACTGGCTCTGCCGAGGTCGTCCTCGCCCGTATCGGATATGATATAACCCAGTAGTGTGCCAAAATACTTCTCGGCCCGATAGTCTATCCTGACTCCAACCCCCGTGCCGCGCTTGCCGAAATAATCCACCGCAAGTGTACTGTCGGTACCTTCCGGCTCTTTCAATCCCAGAAGACGCGATAGGTACCATCGGGACTCAAGGCTCATTCCCCAGGTACTATCGTAACTGGTGTGGATGCTTTTCAGGGGAACATCAGGTCGCTCCAGATTGCTGCGCGCATAAGGCCAGTAAAATACCGTAAGCTCTCCGAGCTTCGATTCAAAATCGTAAATCCGGGCGTCATAACTGGCGTTCGAAAGCTTCTGGTCTTTCTCGTCAACGCCGGTCGTATCCGTAATAATCACGCTCGAGGCCTTAAGGGCCATCTGCGGTGCATAGAACTCGCTGGTGCTAAGCGTAACATCCTCGGCGGCAAACTTGTTCTGCGCCAACTGCCTTAGCCTGGCCGCTCGAACGTATATCGGTATGCCGCGGGAGACATCAAATGAACGCACTACTGCATTTAGCACCAGTGCCTTCCTGCGCTGAAAATCGTAATAAAGCTCTTCGGCGCGAACCGTCCTTGGGGCCTCCGTCATTACTATATCGCCCGCCAGGTAGACCGCCTGGACGGCCCCGCTGGCAAGCAGGTTTTCGCGCCCGGTTTGCTCGGCCCCTAAAGAAAGCTGCTGGGCAACATAAAAAACGACTGCACGGTCGGCCTGAAGCTCGAGCAAATTATCCTTTTCATCGAGCTTCTGCCACAAATAGAACCTGCCAATCACACTTGCAACATTAGTTCCATCCGGCAGCTTCGTCGATTCAATTCTGGGCTTACTATCGCCCACTCCGGCGATATTAACCGGAAACTGAAATGCCGGTTTTATTTCTTCAGGTATCTCCGCAGGCTCAGGAGCAGTTTTTCGCGGCGGGAAAAGCAGCTCAATAAGTCCCGGCCTGCGGGTCTCTTCTTCAGGTTTCTTTTCAGTCAGCTCTTCGAGCGTCTTTTCCCCCGCAGACTTCGCCGCGGGAGCAAGCTCAGGAACTTGCGCTTCATCAGCGAGCTTAGGCTCATACCGCACGCCCTCAACCGCCGCTACAGCCCTTTGATACAACTCCAGCCTGTCCGGCTCACCGACGAGCCGCTTCTGGGCCGTTACAAAAACTTCGCCCGTAACGGGGAACCGAACCAACAGGGCCCGGCCATCCTCAAGCACAGTCTGGCTAAGGCCGGTCGTCTTCGCCGCGAAGCCTTTTTTCAAAGATACACCACCGTGAAAATATACCTGCACATCATAATCAATCCGCACTCTGCCGCGATATTCGGAGACGACGGATTTAAGCCACACCACAGCACCGTCACTTGCAAGGTGGTTGGCCCCAATAGACATTGAAAAACCGCGCTTAAATACCAGAACATGCCGGCCCGAGGCAGGTTGATGAGTTATTAGCTCATCGCCGGCAAGATGAAGGTCCTGCCCGATGAAATGGTCTGTCCTTATATTTTCAACAGCAGATAAACCCGGTGCGCTCAATACCAAATTCACTACCGCCCAAATAATCGGCAGCCCCGCTCTTAAAAACAAAGGCCGACGCCTGCCGTCTTTTTTCTGTCGCCGGCCCGGCCGGCCCGGTTTATTGTTCTGCATCCTTTCTGGTCCTACTTTCGATGTTTTGACCTCGCCCATCCATATTTTTCAACGATTATAGCTGCTCGGGCCGTTAAATCCAGTTAAAAACCAGCTCGATACTTTTAACAAAATCAAGCCTTCCTTTTGTCCGTTATCTCGATTAAAAAGAGCAATATTAGTCAAACTTGATTTGCCCGGCCGATTGTCGTAAATTACGGCACTTTTACCAAATGGGCGAAAGGTCACCAGGATGGCAAAAAGAAACTATTCGAAGTATCAGCAGGACGTAATCAGCAGATATTACGATAACATCGAGAGTATATCCCTGCAGAGGTTGGGTGAGCTGCTGAGCGAACTATATCTGGCAGAAAGCGCGTCAAAAAAAGAACGCCTCTGGCAAAGAGTAAAAAAGGCGATGGAACAGCTAAAGGTGCCGCCGAAAATTATCGCACACATTATGGCAAAAAGAGATGTCGAGATTCTGGCCAAAAACCTCCAGGACTGGCTGAAGGTCTCCAGGAAAAAATAGTCCCAAGAAGCCTCGTACGTCGACTAAGTCGGCTTGACGTAAGTCGTAAACAACCACCAAATGCCCAACTTGGATAATATCTCTGCAATAATCAGACCGGCAATAAAACTGAAGATTGCCTTAGCCCCTTTGAGATTGCAGGAAACAGAATAAGCCTTGTACATCAGCACCACCATCCAGATGGCCATACACAGTAGGACGATTATGCCCAAAGCGAAAAATAAAATATCTGTATCATAAATCGTCACGGCAGGGCCGGTTTTAAGAACCTTATTGGCAATGTATACGGAATACCTTTGGTAGCCCGGTGTAAGCGCGACAATCGCTGTGATAATGTGCGGCCAGCGGGCAAGGGCTTGTGTGCCAAATATATCTATCATTCGAAATGAAAGCTGACGAAGTAATAATCCGAAAAGAGCCAACACAACCGCCAGAGATAACCAATCGATAAGTCCCTCAGCAACAAAAAACCATGCCGGCGCGGCCAGCCCGCTGTGCACATCCAGTACGCCGTCGAAATGAGTGTTGCTTATTGAGCCGAGGATTGAGGTGACAAGAATAAAAACCACGCCCATAAACAGGGCCTTGCCACCGGCTATGAATTGGAACGGATTAAACATCCACTGCCCCAATTGTAATTTACCAGCGCCTTTATCAATCGCTATTTCCTGATTCATTTTGTTCTTCCTTTCTCGTCGAATTGTTTCGATTTTTTTCCAGCTCGTTTATTCGATTGATGACATCGTCAAGACGGTTGCGAACTGTCGGATAGCTTAAACCAAGAAGCTTCGCCATTTCCTTGAGCGAACCGCTTACCTTTACAAATTGCAGCACAAACTCCTGGTCGGCGGCTGGTAAACTCGCCAGTGCAGGCAGCTCATAGACACCTTCGAGCTCCGTACCGCAATTCTCACACAACAGCCGCTTAACCTTTAAGCGGCTGTTGCAGCTCGGACATATCGTCGGTAGTTTTCTCATATATAATATAATCCTCCGGTTTCCTAATGAGCAAACGATGCTTCTGAGTCATTCCACGTTTGCTGCGTTACTTTCAAAAACTCTATCGGTTCAGAGGGACTTAACAAAACGCAGTAGCCTTCGCTTGTGGGTATGTAAACAACATCTGTTTTTCTCGTTACAAACAGCAAGGCCTTATCACCATTCTTCAACCTGAACCAGCCGGCTAAATAACCCGGAAGGCCGATGCCGTTTGTTCTCGCTACAGTCCTGTAGCTTTGCTCCGTAATCAGGTTGACTATTTTTATGCGCTCTTTATTTATAGAATCCTGTGGGATAGCTCTGCCGTAAAGACAGCCTTTTATTTGCAAGCCCCCATCAGCCACAACGAATTTACCCCATCTGGCGGAATAACCGAAGTACACAAAAAAGCCGCAAACAATGACAACGACCGTTACAATCAGAAACAAAACAATCATTGGAATTGTTAATCGCTCTGATTTTCTAAAAAAATGAACGGCTGTAAAAACCAACGGTACTATAGCCACAAGAATTATGCCTGCTATGGCTAAATATGTGGCAGTCGATGCCGGTTCTATTGAGAATTCTTTATGCGTCATTATTTCCATTCCTTGCACATCTAAAGCGGTTATCCGACCAATCCCGCACAGCAACAACATTTAACCAATACTTAATAATATTAAACTATATTTTAATAATGTCAAGAAAAATCTCAAAAAGTTACAGAAAAACCTTAAAAAAGTTACATTTGTAGTCATTTTCGGCTCGAAACTTGATATAATTTTCACCTGTAAAAGTAGAAAATGGTTATCCGGAAGCAATAAAGTTAGTAGTAGGAAATGTAAACTACGGGGGGATTAATAGCAGATAAGAGACTCTACTGCGTATTGCTGTAGCTTCGCCCGGCCATTCAATTCGGTAAGCTCGATGAGGAAGACAACTCCGGCGACCTTGCCACCTATCTTTTCGATGAGTCTGGCGGCAGCGTTCATAGTCCCGCCGGTCGCCAATAAATCGTCAACCATCAGGACCCTCGCACCTTTTTTCACCGCGTCGGTATGGACCTGCAGTGTGTCGGTACCGTATTCCAAATCGTAGGTGATACTTGCGGTTTGATAAGGCAGTTTGCCCTTTTTCCTGATTGGCACAAAACCGGCGCCGAGTTTATCAGCAACCGCCGCACCGAAAATAAAACCCCTTGCTTCCACGGCCGCTACATATTGGACCTGCGCTTCTTTGAACGGGGCGGCCAAAGCATCTATGGCTATTGCGAAGGCCTTTGGCTCGGCCAGTAAGGGGGTGATATCCCGAAATAAAATTCCCTTTTTGGGCCAGTCTGGAATAGTCCGGATGAATTCGGCCAGTTCGATACTTTGCTCAGTCATCCTTACTCCGAGCTTCTGAGCCTGACCAAGACCACGGTTTACTCCTCAATCATATGCTCGTACAGCTTGGTCAGAGCGTTCCGCTGGATTTGCCGGACCCTCTCACGCGTCAGACCCAGCCTTTTGCCAATCTGTTTCAATGTCAGCGGCTTTTGGCCCTCGAGCCCAAACCGCAGCATTAAAACCTGCGATTCGCGGGGGTCTATTTCCTTCAGCAGACCAAGAACCCGACGCTCCTCTTCATCGGTCAACATAGCTTGTTCGGGCATGGTCATCTTATCATCACTTATGGTCTCGCCGAGGTTGCGGTCCTCATCAAGCAAATTGCCGCGAAAACTTGTAGTGACGGTTTTAACAATCTCGCGCACCGCTTTGGCCTTTCTCGGCGAAAGGTGCATTACATCAGCCATTTCCTGCAGGGTCGGTGTTCTGGCAAGTCTTGCCTCAAGTTCTGTGGAAATGTGACGCCATTGATGGATGAGCTCCACCATATATGTGGGAATGTGTATAGGCTGTGAACCCGTAAGCAGGGCCCTCTTTATACTCTGCTTTATCCACCAGGCGGCATAGGTACTGAAACGCACACCGTGGCTTGGGTCAAAACAATCAACGGCCTTGAGTAGGCCGAGGTTTCCCTCCTCAATCAAATCAGCAAGACTAAGCCCCCTGCCAACATATTTCTTTGCGATATTCACCACAAGCCTAAGATTGCTTCTGACCATATGCTCTCTGGCCTGTGGGTCATTGTCGTTGATAATCTGCTTTGCAAGCTGCTGCTCCTCCTCCCAGGTCAGCAAAGGCGATTCGTCAATCTCCTTGAGGTATTCCTTTATGTTTGCGTCAAAAGCTATAATCCATCTCCTGTTCCGCCGATAGCCGTCGAATCGGCTGTTTTACAGTCGAAGAGACTCGCAGCCCCCTTTTCCATCCTTATTCATCTACTTCTTCCGACGGCAGCCTGTTTAGATATCGGCCAAACCCTCCAAAAGGTTTAAAGCCTATGGTTTTTAAGCTTTAATATCGGTAATATTATCCCACCCCCAGGATTTGGGACTCTCGATTCACTCCTCCTGCTGCAAGATATTGTTTACTGTGTATGTTATGGTAACGGCTAAGAACTTAACGCCGATTATATTACGGTTTTTCGCCGGCTTCTTCAGCCTCCGGCTCGCCGGTAATGGTTTCCGGCTCACCGGCTGTCTCTCCTGCGGGCTGGGCCTGGCCGCCCTCTTCGGCAGCCGTCATTGAAACGTCTTTCGGTTCATCTGTAGTTTCAGCCTTGCTGTCCTCCTCAGTAGCTGCTATGGAAACGTCTTTCTGCTCATCTGTGGTTTCGACCTTGCCGTCCTCCTCAGTAGCTGAAGCCTCCTTTGTACCTTCTTCCTCCGCCTCTCGCTGCTCCGCCGCCCATTTGACTCTTCGCAAACTCAAACCGATTTTTCTCGCATCCGTATCAACTCTAAGGATTTTAACTTCTATCTCCTCGTTCTGCTTGACTATCTCATGAGGCTTCTCGATTTTGTGGTCGGCAAGCTCGGAGATGTGCAGCAGCCCTTCGAGGTCAGGTTCAAGCTCAACGAAAACGCCAAAATTCGTGAGCTTTGTAACCACGCCCTTGACAATCTGGCCGGGTATGTATTTCTCCGGAATCGCGTGAATCCAGGGGTCCTCGTTTAATTGCTTAACGCCAAGCGAAATCCGCTGTTTTTGCTCATCGACGTCAAGAACAATACATTTCAACTCCTGGTCCTTTCTTAGAATCTCGCCGGGGTGATTATACTTTTTCGTCCAGCTCAGGTCGGAGACATGGACCAGCCCATCTATGCCCGGCTCAATTTCAGCAAACGCCCCAAAATTAGTCAGACCCCGAACTTTCACAGTCACAACCGTGCCGGAAGGATATTTCTGCGAGGCAATGGTCCAGGGATTTGTTTCAGTTTGCTTCAGGCCCAGCGAAATCTCCTGCTTGGCCGTATTAACATCCAGAACAACAACTTCAATCACATCATTCAGCTTCAACATATCAGAAGGATGAACAATTCGTTTGGTCCAACTCATCTCACTTATGTGCAGGAGCCCTTCGACGCCCTCCTCAAGACGGATAAAGGCACCGTAATTCATAATATTGACCACTTTTCCCTTCACTTTTTCGCCAATCGGGTACCTGTCCTTCACACTTTCCCAGGGATTCGGCACCTTCTGTTTCAGTCCCAGCGAGACCTTCTCGTTGGCCCTGTCGACGCTGATGACCACACACTCGATTTCCTGGTCGATACGTACGACTTCAGACGGATGTGAAATCCTGCCCCAGCTCAAATCGGAAATATGTAACAGGCCGTCCAGGCCTCCGAGGTCGACAAACACACCGAAGTCAGCAATATTTTTGACGATGCCTTTACGTAATTGTCCCGCTTCGATTTCCTCAAGAAGCCTTTCCTTGCTGCTGCGTCTGGCTTCTTCAATGAGCTTTCGGCGTGAGACCACTATATTGTGATTTTCAGTGTCAATTTTGAGAATCTTGCATTCAATCTGCTGTCCGATGAATCTGCTTATGTCCCCCGGTTTTCTAATGTCCACCTGCGAGGCAGGCAGAAAAACAGGCACCCCGATATCAACAAGCAATCCACCTTTAATTCGTCTCGTTACTCTGCCTTTAACAATATCGTTTTCTTTCTTGGTGTCAATTATGTTCTGCCAGCCCTTGATGCGGTCCGCCTTTTTTTTGCTTAGGATTATAATGCCCCCCTCGGAATCGACATCTTCAAGGAAGACATCTATCTGGCTTCCCGGCTCAATCTCGTCGGAGCGGTCGAATTCGTTTGCATCGACAATCCCTTCGCTTTTCAGGCCAACCTCAACGATAACATCATCTCCCAGACGCGTAACAATAGTGCCCGTCAGAATGTTTCCGGGCATCAATGAATCAACCTTTTTTTCAAGAGCTAGTTCGAGAAAATTAGCATCTTCATCGCCAAACATTTCGTTAACCTGCTGGCTAATCTTTTCTCCCGATAAACCCAGTTTATTGATAATATTCCTTGCCACCATGAACTAAAATTCCTCTCAGATAGGTCTAATTATTGTCTTTAAAGCCACTCCGACATTGACAATCCGAAAACCGGCTGCCAATACCACGCTGGTCACAGAGCCAGAGTTATACATATTTTACAAAAAAAGTCAAACACAAAAAAACAGACCTTCCAATCCGGTCCGCCGCCAATCTCTATAACCACACTCTCGCCGGACTCGATACAGGCCGGTCAGTCATCCCGAGGCCCGCTCGAATCCGAGGTATCAAAAGCCTTCAGATTCTGTACAAACTCGCTAATCACCCAATCAGGTGTCGAGGCTCCCGCTGTTACACCTGCGATATTCCAGCCGGAAACAACTTTTGTATCAAGCTGCTCCCAGTTTTGCAAATGAAAGGTTCGGGGATTATGCCTTTTGCACAATTCAGCCAGCTTGCGTGTATTGGCACTGTTCAGGCCGCCAAGAACAAACATTATATCGACTTTCTTGCACAATTCCACGGCCGAGTTTTGCCTTTTTATCGCCTCTTTGCACAATGTGTTGATTATCTTTAACTCCACAAAATCCTGCTGGATTATCAGCCCAACGATGTTTGCAAAATGCTCCGGACTTTGCGTGGTCTGGCAGACAATTCCCAGCCTTCTGTGCTGAGTTAACTTGTGCAAATCACACGGACCCGCCACCACCAGCACACCGGACGCAGAGCCGACAACCGCCTGGACCTCAGGATGGTTCTCATCTCCAATAATCACTACTTTGTAGCCCTGTTCGTGCAATTCCCTTGCAATTCTCTGCAGCCTTTTGACCAGAACACACGTCGCATCAACGATATTCAAACCCCTTTGCTGTATCCCTTTCAACTGGGCCTCTGTAGCCCCGTGTGAGCGTATGAGCACAGTTCCCGATGGTATTTGCTCAACGTCCTCGACGATTTTGAGGCCGTCACTACCCAGCTTTCTCACGACCTGCTCGTTGTGTATGAGAGGACCAAGACTATAAACATCCTGCCTCTCGGCAAGGGTCTGTTCAGCCAACTCGATGGCGTTACGTACACCCTGACAAATACCACATTTTTGCGCGACCAATACCTTCATAAATATTCAAGCAAAATACATACAGTTACTAACTAATCAACACTCTAATCGCCGGTATAATCGTAAGGCTCTTTGTCCTGTTTCACTCTGCACTCGTTCTGCATCTTCCTGAATGTATCTGTAAGCAGGGCTGAAAAACCTTTGTCTCCTAATTGCTTCACCTCTTGTGGTGATATTGGGCTGCCAAAGCAGAGGATTATTTCACCCGGTGAAAAAATCTTTTTGTCTCTGGGCCAACACTCGAAAGCCCCGTCAACCACCACAGGTATAACCGGGCTTTCGCTTCTCCGGCTTAAAAGGCTGACGCCCGGCTTCAAAGCCGCTATTTTACCATCGCTCGTCCGCGTCGCCTCCGGGAAAAGACAGACGGGCTGACCAGCCTTTAGTTTCTTAATGACCTTTTTAACGGCCGACAAATCGGCGCTGCCCCGCCGGATTGGAATCACTCTGACGGAAAGAAGCAGCCTTCCAAAAATCGGGTTCTTAAAAAGACTATCACGCGCTAAATAATACAACCGGCGTTTCAGCGAAATACCACAAAAAACCGGGTCAAGATAGCTTTGATGATTACATAACAGAACAAACGGTCCTTCGAGAGGAACGTTTTCGAGGCCATAAACTCGCATCTTAAAAAAAACACGGCAAAAAACCTTGCACAGCCACCGGCAGAAATCATGCCAGCTATTCTTTATTCCTTCTTTGAGCATTTTTCTTCAACGTGACGGAGCAATTTTTCAACCACCTGTTCTATAACCAGATTACTCGTGTCAATAATAATCATATCTTCCGACGGTTTGAGAGGACCAACCGACCTGCGGCGGTCGGACGCGTCTCTTTGGTCAATTGCGCTCCGCACCTGCTCCATAGCCAGGCTGTCACCCTTTGCCGACAGCTCCGCTTGTCTTCTCCGGGCCCTTTCGTCAATATCCGCCGTCAGGAAAAACTTCACATTCGCATTCGGGAAAGCCACCGTTCCCTGGTCCCGTCCTTCCGTAACGATTTTTGCGCAGCCGGCGGCAAAATCCCTTTGCAGAGCAACAAGCCTGGTCCGAACTGCAGGCGCCGAGGCTATGTCCCGGGCATTTTCAGTAACCTTTTCCTCGCGTAACTGTTCGGTAACATCCCGCCCGGCAATATGTACCACCATTCTGCCCTGTTCGGCGCTAAATCGAAAATCGGTTTTTTCCATTACTCCCAGAAGCTGTCTCTCATCGCTCAAATCCACACCGGCCCACATCGCAGCAAGAGTAACGGCGCGATACATTGCACCGGTGTCAAGAAAAGCAGCGTTTAGCCTGCCGGCCAACAACCTGGCAATAGTGCTCTTACCACTGGCCGCAGGTCCATCAATCGTTATAATCAACTCCGCCAATTCAGCCGCTAACCTCCTTCATAAATTCCGGCTGTGCTCTTCTATCGACTTTTACAACAACAATACTCGTATCATCAATCGCTTCAGCAAGGCCGACAAATCGCCTTCGATATCCCAGAATGTTGTCTACCATTTGTTTGGCCGGGCCCTGGATAAACTTTTGTACCGCTTCAAGAAGTCTTTCCTTGCCCCAAAGCTGCCCGCTGAAATCCGCGGCGTCAATCAGGCCGTCGGTATAAAACAACAAACAATCCCCGTCTTTCAGCTCAACGGTTCCAATCTGATACTGGGCCTCAGGCAATATCCCCAGGACAAATCCTCCTTCCTGCAATTCAATCACGCTATCGTCTCTAAGCAGCAGGCCCGGTTCATGTCCGCAATTACAGTAAGTTATACTCATAGCCTCCAGGTCAATCGACGCATAAAACAACGTGACAAACTCGCCTGACCTGCATTGCTCGATGGCGGCTTTGTTCAGACCATCGATAATTTCCGGAATAGTGTGACTTTTCGCCCCGCCGTGTAAATATCCTCGAAGAGTTCCGCGAAACGTACTCATCATAATCGCCGCGGGCATTCCCTTGCCAATGACGTCTGCAATAACAACCGAAACACCGGTCTGACCAAAAGGCAAAAAATCGTAAAAATCACCGCCGACATCAAAACAGGGCCTGTAGACTGCGGCTATATCCAGGCCGGGTATGAGCGGAGATTTCTGAGGAATCATCCTGCGTTGAATCACGCCTGCAAGCCGGAGCTGCTCGGCCATTCGCGTCCCTTTAATGGCCTCATTGTAAAGCTTGGCATTCGTAATAGCCACCGCACACTGGGAGGCAACGGCCCGGGCATGGGCAATATCCTCATCATTAAAACCTTTCAGCTTCGGTCGATACAACCGCAGAACGCCGACAGAACGACCTCTAAAAGGCATATTAATAGTCAGTTGGCTGACCAGGCCTTCCTTTATTGCCGCCTTCTTGTATTTGACCCTGCCGTCAACGCGCATATCATCCAGCACCACGGCCTGGCCTTCAAAGGCCGCCCTGATAACCGGGTCATTTTTGGAAACCTGTCCCTTTTGCCGATACTCCTCGCTAAGGCCAAAGGTGCTCCGCATCTTCAGCTCTCCCGTGTCGTCGTCCAGCAGGCGAATTGAACAAGCCTTAACGCCCGTGATTTTCACGGCCGCCTGCGCCAGCTTGTCCAGAACCTCCTGGAGTGAAAAATCACCGGCCACAAGCGTAGTGAGCTGGTAAAACTGCTCATCTATTTCAAGCTGTTTCTTTGTTTTCCTTACCATAGCAACAATCCAAAATCTTCAGGATTATACTCCTTCTGACGGTATTTTGCATAGATTTTTAAATCCGGTATGGTACTATGGAATGCCTGATATGCAAGAAATTGCCAGGCACATTTTCTTCTCAGGGCGAGTGCAGGGTGTAGGCTTCAGGTTTACCGCACACCGAATCGCCAACAACTTCGGCTTAACGGGTTTCGTTCGCAACCTGCCCGACTGCAGGGTCGAGATTCTCGTGCAAGGCAGCCCGGCCGACATAGAAATCTGTCTCGAAAATATTAGAGAGACTTTCAGCGGCTATATTAAAGACACCCAAATCGAGCAGGTCCCCTTAAACTCCAAGTACGAACGCTTTGACATCCGGTTCTAAGCAGTGAATAAACAATCCTACCTTAACGGCCAGTCATAAGGACAATAACAGAGCCATTCATAAACAAACATCTCCAAATCGAGTAAATCGACGATATCATCCTCATACAGGTCGGCAGGAAGGCCGGTTCCGGTTTCAAGCCAGTACTCGGCGAATCTTGCAAAGTGTACGAAATCAACAATGCACAAAGGCTCGCCCGGCCAGAAACCGCCTAAGAGCTCATAATCACCGCCTTCTGAGTATGCTGCGTCGTGCTGAGCAATTGTGCCCATAACCGCATACTGTCCGCCGCTGCTCGTACCGCCGCCGCCGTCAATTGTACTCCAGCTCAATCCGTAATCTGCAAAAGCTGCTGCGCTTAAAACCAAAGCTAAAATAAACAATACCAACGCAACATTAATGTGTTTACTGATTGAAATCATTATTGTCTCCTATATTCTCATAGTCGTATTTCC
>CAYZTY010000014.1:0-30805 GCA_964481525.1 uncultured Pirellulales bacterium
AAGTAGTCACTGGAACTGTTAGTATCCGGTGCGATAACTGCGGTGGTGTAAGGTATGCCTGCCAGGTTAACATCTATTTCCAGGCGGGCATGTTCGTCCCAGTAATTCGGGTCACCGGTGAAGTCATTAAAATCAGCTAATGACTGAATACGCCAAGGATCAGCCTCAGTGCCGCTGCCGGAAAGGGCATAGGCATTTATGGAAAAAACCATCGATATAACAATAGCTGCTGTCAATACTGTAATACTTTGTCTTCTCATTACCCTACCTCCAAAAAAAATTATTAATGTTATTAAGGTTTAAGGCCAGACCACTAACACAAACATCTAAACTTTTATCTCATAATAACATATAAAGACCCTTAAAAACAAGCAAATCACCCTTCATTTGCGACATATCACGCTGCTTTGTTGAAAAGGGTTCAGAATGTCATTTCGAGCGAGCCGCAGGCGAGTCGAGAAATCTATTAAAATCAGATCTCTCCACTTCGTTAGTCTCGATAAATCGAGACTAACTACGGTCGAAATGACATGATTTCTACACAGCATATTCAAAACTTAATCACGTATTTTTCCCAGAAGTTCCTGTATCGATTGTAAGCTGCTTATATTTATAACCTTTATTTTTCGGTTGATTCTCTTCATAAGGCTGGTGAGCACTCTGCCCGGGCCGATTTCGTAAAATTTTTCTATACCCTCGCTGATGAGTTTTTCCATACACTTTTGCCATAGTATCGGCTGGATAAGCTGCTTTGTGAGGCCGTCTCTAATCTGCTTGGCGTTTGAATAATACTCGGCATTAATATTGGCGATTGTTTTGACGTCAGAGGGGTCTTTTATGCCGGTTTTTTCGAGGGCTTTTTTTAGTTGTTCGGCAGCAGGGGCCATCATCTCGGTGTGAAAAGCGCCTGCCACGCTCAGCGGGACGGCTTTTATTGCACCATATTTATCCGCCAGCCTCTCGGCTCGTTTGCAGGCGGCCTTAGTGCCGCTGACGACGATTTGGCCCGGGCAGTTAAAATTTACGGGCACAAGCAGCTCGCCCTGAGCGGCTTCAGTACAAAGATTGGTGAGCTTTTGTTCATCAAGGCCGATGATGCTGAGCATAGCACCGTCGGAGGCTTCGGCGGCGGCCTGCATTGCCTTGCCACGTTCCTGGACAAGTAAAAGTGCCTTCTCAAAGCTCATAAGACCGGCAGCATACAGGGCCGTGTATTCTCCCAGACTTAGTCCTGCGGTAACTGAGGGTGTTATCCGGCTACTCGATGGGCTTGACCTTAGAGACTCGAAGAGCGCTATGGAGGTTACGAAAATGGCCGGTTGTGAGACATCGGTTCTATCAAGTCGCTCGGCAGGGCCTTCAAAACAAATATCAGCTAAATCATAGCCGAGAATCTCATTTGCTTTCCTGAAAAGGTTTGCGGCGGCCGGGTAAGAGGCTGCGAGGTCCTTCCCCATACCGACTGTTTGTGCACCCTGTCCCGGGAATAGGAAGGCGGTTTTCATTATCTGTTTTCCAGAAAAATGATAATCAAAACTGGACTATACTTGCTCCCCAGGTCAGTCCGGCGCCAAAGGCGACGAGAATAACTATATCTCCATGCTTAATCCTTCCTTCTCTGACACATTCGTCGAGTGCAATGGGAATCGAGGCGGCGGAGGTATTGCCATACTTGTCGATATTTATGAAGGCCTTTTCCGGGGGCAGATTAAGTCGTTTAGCGGCGGACTCGATGATTCGAGCGTTCATTTGATGCGAGATGACCATACTGATATCATCAACGGTAAGATTGCAATGCTCCATGCAGTCGGAAACCATCTCGACAATACGTCGGACGGCCTGTTGGTAAACCTCTCTTCCGTGGATTTCCATATAGATTTTCTTTGGGTCGTCGAGCTGTTTGTCTGCGGGGTATCTTGAGCCGTAAGCCTGGCAGTTCAGGGCCTTCCAGATTCTGCCGTCCGATGCCATTCTGCTGTAAATGATGCCGGCTGAGTCTTGCTTGCCGGACTGGACGACAATGGCACCGGCACCATCTCCGAAGAGAATGCAGCTTGTCCGTTCTGCATAGTTGGTGATTTTGCTAAGTGTCTCAGCGCCTATGACGAGCGCATTTTTGTACCGTCCGCTCTCGATAAACTGCTGGGAGATGGAGAGGGAGTAAACAACGCCGCTGCAGGCGGCGCCCAAATCGAAGGCGAAGGCCTTCACGGAGCCGAGTGCCTGCTGGACGAAACAGGCCGTTGACGGGAAAACCATCTCGGGAGTGATTGTGGCTACAATAATAATCTCGACGTCCTTTGGGTCGAGCTTTGCCATTGCGAGGGCTCTTTTGGCGGCTTCAACGGCCAGCATCGCGGTTGTTTCTTTATCCGATGCGATGTGTCGAACCTTTATTCCTGTTCTTGTGGTAATCCATTCATCGGAAGTGTTTACCATTTTGGCCAGGTCGGCATTGGAAAGTAGTTTTTCAGGAACAAATGAGCCTGTTCCGGTAATGATAGCGTGATATTTAGCCCCGCCGATAGTCGAGTCAGTCATCGCAGCTCCTAACAGAAGTTTTTTCCAGGTGGTCGATTATTTGCTGGTTGATTTTTTTGGAATGCGATTTTTTTGCGGACAGGATAGCGTTTTTGATGGTATTGCTTTTGCTTGAGCCGTGACATATTATGGCAGTGCCGTTTACACCGAGCAGCAGGGCCCCCCCGTATTCATTGTAATCGTATTTTTTATATATGTTGCTGATAATAGGATTAAAGTTGGAGGCGAGCTCGGGGTCTTTTTGAAACAGCTCGTGCTTTATTGCCTTGAAGAGTCCGTCGACAAGGCCTTCGGTGAGCTTTAGAACGACGTTGCCAACAAAACCATCGCATATTGCAACATCGCAGACTCCTTTGAAGATGTCTCTTCCTTCTATGTTACCGACAAAATTCAGGTTTGAGTCGGACTTAATAAATTCGCGTGCCTTTTTAACAACTTCGTTGCCCTTTGCGTCTTCCTCTCCGATGCTCATAATGCCGATTCTGGGGCTTTGAATGTTGTACAGTTGCTTTGAGTAGATGGCGGCCATTACGGCATACTGGTAAAGATTAATAGGTTTGCAGGCGATATTTGCGCCGACATCACACATTGTGACGGGTCCTTCGAAGGTTGGGAAAACCACGGCGATGCCGGGCCGATTAACTCCGGCCAGATTTCTCATTCTCATTTGAAAAGCCGCGACGCAAGCACCTGTGTTTCCTGCAGAGATGACGGCGTGCGTTTGACCTTTTGAGGCCATCTTAGCCATAACGGCAATCGAGCTTTTACGTTTTTTTCGCAGGGCCTCGATAGGCGGCTCGTCCATATCGATGACTTCGGATGCGTCAACGACCTGAACACCGGGCGGAACAGGTCCGGCGGCTTGTAGCTTTTCGGTAAGCAGCGCCTCTGGACCGACGAGTAACAACTGGTCGTCTTTCTCGAAGCACTGCAAAGCCTGTATCGCACCAGCGACAATTTCGTCCGGTGCATTGTCACCGCCCATTGCGTCTACAGCTATACGCATTATTTACTGGATTCCTTTTCCGCAAGCTTAAGTGTAATTTTTGGGTTGACGTAGCCGCAGTTTTCACAGGCGGCATGTGGCAGTTTTGCATTATCACATTGCTTACAAATCGTATAATGCACCGGACGCAGTCGATGGTGACTCCTGCGGCTGCGTGTCCTGCTTTTGCTTGTTTTCTTTGTCGGGAGCATATATTTCCTTGATTAACGTGTCTATTTCGCTTATCTTACCAATGAATAAACCAGCCTGCGTTGAGACATCAAACTTAGGGTTTATCGTTACACTACCGCTGTGATTAACTACTATTGCATTTGTTTAAGTTGTTCAATAAGAAACAATTAGGATTTATAAAACGTTTTTAATAGTTGAGTTTAGAAGCTTTGTCAAGTGAAAATTAAAAGAGGGGAATTTGGTTTTTTATTCCTTACTGGTATTGAAACTCCGGAGGAAATATAGTATTTAATAAGCAAACGGCGAGTTAGCGGTCATTGGCAGGATATTTAGCCGGATAACCGGATAGTATGGAAATAGGGGGGAAGGGTGATTCGTTTTAGGATAAGAGCCGATGGCACGAAGATTTAAGCCGGCGTCCTTGTACGAGGTAATTAAGGATTCTCGACCTAAAGGTAGTAGTAACAAGGGATTACGTAGGTTACACCTCTTTAGGTATGCCGAGAAACACCTTAAGAGGTCAGCCAGGACCGAAGAGAAGCCGCTTGAGTGGCCAAGAAAGCCCAGAATTGTGCAATTCAACGCCGGCCGGGTTGAAATCTCGCTGCCGTATGAGTATGCAATTGCTGTTTTGCTTGGTATTGTGCTGATAGGCTTGCTGGCATATCGGGCCGGCCAACAGCAGGGACAGAACCAGCAGGAAGGTGGAATTGAACACGTTGGCGTAGGTAGTGTGAAAAACACACCTTTGCCGCTGGTTGACACGGCCGGAATCACGCAGATTTCAAACAGGGAGCTGCTAAAGGAGGCCGGGCGTATCGAAAAACTAAAAATGGTCGAGCCGATTGCAGACCATCGAATTGTGATACAACAGTATCAGGTATACGCTGATTTAGTGCCTGTTCAGAAGCATTTTGCCGAGTACGGCATCGAGACGGAAATTGAACAACGAGGTGACTGGTACTTTTTAATAACACTCGATAGGTTTGGAAATCCTGAAAAACCGGAAACTATCGGCTATGCGGTGAAGCGGAGAATTATTGAAATAGGTGCGAAGTATCGGGCCCCGAGGGGGTACGAGACGTTTTCGCCGGGTTTTTTCAGTGACGCCTACGGCGAAAGAGTTAAATGATTTTAGGAGGTTTTTGAATGTCTATTGACCGCTCGTTAAAAACAAAGGGAGCGCTGTCAAGGCACCGGAACGTATTAACGCGGACGGAGCGTGTCAAGCAGCTGAAAGAAGAAGAGCGTTTCTCCGAGGGAGATTCGTTGTTTGGCCTGCCGAAGGTTGCCCATCGTAAGAGTCATGCGGGCAAGAGGAAGACTACTGAAACGAAAGCGGTCGGCGAAGAGACTGCTGTGGGCGAAGCAGCGAAAACCGAGGGTCAAAAACAATAAGATTTTTTTGTGCTGCTTTTTCTGCTTATGGTGTGGAGGATTAGGTAGTAAATTTTTCGCCCAGGTATGACAAACAGTGGACAAATATCTTGCGGAGAGAACAAAACTCGTTGACGCCAGCGGCATCCGGCGGATTTGGGCGCTGGCCGCATCCCTTGCCGACCCGGTCGATTTCTCGATAGGGCAACCCGATTTTGATGTGCCTGATGGCCTGAAAGCAGTTGCACAAAATGCAATTGCTGAGGGCCAAAATAAGTACACCTTGACAGCGGGTGACCCGCTATTGCGAGGCCGGATTGCGAAGCATTTACAGACTGAGTTTGGCTGGGCCGAACCGGAGGTGCTGGTAACCAGTGGTATTAGCGGGGGGCTGTTGTTAGCATTTATGACGCTCGTTAATCCGGGCGACGAGGTGATTATACCCGACCCCTATTTCGTAATTTATAAACATGTAATTGCTATGCTCGGGGGCAAAAGTATTTTTGTGGACAGTTATCCCGATTTTGAGCTTCCGATACGTCGTATCGCTGAGGCCGTCGGGCCGAAGACAAAGATGATTATAGTCAACTCGCCTTGCAATCCTACAGGATGTGTGTACTCACCGGAGCAGCTACAGGTCCTTGCCGATATAGCAGCTGAGAAAAATATACTTATTTTAAGTGACGAGATATACGAAAAGTTCTGCTACGACAAACCTTACAGCAGTATTGCGAGCTGCTATGACAGGACTATTTTGCTCAGGGGCTTCAGCAAGAGTTACGGTATGCCGGGATGGCGATTAGGGTATGCAGCGGCACAGTTGGCTCTTAAGGGCATAATTGAGGAAATGACCAAGATACAACAGTACACGTTTGTCTGCGCGCCCAGTCCATTTCAAAAGGCCGCAATTGAGGCACTGGATTACGATATAAGCGGCTTGATAGATTCCTACAGGAAAAAGCGTGATATGATTTATACCGGCTTGAAAGACAAGTTCGAGTTAGTCAGGCCGGAAGGGGCGTTTTACGCGTTTCTCCGGGCTCCCGGCGGCTCGGCGAGCCAATTCGTTGAGAGAGCAATAAGTAAAAACGTGCTTGTTATTCCGGGAAGTGTGTTTAGTGAAAGGGATACGCATTTCAGAATAAGCTATGCGACGAGTGATGAAAAGATAGAGCAGGGGGTAGAGATTTTACGTAAGCTTGCTTAATGGATGTTGGATTAAATCGGCAGTTTTTATAACGACCACTTGACCGTCCGGTCGAAACAATATAAAGTGTGCGCGCGGAACGGTTTTCTGTTTTTTTCACCTGGCCCATTAAGGAATCACGATGGTCAAAGATATGATTTTCGGCACGGTAGGGGGGCTGGGCTTATTTCTATTTGGTATGGGTCTCCTCTCGGAGGCACTAAAAAAAGTTGCAGGCCAAAGGCTCCGCAAGTTCCTTGCAGCTCTGACGAAACACAGGGTTATTGCAGTGCTTGTAGGTGCGGGTGCTACATGCCTTATCCAGTCAAGCTCTGCAACGACCGTTATGACAATCGGTCTTGTTAATGCGGGCTTGTTGACGCTTAAGCAGGCCCTGTGTGTTGTGCTTGGCGCAAATATCGGGACGACTTTTACGGCGTGGCTCGTTTCAGGGCTGGCCGTCTTCAAAATTACCAGTTACGCTCTGCCGGCAATTGGGGTGGGCTTTTTGCTCAGTATTCTTGGCAAAAGGCAGAGAACGCGTAATATAGGTCAGGTGCTGCTTGGCTTCGGGATTCTGTTTATAGGTATCAATTTTATGAAAGAGGCCTTCGGCCCCTTGCAGGAAAGCGCAAAGGTGCGCAGCGCCCTGATATGGGTGGGTCAAAGGCCGCTCCTGGCGGTCCTGGCCGGTACCATGATTACAATGCTGCTGCAAAGCAGCTCCGCCTCGATTGCAATAGTGCAGCTTCTTGCTTTTGGGGGTGCATTCGGTACGGAGTGGCACGACGTATTGCGTATTACTATACCATTCATACTGGGGGACAACATCGGGACAACAATTACTGCTCAGTTGGCGGCACTGAGGACTTCAGTCAATTCCAGGCGGGCAGCGATGGGACATACTCTGTTCAACGTCATCGGAGTGGCATATATGCTACCTCTGGTTTCGACGGGTTGGTTTGCGAATTTTGTCGAAATGATTACACCGATGAAATTATCGCAAAGCACGATTATGGTTCATATTGCAGTGGCACACAGCAGCTTCAACATAGTAAATACTATAATTTTTCTGCCGATTATCACGTGGCTCGAGTTCCTTGTGAAAAAGCTTGTCCCGGCAGAGAACGAATTGCTGGCGGGCAGGCCCGTTGTCCTTGAAGAACACCTGCTGAAGACGCCTGTTATCGCGATGGACCAAGCGAGACGTGAAATTGTGCGCATGGCACGGACTGCCGGGCTGGCGGTTAATCAAGCCATTGAGGGATTGCTGAAGGACGACCGGAAAGAGCTTGCCTCGGCCAGACAAACCGAAGACGTAGTTGATAATTTTCAGTACGAGATTACCTCTTATCTTGCAGCGCTTTCGGGAAGGGAGCTTTCCGAAAAATTGACTATTGCTCTGCCGGTTCTTTTGCATACGGTAAACGACCTCGAACGCGTGGCGGACCACGCTGTGAATATCGTGGAGATAGCCGAGCGTAAAATAGACCAGAAATTGTCGTTCAGTGAAGAGGCCGAGAGTGAGACTGGTCAGTTGAGGAATGAGGCCAACCAGATGCTTGAGCGGATTATCATGGCGTTAGAGAACGATGATGCCAAGGCGGCGACGGAGGCCCTTGATAATGAGAATGCGCTTAACCGGATGCAGATAGAGTTTCGGCGAAGCCATGTGCAGCGTATGACCGACGGGCTCTGCTCGGCGGAGGCAGGACTGATATTTATCGATTTGGTTGACAACCTGGAGAAGATCGGCGACCACCTGACCAACATTGCACAGTCGGTGATAGGGGGCCTGCGGTGGAATGGCGTGGAAACGGAAGGGGCGTGAAGACAGAAGGCCCTTCGACACTTCGACAAAGCTCAGTACATGCAGGCTCAGGACAGATGGAAGACAAACGACGAAGGACTGGTTAATTAGATTTTTGTCCACTTCTTTGCGGGCGCGGCTTCGTAATAATCCCTGGAAAATCGCGTGATATTTGGGCTTGTCATTATGATATAACAGAGCTACAATTTAAGTATGAAAATGACTGTTTATATAGCTGTTGCTTTGTGGGCGGCTATGCTGCTTGCCGAGCCGCCGGTTCTGCCGGAGGAGCCGAGCGAGATGCTGCTGGAGCCGGCTGAGCCTGTCCGGCAGGTTACGGCGGCGGTCATACCGTGCCAGGGGATGATAGATAACGGCCTTTATGAATCAATCCAGCGGCGGACCGAAATCGCGCTGGATGAGGGGGCGGAGTACCTTATCTACGAGATAGGTACGTACGGCGGACTTCTTCAATCAGCGGACGATATATCGAAATACCTTATCCTCGAGGTCGGCAAGGAGGCGCATACCGTTGCATACGTAACAACCGAGGCGATATCGGCGGGGGCGCTGGTGAGTGTCTCGTGCAAGGACATTATAATGGGGGAGAATACCACGATTGGTGATTGCGCACCTATTGCGATGGGAACAAAACTCGAGGGCGTCGAACGGGAAAAAGCGGAGAGTTTTATTCGTGCGGCTTTTATGCGAGCGGCGGAGGCGAATAATTATCCCGAGCCATTGCTGAAGGCGATGGTGAGTCTTCGCATAGAAGTCTGGCGAGTGAAGAATCTTAAAAGCGACGAATACGAATTTTACGAGGCTGACAGACTGCCAAAAGACCCTAATGCGTACGACCTTGAGAACAAGGAGCTGATTGATAAGGATGATGAGCTACTGACGCTGACGGCATCGCAGGCGCTTAAATACGGCATAGCCAGGGCAAAAGTAAAAGACAGGCAGGGCGTTCTTGATTTTCTGGCTGAGCGCGACGGGGTCAGCTTCACGGAAGAGCCGAGCGTGCTTGAGACGAACTGGTCGGAGGAAATGGTGCGATGGGTGAATTCGCCGGCCGTGATAAGCATCCTTTTTATGGTCGCGCTTCTGGGAGTATATATTGAGTTCAACACGCCGGGGGTCGGGCTGCCGGGCCTTGTTGCCGTGATATGTTTCGCAATTATATTCGGCAGTAAATATCTTGTTGGGATGGCAAACTGGGTGGAGATTGCGATATTTGCGACAGGTGTGCTGCTGCTGTTCGTTGAAATTTTTCTTATTCCCGGCTTCGGCATTGCGGGGACTGCGGGGATAATATGCATACTGGTGGGGCTCTTTGGCATACTGATTAGTAACCGGCCGGACGAGCTGCCCTGGCCAAGGACGGATTTTGACTGGGAATTATTTATGAACGGGGCGCTGGCGCTTGTGTTCGGGTTCACTGGATTTGTGTTGGCGGCGTGGTTGCTGGCGAAGTATCTTCCCAGGTTGCAGTTATTCGGGGGGCTGTTACTTGCCCCTGCGGTCGCAAAGCAGGGCGACGAGATAGAAATAAGTATGACCGCACCGCCGGGAAGTAGTGAGTTGTCGGTTAAAATCGGAGATATCGGGGCGGTGCTTTCACCGCTGCGGCCGTCCGGTACGGCCCGCTTTGGAAACGCTGTTGTTGACGTTGTGGCCAGGGGCGAGTTTCTCGGGAGAGGCAACAAGGTTGAGATAGTTGAGATTCACGGTAACAGGGTTGTAGTCAAGGCGGTTGAAGATTGAAATAGATTAATAGAATTTGAAAGCGGAAGAATATGGGCTGGTGGCTTGCTTTTGCAATTTTTCTTTATCTTATGTGTGCGGCACTGTTAGTAGCTGAGGTATTTGTGCCGAGCGGGGGCCTTATTAGCATCTGTGCGATGACGTGTTTGATTGTCGGCATAGTGATATTCTTCAAGCACAGCGTCGTTGCGGGATGGATTGGTGTGTTCATTGCAATTGTGATGATTCCGACCGTGCTGGTAATTGCCTACAAACTGTTTCCGAAGACAAAATTCGGCAAAGGAGTAATACTGAATCCTCCTGAGCGTCAGGCCGGTGATGCAATACCGGATACCGATAAACTGAAAGGCCTGTTGGGTAAAGAGGGACTGGTTTTGACGACCCTGAGGCCGGTAGGTATGTGCGATTTTTCAGGACTGAGAGTTGAATGTGTATCGGAAAGCGGATATGTTAATAAAGGCGAAATAGTTAAAGTTATTGATATTAAGGGCACGCAACTAACGGTTCGGGTTGTGGAAGAAAATTAGAAGCAGACCGCTCGGGTACGAGCATATTTAAATGAAAGGATATAATAATGAACTTCGGAACACCCCAAATCATCGGCGCAGCAGCGGGCAGGGCCTTAGCACTTGCTGTATTAGTTTTTGTTTCTCTGATAATCATTATTGGTTTTTTTATCATTGTGAAATTCTTCAAGCTGTGGCTGCAGGCAAAGCTATCACGTGCGGATGTGAAATTTCGCGAGCTTATCGGGATGTGGCTTCGCCGGGTGGATATAAGAACCATTGTAATAAGTAAGATAACCGCGGTCCAGGCGGGCCTGACGCTGACAACTCGTGACCTTGAGAGTCACTATTTGGCAGGGGGGCGTGTGCCGAACGTGGTTCGAGCATTGATTGCGGCGAACCGGGCTAATATTCCGCTGACGCTGAAGACAGCCACTGCGATTGACCTGGCGGGCCGGGACATTCTCGAAGCGGTTCAGACAAGCGTAAACCCGAAGGTTATTGACTGTCCCGACCCGACGAAAGGGCGAAACACGATTGACGCGGTCGCGCAGGACGGAATTCAATTAAAGGCCAAGGCGCGGGTAACCGTGCGGGCGAATATCGAAAGGCTTATCGGTGGTGCCACGCAGGAGACGATTATCGCCCGAGTCGGCGAAGGCATCGTTACAACAATCGGCAGTGCGATTATGTATAAAAGCGTCCTTGAGAATCCGGACAATATCTCGAAAGCGGTTCTTGCCAAGGGTCTTGATGCGGGGACTGCATATGAGATTCTCTCGATAGATATTGCGGATGTCGACGTGGGAGAAAACGTCGGTGCTCAGCTACAGGCCGCACAGGCGGAGGCGGATATGCGACGCGCAAAGGCCGAGGCCGAGAAGCGTCGAGCTATGGCCGTCGCCCGCGAGCAGGAGATGAGGGCCCTTGTTCAGGAAAACCAGGCAAAAGTCGTGCTGGCCGAGGCTGAGGTGCCGCTGGCAATGGCCGAGGCGTTCCGGAAGGGCAATCTCGGCATTATGGACTATTACCGAATGAAGAATATTATGGCGGATACGCAGATGCGGGATTCCATTGCCAAGCCGCAAAAGAAAGAAGAATAGGCGATGATGGAAGTTGTGGCGACAATTTTGCTCGCCCGTAATGGTGAGTCGGAGGGCGGCGGTTGGATACAACTGGTGATATTCGTCATACTGGGCCTTGTGTATGCCCTGGGCGGGCTTGCCAAGATGAAGGCAAAAAAGGCTGCTGAGACGGAAGATCAGGATAAGGCCGACGAAAGTCCTAAACGCCGGCCGAGATACAAGCCGCTCGATAGTATTACACTACCGAGACAGACAAAGCCTAAACGTGCTCCAGCACCCCAGCAACGGGTTTCTCGGATTACACCAAGGCCGGCAAGACAGATTAGCAGGCCGACTCAAATACCGGTGTACCAAGAGCATAAGCGAGTAGTCCGAGTCCCTGAGGTGAAAAAAGAGCAGGTTAGGCCCGTTGCGAAGACCGTATTGACTGCGGTGAAGGAGCCTGCTCCAAGTTCTGTTGTATCTCCCGAACTCGGCAGTATAGAAAAACTGAAAGTTGAAGTTTCCCGCAAACCAAAAAAAGAGAAGCTGGAATTGGCGGGCAAGCCCGTGCTTGACTATGAAAACCGCGATGCCCTGCGTGGGGCAATCGTGCATTATGAGATTTTCGGCAAGCCGCTGTCTTTGCGCGAACCGACGCAACACATCTGGGAGCTTTAAATCCCGGCGGCTTTATGTAACAGCCGTGCCGTATCTGTTTAGATGGCCGAGGGAGGTCAGGGGCCTTTTCGGCACGTGAAGTGTATCACTATCATCGAGGTAATACTTCAGGCCTTCGTCGCTTTCGTCCTTAGCGTCTTCCATTATCGGCTGCTCATCCGGATAGCCCAGTGCTATAACTGAATCGATTTTTAAGTGCTCGGGCACAGCAAGAAGCTGCCTGATATTCTCGCGTTGAATCGCGCCGAGCCAACAAGAGCCTATCCTTTTGCTCCAGGCGGTCAAAATGATATTCTCAATAGCTGCCGCCGCATCCACTTTTCCAAAGTCTCCGAGGGCTCTTTGTGTATCGACCAGAACTACTATGTAGGCAACGGGACGGTTGCCGGGGGGTGGATTCCGCTTTGGTCGTACATCGCCTGCCCAGGATAATTGCTCGAAGAGCTTTTCGGTGAGCTGTATTTTTTCAATAATAACATACTCAAGGGGTTGTTTATTTGCAGCAGAAGGAGCACATCTGGCAGCCTCAAGCAGCATCATAAGGATTTGTTTGTCTATTTGTTCCGGCTTAAACCGACGAATGCTTCGCCTTGTCCTGACGATTTCGTAAAAGTCCATTTATAATTTCCTCCAATGTTTAAACTGATTTGACTTATTAATTTATCATTGATTTTAGTTGGAATCCACCACAAAGCGGTGGGCGTTAGGGGGAGAGTAGTGGTGAGAGACCGGCATTCGGTAAGTTACACCTTGTTCCATAACCAAATTCAAGATAGCAGGTTACAAGATGATGTCCGGATTCTGAGTCGGTTATAACGTCCCATAATATATGTTATGTTACATTCAGCTTTGTATGCAATTAGGTGGTTATGCTCACGGGTGTATGCGATTTAAGGTTTTGGCTGGCTTAAAAGCCATATCGGTCATTCTGAGACGGCGAAAGCCTGATTGGCTGTTTCGGTTAGGGATTGTAGTGTTTCCAAAGCACGGTCCATAAGACCAAGGTTTTGCAAGACGGTGGCGATATTTCTACCTGCATCGTAATCGGTGAAATTAAGATCGAGCGAGCGTTGAAGATTTTGAAGTGCATAAGAAAAGTTTATTCTGTCGGAATAAAGAATAGCAGTTTTGTAATGAAGTTGAAGAATGTACTTTGGAGGTAAATGTGTCTGTTCAGAAAGTAACTTAAGTGCGGCTGGTGGTCCGTTAGTTTCGCAGAGACATAAAGCAAGCCTGCATCTGGCACGGTAATATGTCGGATTTAGCTCAAGGGCCTTTTTAAAAGCCTGGGCCGCTTCTGGCAAATCGCCTACGCCCATTAAAAGAAGTCCGTAGCGGTAGTGAATGTCGGCGTTATATGGATGCTGAGATAGTTGTATGGCGTGTGACTTGATAACGGTCTCGATTCCACTAAAAGGATTAACGTTTTCTTCAGAATGACAAATTTGTTCGAAAACAGACTTAAATTGAACTATGGCGGCCTGATTAAATAAGAGTGTGCTGTTCTGCTGGATTGACGAGGCAAGGGACAAAGTCCCATAAGATTCATCGATTTTACCGGCCAATTTCTGTGCAACAGCCAGGCCGACATATGCTTCGACAATTTGGTCGTTTATTTCTGTGGCTTTGGTGAAATATTCGGCTGCCTGGTCAAATTGGCTGAGCCGTAGATGGTGTATGCCGAGCTTTATGGCCGCTTCAAGGCACTGTGGCTGGGCCTCGAACGCCCTTTCGTAGTATGAGACGGCCTGGTAATCTTCGCCGAGCATGCTGAGGATATCAGCCAGCTTGACGTTCAGATTGGCATTGTTGCCCTGCTGGTCCAATCGCCATCGTATTTCCTCGGCGGCTTCGTGCAACTGACCGTTTTGTACGAGCATGACAACATTGGCGTCCTCAGGCTCGGCCAGGAAGTTGTCGGGATGTATGAGAATGGCATTATTGAAGGTCTCTATGGCAGGCTCGTACTTGAGATTTGCCATATACAGGTGTCCGAGTGTGACGAGGGATGAGACATCGTCAGGATACTCCATAATAAGGGATTCGTATTCGCAGATGGTCTTTTCGAGCTGGTTTCTGGAGAAATAAATTGCCGCGATGCGAAGTCTGGGCAGCTGTAAATAGTGCCTGAATTTCAGGCAGTCCTGATAGAACTCCACTGCCTCGTCCAACCTGCCGAGACATTCATTACAATACCCAAGTGCATAAAGAGCGGTCGTATTACCTGGTTCTCTCAAGTAAACTGATTGCAGAGATTCCAGGGCTTCCGGAATGTTATTATTGCGAAGGCAGATGGCTGCCGCAGCCATCCGCCCTTTTGTGCAGGACGGGTTATCGAAAAGGTGAAATCTGAGTTTTTCCTCGGCGAGGCTCAAATTACCGTCTGAAATATGTTTCACGATTTCGCTTAGTTGTAGCGTTTGAATGTTGCTGTCGGCCTTTGCTTCGTTGGCCTTGAGCCAATTGCATATCAAATCGGCTGTATCGACTACAATTGCCCTGCCGAAAATTTCTAATAGTCTACTCATACCTTTTGCCTCATAAGCAGATGGTATGTCTTTTTTCACAGTTCATATCGACGCCGCCGGACAAGTGGTTAAGGCCAAGGTGAGCTGATAATGACATTGAGCAGCTTTGTTGTGGTTAGATATTGCAAATGTGATGGGTGTAGGGATTGTTATGATTTTAAACCCAAAAGCCTTGCTTCATCGGGTTTGTTATAGGGTTTTCAAACGGCGTTATTACAGTCTGACAGGCAATAAACGGATAAAAAAAAGAACCTGTCCAATTATAGGACAGGTAAATGTCCGGTTTTATTCCGGCCTGTTAAATCCGCTTGTTTAATCTTTCGCTGATGTGAGCATATTTCTCATCGACTTGCGGGGTTTGTTCTCCTTGCTTCTTCTTCTATCTCGCTAAGGTAGGCCAGTGTTCGTTCGAGTTTGTCCGTTAAACGCTTTAACTTGAGCATAGTTTTTACGCGCGTCATCAGTTCCCATTTATTGACAGGTTTGCTGAGGAAATCGTCGGCTCCGCAGTCTATCGCCCTTTCGATATCGCCCGGCTCATTCAGTGCGGTCACCATTATTACCGGTATATCAGTGGTTTTGGGGTCGTTCTTTATTCTTCTGCAGACCTCGAAGCCGCTCATTTGAGGCATCATTATGTCGAGGAGGATTAAATCGGAGGGGTGATTCTTAAGTATTTCGAGCGCCTCAGGCCCGTTATAAGCGGCTAAGGTTCGACAATGAAACTCTTCCAGATAGGCCTGCAGAAGTTCCAGATTCTGCTGATTATCGTCAACGATAAGCACCGTTGGGAGCGGTTCTTTATCAGTCTGCACGTTCCTTCGACTCATTTGTGATGGTACTCCTTTTCCCTGTAAACAGTTAAGAAAGAGGCCGTTGGCCATAGTATACAAGAGCAGACTGCCGGTGTCCAGCAGCGTTTGGCATATTATCCGACCTGAGGCGTTTCGATTTGGGGCCCAGCCGCCCTGCTGCATACAATGGGTATCGGTTTTTACTCGCCGAGGGCCTTGAGGATAGCCAGGCAGAAAGCAGGAAGGTCATCGGGTTTGCGGGAGGTTATTAAATTACCATCGACGACGCATTCGGCATCAATGTACTCGGCGCCTGCGTTTTGTATATCGTCTTTGATTGCCATAAAGCAGGTTGCTTTCTTTCCTTTGAAAATATCAGTGCTGCACAGGAGCCAGCCGCCATGGCAGATTGCGGCAATTATTTTACCTTCCCTGACCATTCCTTTGGCAAATTGTATCACGTCGTTATTCCTTCTCATAAAGTCAGGCGCGAAACCGCCGGGTACGAGCATACAATCATAGTCATCAGGATTTGCCCGACCGGCCGCAACCGTCGAGATACATGGATATCCTTTTTTTGAGGGATACTCTTTGTTTGTCTCGGCTGCAACAAAATCGACATCAAAGCCGGCCTCTTTAAGACGGTAATACGGGAACCAGACTTCGAGCACCTGGTACATCCGGTCGACCATAATCGCCACTTTTTTTGCCGCCATTTTATTTGCTCCTGTTCCGGACGGTATGTTTTTCGATAAATTCCCGCACTTCGGGTCGGATATAAACAGCGTCAATATCTACTACTTTTGCCACTGCCTGAGCCGAAATCACGGCCGAATCTGCCGTGGTGGAATCAGAGTCAACAAAGAATGTATATTGTCCCTTTATCTTGCACAGGCCCCCTCCTCCTCCGCCGAGAGACTCGGTGCGGACCTCTACGTTGTTACTTTCGAGCAATTCCAAAAGCTGTTCCATGATTTCTCGTGTGTTCATTGTTTAACAGCTCAATGCGACGGTATTTCGGTCGATTTTCCTTCTTTTTCGCCTGTTTTAGGGCTGATTTTCCGTTCTCAAGAAAAAGGTGCTCGCAAGTCGATATAAAGTATATTCACTGGTTTTGGGTAATCATCCGGCCTGCACCAGGCTGCCGGATGAGTCCATAATTATACCGGCAAATTTACAGCCGGGTAGTTAGAATAAGAAGAGTTATTTCAGAAAACGGCGTAGGATAGGCTTTTAGGGGTCCGGAGTTTGCAAACATTTATTGAAAAACGGGTTTCCTTACACAGAGACCTCGCTAAAAAGCAGGAGCAAAATAATCACTTGCGACGGCAGCTTAGCCAGGTGCAGTCGCTGGCAAATATTGGTATAATCTCGTGTATGATTGCGCACGAGATTAATAACCTGCTTACGCCGGTTGGTAATTATGCCCGGCTGGCGTTGAATGACATTTCCGATGAGGAGCTTGTTGCCAAGACGCTTCGGAAAACCGTGCGAAACTGTGAGCAGGCGGCAAAACTGCAGGATAGTATGTTGGCTATAACAAACGGCGAGAAGCAGGAGAAGCAAAACTGTAACCTGCGGTCTCTTGTTGATGAAGTTTTCGGCTGTATGTTCAGGGATTTTAGCAAGGACAGCATAAAGGTTGATATTAAGATTCCGGAGAAGCTTGAGATTTGGGGAGTTCCAATTCAGATTCAACATGTATTGATGAACTTGATATTAAACAGTCGTGAGGCAATGCTGCCAAGGGGCGGGAGTCTCACGATAACCGGGTGGCAGGAGGAAGATAAAAGTTTTGTGAAGGTCGCAGATACCGGTAAGGGTATTAGCCCCGCTGAGCAGAGTAATGTTTTTAAGCCTTTCTTCACTACGAAGAAAAAACATAAAGGCAGCGCACGAAGCACCGGTGGGCTCGGCCTTACGTTTTGCAAAGAGATAGTGGAAGCTCACGGCGGCTCGATATCCGTTGACTCACAGCCGAGCAAAGGCGCTAAATTCACGATAGTTCTGCCTAAAGGCGGTAAGGCTGAAACAAGCAGGAACAAGTGTTAAACGTGTTTTAGAAAAGTTAATGTATTTCTCGACAGTGAAGTTTAGCGGAAAACGGTGATACTGACAGTAATTTACCAAAACGTTTGGCACATAGTGCTGATGGCTTTTCTTCTCACGGCCTCTGCATTTTTTTCAGGTAGTGAGACGGCCTTTTTCAATCTTACGCGCAGACAAATCAGCATTCTCCACAAATCCAGACACCGGCTGCATCGTCTCGCAGCGAGTATTCTCAATCGGCCCAGAGAGCTATTAGGCAGCCTGCTGCTGGGTAACATAGCTGTTAACGTATGTTTCTATTCGCTGACGGCTATGCTGGCGGTTCAGGTTGGCAGGCGATTGGGAGCACCGGCGGCGGGAGTTACCGCTGCGGTGGGACTGGGCATACTTGTACTGTTTGGTGAGATGCTGCCGAAATCGGTGGCTTATCTGAATTCGGCGCGACTGGCCGTGGCCGGTGCCCTGCCCTGCTATGTATGCACAAAAATCCTGGGACCTGTACAATCGGTCTTTAACTTCCTGCTTGTCGAGCCGGCAATCCGTTTGCTGCTGGGTTCACCTAAAAAGCCCGGTCAAATTACAATAGCCGAGTTGAAAATCCTTTTGGATTTAACTCGTCAGGCCCAGTTGATAAGCGCTGAGGAGAACCAATTGTTAGGTGAGGTTGTGGAGTTCGGCCTGCTCAAAGTACGTCAGGTTATGCGGCCGAGGGTAGATATGGTAAGCTGCAATGTAGAAGCCGGAGCCGAAAAAGCGAAAAAGTTAATGCTGAAGAAGGGGCTGACCAAACTGCCTGTTTTTGAGGGAGCTATAGATAATGTATTAGGCCTGGTGCATATCAGGCAGATACTGCTTCAACCAAACGACAGGCTGCGTAAACTCGTACAGAAGGTTCCTCTGGTTCCTGAGCAGAAGACGGTCGAGTCGCTTTTAGAGTTTTTCCGGCAAAGTGGTACGGATACTGCGGTGGTAGTGGACGAGTACGGCGGGATTGCAGGTATAGTCTCATTGGAGGATATTGTTGAAGAATTACTCGGTCCTCTTGAGGTATCGAGTGATGTTGAGCCGGTTCAGCAGATAGGGCCGATGCAGTACCGCCTGACGGGTAATCTGGCAATTCACGACTGGATTGATGCATTCGGTATCAGCGTCTCGCAGACGCGCCTGTCAACGATAGGTGGATTGGTGACGGCACTTCTTGGCAAGATACCACGAGCCGGTGACAGCGTGTATTTGAAGAACCTGAAATTCACTGTGGAAAATGTGGCCAGACACAGGATAGAGACGGTAATTCTATCTGTTCAGCCGGACAGCGAATCGGATTCGGCAACCGATGCGGAGGGGAATTGATGGTTTTGTGGGAATTGTTAGCCATTGTCGTTTTTATTCTTTTTGCCGGCTTTTACGCCGGCAGCGAAACCGGTGCCTACCGGCTGAGCCGCTTTCGACTTCGAATGGGCAGACAACAAAAGAGGCGATTCTTCGCGATGCTGAGCAGCTTAATGAGCAGTGGACATTCACTGCTGTTTACTACGCTTGCCGGGACAAATCTATCACACTATATTGTTACGAGTGTTGCGACATATATGTTTCTGGAGCTTACAGAGAGCAAAGAGCAGTCCGCGTTATATGCCACGCTGGTGATGACGCCGATATTGTTTGTATTTGCCGAACTTATTCCTAAAAACCTATACTTTTATCGTGCTGATTCCCTGATGCCTCGGCTGGCTCCGGTTCTTTGGATATCTCATAAGATTTTTACCTACTCCGGAATAGTCCCGGTGCTGAAGGTAATCTCGAAGGGTTTTGCAAAACTGGTGGGTCTGCCGATGACGAGCCAGTTTGCGGTAGGAGAGCCGCACCATTTCAGCCAAATCATAAAGGAAAGCCGGGAAGAAGGTCATATAAGTTCCGTTCAAAGCGAAATTATGAACCGGCTTGTCCATATTCCGCGTATGCGTATAGGCTCGGTAATGGTACCAATCAGCAAAGTTGGAATAGTGAATGTTAATACGAACCGGAGTAGACTGCTCGAAGAGCTGGCCACGATTCCCTTTACTCGGCTGCTGGTTTTTGAAGGTAGTCGCGAGAACATTATTGGCTTTATAGATGTTTACGAATCTCAGGCGGCCGAAAAGGACTTTGTGGATTTGCGAGAGTTTATTAAACCTATTCCTACTTTTCCTGCCGACGGCCGCGTAATCGATGCGCTGAACCGTATGCGCAAAGAGCATCACAAAATCGTTTTGATTTTACGGGCCGCTCACGGCCGAGAAAGACCGGTTGGGATTGTAACTATGAAAGACCTGGTCGAAGAGCTTACCGGAGAGCTGGCCGAGTGGTAATCTGCAAGGGGAATACTCAGCCGTCATTGTCGATGATTGCCTTTACAATGTCATTAATTGCTCTGCGGGTTCGGCCGTTGGCTTCGTGTGTCAGAATCGAGAAGATGTAACCTGTGCCCCGGGTATCGCCTTTGCCCGAGCTGCACCAGCCTGAGAAGGATTTTACCTTGTTGATATAACCGGTTTTACCGAGGATTTTGCCTTTGTATTTCTCCTCAGTGAAATATTTGTGAATTGTGCCGTCCATCCCCCCTACCGCGAGCGAATCCTTATAAAGCTGCCAGTTGTTGCCCTTGCGGACGGCAAGCAGCACTTTGGTAATGGCTGCCGGGCTGAGCCGGTTTTTGGCACTTAGGCCGCTGGCATCATCAATGTACACCTCATTAGGGGAAATACCCAAATCAGTCAGGTGCTTCGTGATAATAACTCGGCCACGTTCCCAGGAGCCGTTCTCTTTCGTGAGGCCGGTTTGTGCAGCAATGGTTTTCAGAAGGGCTTCTGCAGCCAGGCCGAAGCTGTCTTTGTTGCATCGGGGCAGCACATCAGCTATCGGTGTAGTATAGAGTTTTAATTGTTTGAAATCCTTGCTTAGGTTTATTTGCTTTTCGATGAATTTGCCCTGGACATTTATACCTGCCCGGCCCAAATTCTCCGCCAGCAGGAAGCCGAAGAAAGCGGCCGGCCTTTCGATTGCGACACGGATGGGCCCGGCTTTCTTGTAACATTTACCCCGGAGTGTGAGGTTATTCGTGCCAAGCTTCCTTGCACACCACAAGGTGCTGGGAGGTTTTGAAGTGATAACGGCCTTATTAGTGATATTTACGTAGCTCGTCTCAGGTTCGAGTGTTACGGCGAGCCGTCCGGACTTGTTTTCTGCGCTGATTTCAACGCAATTGCCGTTAAAATTCAGCCCGCTGACCTGGCAGGCATAATGGCGATTGAGCTGACTTTGGGGCCAGTTAGGGTGGACACTTGTATCATCAAATATGGTGCCATCAACAATAATGTCTTTGATTGCCGAGACGCCCTGTTCTTTCAAGGCGGTGATAATGTCATCAAATAGCCGGTTTGGGCTGCGACCGTGTTTGTCGTCGGTGATTTTATCGCCTAAGAGCGGGTCGCCACTGCCAATTATTACCAGGGCTTGGTCTTGCAGTCCAATTGAGGTTTTGTATTGATATTCCGGCCCAAGGAAGTGCAAGGCCGCTGCGGTTGTAACAAGTTTCATATTCGAAGCAGGGACCATAGACTTGTTCGGATTGTGTGAATAGACGGTTTGGCCCGAATCGGCGTTGATTATATGGATAGCGAATTGGACTTTTTTCTGGGAGGCCTGCCCGATTATGCCGTTTATTTGCTGTGCCAACTCTCCATAAGCGGAACCGGCCCAGATAGAAGTCAGCAGCGTTGCAATCCATAAAAAAACAAGCTGTCTATTTATCATACTTACACTCATACTAAAATTATCGTCGTAATTCAAGAGCGGCCGTTGAATTATGCTTGAATAGTTGGGTGTTTGACCGGATAATCAGGGGGAATTTTGTAAGGTTACCGTTATGAAGATAGCGTATTTCGACTGTTTTGCCGGTGCCGGCGGCGATATGATTGTTGCCGCTATGCTTGACGCGGGTCTGGATGGAGAATTTCTCAAATCGCAGCTTGCCGGCCTTGGTCTTAACCAGCTCGAGATAAAGATAAGCGAGACCCGCCGGGGGCATCTCAGGGCTTTGAAGTTCGAACCACAGGCGCGGGAAAATGAGCCGGGCCGGAATCTGGCAGAGATAACCGAACTAATAACAGCTTCGACAATCAGCCAAAATGCAAAGGACCGGGCGATTGAGGTGTTTAAGAGACTGGCTGACGCGGAGGCGCGGGCGCACGGCGAAAAGCCCGAAGAAATCCATTTTCACGAGGTTGGTGCCCTGGATTCGATTGCCGATATCGTCTCGGCCTGCATAGGCCTGGATGCCCTGGGAATCGAGAGAGTTTATTGTTCACCTTTGCCGGTAGGTGGAGGCATTATCGAATGCGCTCATGGGATGCTGCCGGCACCGGCACCGGCGACGTTAGAGCTTCTGAAAAATGTACCGATAACGGGCGGGCCGGTGGCGGCTGAACTGGTTACACCGACGGCAGCGGCGATTTTGGTAACGATTGTCGATGAATTCGGCCCCCTGCCGGCTATGAAAATCGAAAAAACAGGTTATGGAGCAGGCTCGAAAGAGCTTGGGAAGATTCCAAATCTGCTTCGGCTTGTCATTGGCAGCACGACCGACAGTAACCTGGCTTCGGCCGACTCAATATGTCTGCTCGAGGCTAATACCGATGACGCAACCGGTGAAGCGATTGGCTTTGTGGTGCAAAAACTGCTTAGAAACGGGGCACTGGATGTATATACTACGCCGATTTATATGAAACACAACCGCCCTGCCGTTAAGATATCCATTTTATGCGAGGTTTGCGATGCCGAAGCACTCGGCCAAATGCTGCTTGAAGAAGGAATAAGCTTCGGCCTTAGAAAGCAGTTTTTACAAAGGATGAAGCTGGCCAGGGAAACGGTAACCGTAAAAACCGAGTATGGTGATATTCGCGTCAAATCCGGCTATTCGAATGGCAAATTAGTAACGGCCAAGCCTGAATACTCCGACTGCGCCTCGGCGGCAGAAAAACACAAGGTTTCATTCAAAAAAGTTTGCGAGTCGGCGATGAAGGCTTTTTGGGCTCAAAAAAAATAAATTTTAAGTCCCTTCTGTCAAGATAGTTAGAGCTACATATAGCAACCCCGCAACGGCACACAAACTCGCTGTTAACCTCTTGTTATATAATCACTTACGACAAACACGCCTGTTTTTCTGAAAGAATTATTGTTTTATTGACGGATTTGTTCTCTGCCGATATATTAATGGCTGGTTTAAGCCGGCATTTTGGACGGAACTGGGGGTTGATAAATTGAAATTTGCGGCTTTTTGCCGTGGCTTACTTCCGGAACATCAGTGGATGAATGCTCCGGAAGTTTTTTTATAGCCCCCCTGCCGGTGAACTTTCATATAGTATAGATTTATGAGCCGATATGTATGATAGCGGTAAACGGCGAGACGGAAACCAGGTATTACTATCATTTTGACGGGGTTGGCTCAGTGGTAGCAATAAGCGATTCTAACAGCAACGTGGTTGAAAAATACTCTTATGACGTCTTTGGTGAACCAAACACTATAAGTACAATTAACAATCCATATCACTTTACGGGAAGGCGTTATGATATAGAGACAGGTTTATATTATTACAGGGCAAGGTATTATGCCCCTGACATCGGCAGATTCCTGCAGACTGATCAAATTGGTTTAGAGTTAAATTTGTATACGTACTGTAAGAATAATCCGGTAAGTATGATTGATCCGTTGGGGCTAGCTCCGAACCAAGCTGGAGTGACAAATCCAAGCCATGTCTTGCAGTTGCTTAAGAATGATCCAGATCTAACCAATCTTCGGGATACTCATTCTGGAAATACTAATCGATATTTCTATACAGAAAAATATGGATGGGTTGATATTAGACATTTTGCTGAGTCGGCAATACGTGCCAAAGAGTCCCCATCTTGGTGGGTTAAGATATTGGGGTTTGGTAATGAAGTTTATCAATGGTTAACAGAATGGGGAGATGATTACAGAAGCGGTTTCTCCCCGGAGGATTTGCCAAGTAATTCGGCTGGGGTAAATTTTGGTTCGGCTTATCTTCGGTATTTGCCTGCTGATAAGGCATTCGAAGAATGGATGAAAGCTGCTAAAGCGAAAAATTTAAATGATATTACAAGCATGGTACAGGCGTTGTCTAAAACCGATCCATCGGTTAGAGGCGGAAAAAATAGAGGTAGCAGTAATCTTAGTTCGGAGGCTAAAAAAAATGCAAGAAATAGCAAATTTTCTGAAGAATACTTGGCGAGGATTTCTTGAATCATTTCTATTAATAGGAGCTTGTCTTCTTCTGATTCCGCCGGTTCAATCTGACATATCTAGTAAGGTAAGTTTTGGGCCTGCTAATTGGATTTCGATAGGGCTTTTTTTCATCAGCAGATTAATTGCATTTCGTAGAGGTGGGGAACGATTATGGACTATGTTAATGCAAGTAGCGGGCTTTTGTTTTTTTGTATGGTTATTGTATGAAAGACTAGAAATAGGAATTACTCCGTAAGCTTTAAAGTATAAGTAATCAAATTAAGTTTTTGTTCTTCAAACCTTAACCAGTTAAGATTTGATTTATAGCAGTTAGAACGCCAAATAGATAAAATTCCTGTCTATACTTTTTTACTATGGGAATTTATATCGACTCATTTCCGTCAACTACAGCAATGGCAACAACATAGATTACTACAATGATGTTCCCGGCAATCGTATGAGCGTTGATAACGGCGGAAGTACTGATTACTTTCCTAACAGTTTGAATCAATACGACTACGTGGACTCGGCCGATTATGACTACGACCAGAACGGCAACCTGACGGGCATCGATGTGGATGACAACGGCACCAATGAATACGAATATGTCTATGATTGCGAGAACCGGCTGACTGAGGCCAAAGAAGACGGCCAGACGGTGGCTGAGTACAGCTATGACGAAAACCGCAATTTACTTGACGGGGATGGTCTGGGGTATAAACTTAGAGCACGTCCAGATTTGTGAATTTTTCTGAAAATAAGCAGTTATGAAGAAAACTGGTTCGCCAAAGAGAGGGCCGTTTGATGCAAAGGTCTGCGCAAATACGCAGATTGGCAAGCAGTTCTGGCGACTTCGGCTGGAGTTGGACGGTGCTGGGGCAAAAAGCTTCGCGGCTGCCCTGCCGGGCCAATTTGCCCAGTTAGACGTCAGCAACCTGCCGCTGCCGGATAAAGAAAACATACCTGAGGATTTACGCGACTCGGCAGGCCGAAGCATCCTTCTGCGAAGGCCGTTTAGCTTTTCAGACGTTATCCCAAGTGATACGAATACGGAGGTGGAGATTCTCTACTGCGTTCGTGGGCCGGGCACGCTGCGGATGACGAGCCTGAAGGAAGACGGCCGGCTCAATATAATCGGGCCGCTTGGGAGGGATTTTTCAGTGCCTGAAGGCAGGAAAACCGCCCTTTTAGTGGCCGGTGGGATGGGTGTAGCTCCCTTAGAATACCTGCGGAGGTTTTTGTCGGAAAACTACCCCAGGATGGAAGTTATCGTATTTGTGGGGGCAAGGACGGCCCAGGAGCTTCCGTGTGGGCCTGAAGATGGTATGGGGGCCTCTCAGGCCGGGTTCAAGGCCATATTGGCCACAGACGACGGCTCAGTAGGCTTTAAAGGTCCGATAACACTATGCCTCGAGGAATGGCTCCGCAAAACCGCCCTTATTGGCAGCCAGTGTGTTATTTACGCCTGTGGGCCGGAAGCGATGTTAGCCAAAATAGCAGAAATTGCCAAAGTTCGGAATATGGACTGTCAGATAAGCCTTGAGCGGATGATGGCCTGCGGCATCGGCGTCTGCCAGAGCTGTGCAGTCGAGTGTATAGTATCCAGCTCGAAAGAAACAGTTTACAAGCTTTGCTGTGAGGATGGACCGGTCTTTAACAGTAGAGAAATAGTATTCAGAATATGATGCTATAGTCTGTGAAATCGTATGGACATTGAGTACAAAGAAAATGATAAAGTAACTCCACAGGAGATGCAAACCCTTGTGGAGTCCATTGGATTTGGGCAGCTTAGGTCCCCTGAGCGAAACAAGGTGGCCATTGACGGCTCTCTGTTTATCGCCAGCGCTCGTCACGATGGTAAACTCATCGGACTTATCCGTCTTGTTGGAGACTCAGCGTATATTGTTCATATGGCGGATATGGAGGTACATCCGGATTTCCAAAATAAAGGCATCGGGCGAAAATTGATGGAAATGGCCTTGGACTTCGCAAAAAGTATTGGGGTCGGGTGCGGAGATGATTATGGTGAATTCACACTTTTTGCCAATGTCGGCGCCGACCGATTTTATGAGAAGTTCGGGTTCATTTTAGCACCGAATGGAATGGTACTGACAGACACAAAATCCCGGCGGAGATACGAACTGCAATTCCAAAAAAATTGGACTGACAAAAGAGCACAGAAGCGATAATAATGAGCTAAAATAGTTTACAAGTTATGGCAGAAACGGTTGATATTTCGGTTGATTTTGCAGGGATTCAGTTGGCGAATCCGGTATTTACAGCGTCGGGTACGTGCGGGTACGCGGACGAGCTGGCGGATTTTACGGATATTAACTCTCTCGGGGGATTCATTACAAAAAGCATAACACTCAAGCCGAGAAAAGGCCTGCCCACACCGCGAATTATCGAAACCGATTCGGGTATGCTCAATGCCATTGGGCTGGCAAATATTGGCCTTGAGCGGTTCATTGCCGAGAAGCTGCCGATTATCGAGAAGCTCAGTGCGCCTGTTTTCGTCAATATCGCCGGCGAGAGCATAGAGGAATATGTGGCGGTTGCGGAAAAACTGGCTGAGCAGAAGGCGATTGCGGGCCTGGAGCTAAACATTAGTTGTCCGAATGTCAAGGCCGGCGGGATAATGTTTGGAACAGACCCGAAGCAGGTCGAGAATGTAACGACCGCTGTGAAGAAGGTCTCCGGCTCGAAGGTGTTGATGGTGAAGCTGACTCCGAGCGTTACGGATATAAGTGTAACGGCCCGGGCAGCGGTTAACGGCGGTGCCGGTGCCCTGAGTCTGGTTAATACGTTCACAGCAATGGTTGTGGATATCGATACCAGAAGGCCCGTACTGGCCAACCGCACCGGCGGCCTTTCCGGCCCGGCCATAAGGCCTGTAGCTGTATATCTGGTCAACAAGGTTTATAATGAAGTTGGCAAAGAAGCCGGGGTGCCTGTTTTAGGCGTCGGCGGTGTAAGGACGGCATCGGATGCTATCGAATTTCTTATAGCTGGGGCAACGGCAGTGGCGGTGGGGACCGGAAATTTTATTGAGCCGGGCTGCGCGTTGGAGATTGTGGAGGGAATAAAAAAATACTGTAAGAGGCATAAAATAGCGAGTATCACGGAGCTGATTGGCTCATTAAAATAGAAGTAATAAACACATTTAGAGACCGCCCTACCGCTGCCGGCGAACTAAACCTTGAATTTAAGGGAGTATAGTAGTAAAATCAGCAAAGTTAAGGACGAAGGCGAAGCAGAAAACCTCGTTTAATAAAATGTGCGAGAGGTCGATATGGAGACACTAAGGCTGCTTATTGATTATTTTCCGACTGCGGTTTACACAGGCAAGTGCCTGGTTTTCATAAGTGAAGAGTGGCGGGTCGAGCTTACCGAGCACTCGGATGTAAACTTCAGCCAAAGCGAGAAAGGCCCTTCGGTAATCAGGGTCAGGATATTCAAAAAGGCGCTTAACGGCGAGTTTGTACCGGGCCATTACGAGGATTTTCGGCTTGCCTCGCTGAACGAACTGGCGGAGCAAATCGAAAAGTACATACAGTTTGCCGTGGGTAAGAATATAAGAGAAAACGCTTAACTAATCCGGGCCAAAGGTCGGAAACAAACTTGAGGCGCTCATCAGCTATGAGAAAATGTGTAATAGAGAGCAATTTTTGAGGTATTGGTGAACTGGCGATTCAACAGCTCGGCGAGGCGGTAGTTTTTACGGTGAAGGTTGTGCCGGGCAGCAGCAGAACAGAAATTTGTGGGCTGCTCAACGGAATGGTTAAGATAAGAGTTTCAGCGGCACCGGAGAAGGGTAAAGCTAATAAGGTGCTTATTGATTTTCTGGCAAAACAACTTGGGATAAAAAGCAAGGCGGTCTCTATAATCTCCGGCCATAAAACTTCGATTAAACGAGTGCAGGTTTCAGGTATTCAGGCACAAAAAATAGCGCAGATAATAGAGCGCAGCAGTGTAACTGAAACGTCGTCGTAATTCTTCGCCTTTCTCAGGATAAATCCTGGTCGGAGGAGCAGTGGTTTCCATGGCCTGTTAATGTTATGAAGTAAAGAGTGATTTTATTTAAATGGCAGATAACACATCTTTAGACCCAGCCGAATCAGAGGACGGGCCGGCGTCATTAAAACAAATGCTTTCGCTGGCCGCCCCGATGATAGTTACGAATATCTCGTTCACGATTATGCAATTCGTTGACCGTTTTATGGTTTCACGTCTTGGGACCGATGCGCTCGCTGCGGTTTTGCCGGCGGGCATCGTTTCGTTTCTACCCGCGAGTTTTGCAATTGGTGTCTCAAGCAGTATCAACACATTTGTGAGTCAAAGCCTTGGGCAAGGCAGGCTTAAGTACTGTTCGGCGTACTGCTGGCAGGCTCTATATATGGGTTTTTTATATTCGGCGGTTGTGATTGGGATTTTGTGGCCCGGCGCACCACATATTTTTAGAGCCATGGGACACGAACCGTCGGTAATTAATATGGAGGTAACGTACCTGAGGATTTTGCTGTATGCACATATACCGATGATGATTAGCTGGTGTATGAGCAATTTTTTTATGGGTGTGCATCGTCCCGTTATCACGATGTATGCGGCGGTGGTGGGACAAAGTGTAAATATTGCCTGTAATTATGTGCTGATTTTTGGGAAGTTAGGATTCCCGGCGATGGGTATAGCAGGTGCGGGCTGGGGGACGTTTATAGGTATGGTGGTGAGTGCGGGAATTAGAACGGGTGCTTTTTTCGGCAAAAGTATAAACGAAAAGTTTCAAACCAGGCATTCAGGATGGATCGACTTTGGTAAAATGAAGGAGCTTCTTTGGGTTGGTTTACCGGCCGGGCTTGGTTTACTGGTGAATGTTGCGCTGTGGGGGGCGATTTTATTTTGGCTGGTCGGAATATTTGGGAAGGAGTCGTTAGCAGCAACATCGGCAGTATTTTCGTGCATAAATGTTTCGGTGATGCCGGTGGTGGGAATTTCCACGGCGTTGACCGCTGCTGTGGGCCGGTCTATCGGCAAAGGGCGGAAGGATTTGGCGATTAAACAGACGCGTATTTGTTTGAGGATTGGGGTTATTTATATGGGACTGGCGGGATTATGCTTTTTTGTATTTCGACAGCAGCTAATGACCTTATGGTCAGGTGACGATAAAGTAATTGCGACGGGAATGAAGCTGCTGATATGTGCGGCGATATACCAGGTTTTCGATGCTGCAGCTATCATTTACAGTGGGGCCCTGCGGGGCGCGGGGGACACATTATGGCTGGCACTTGTGGCGGCCTTTGGTTCCATGGTCTTACTTGGGGGTGGGGGAATTCTGATGGTAAAGCTGGCGCCGCAGTTAGAGGCACTTGGGCCGTGGATAGCAACGACGGCGGGTGTTATCACAGTGGGCCTGGCGAATCGGTGGCGGTTCAAGAGTAATCACTGGATGAAGATAAATATATTCGAAGAAGCACAGGTAAGTGTACCCTTCGATGAGATATAATGAAGGGATTGCTCAGTAAGAAGATGGGCTTGTTTAAGGGCTAAGCTGGAAATTCTATGTGGAAGCCTGTGATAATCTGTACGGTTTTGCTGCTCACAGCTACATCGGCCTGGGGGGCAGAGGTCCTCGCAAACGACGGCAAAATAGGTCTGTACGTTCGCACAATTGATAAAGTTCTGCGGCTGCAGGATGAAGAAATAGACATTGCGACGGCGGCATTGCTGCTGTCACGGCAGGCGGGCGCGGATATTAATGTGCAGAGGTATCGTGGGCAAATAGATGAAATAGCTCAAACGATTCTTCGACGGCTGGGTAAAAAAATGCCTCGAGATTCAAGGGCAGGTTCAGTCGAACGTCGTGAAGCGGTAAGGCAGGTGAATAAGTATTTGTTCGAAGAGTTGGGTTTTAAGGCTGTGGATACGGCAGATGACTCGCAGGACTTGTTTCTACACTCGGTACTGGAGAGAAAAAGAGGCTATTGTCTTAGTCTGTCGGTCCTTTATCTTTCAATCGGTGAGCGGCTGGGACTGCCTTTATATGGCGTGGTTGTGCCGGGCCATTTCTTTGTCAGATACGACGATGGGCGGGAGCGCTTCAATATCGAAACTACCGGAGGTGGTGGTAGTCCGCCGGACAAATATTACATTGAAAAATTCAAGGTTCCCGACGCCCGACAGGGCATTTATATGGAGAATCTGAGTAAACTGCAGACTCTGGGGTGTTTCTTTAATAACCTCGGCAATTTTTATCAGGAGACGGGTGACTTGGCCTCGGCTTTGGTCCAGTTGGAAACGGCGGTGAAGTTAAATCCATCGCTGGAGATGGTGCATACAAATCTCGGTAATATTTACCTGGAAAAGGGGCTGGTGGATGAGGCAATATACGAATATCGTTTGGCGCTGGATATTAATCCGAATGATGCAAAGACGCGGAACAACCTTGGTAATGCGTTTGTTCAAAAGGGAAGAATAAGGGAGGCGATTTCGGAATATAAGACCTCATTGCGAAACGACCCGAATTTTATCGATGCTTATAAAAACATTGCCACGGCTTATGTAACTCAGGAGATGTTTAGCCAGGCAATAATAGAATTGAAGCGAGCCATGGCACTTGACCCTGAAGAAAAGACTGTGTGGATTGAGTTGGGAGATGTTTATAGAAAAATGGAGAACTACGAAGCGGCTGTTTTTCAGTATAAAAAGGCGCTTCGTGCGGAAGGTGATTTGATTGAGGCCCGATACGGTCTGGCGGTTACATATCGGAAAATGGAGTGGATTGATAAGGCAATCGAAGAATTTAATAAGATATTATCTTTGAGTACGAGCTTGGCCACAGAGATAGAATACAAATTCAGAGCCGGTAAGGCGCTGGGGAATATATATATAGAAAAAGAGATGTATGACGCTGCAATTGAGGAATACCAAAAGGCGATTTTGCTAAAAAGACAGGCCGGGGAGGAATCGGAGGAGGTGGCATGGTTGCATTACAATATAGCAGTAGCTTGGACAAAGAAAGAGGATTACGAAAAGGCGGTCTCGGCATACCTGTCAG
>CAYZTY010000015.1:0-30137 GCA_964481525.1 uncultured Pirellulales bacterium
ATCTGGATAGTATGCATCTTTATCCGGACCAGCGAGATGTTTTCTGGGAAAGTATCGCCTCTGAAGGCGGCCGGGCCTACTTTTGCGGCCACGACCATAGCTATGACCACGCCCGAATTGATGATGGTGACGGAAATCCGAACAACGATATACACCAGATTGTTACAATTGGCGGAGGTGAGCTTTTCTACGGCGGCGTATTTAGCGGCAACAACGGCTCCTGGGTACCGCTGAGGGTTGACCATGAGGATATCACGCAGGGGCATCAAGGTTATATGCTCGTGGAGATTGACGGGCCGAACGCAACGCTCACCTGGAAACACAGAACAGACCCCTGTACGTTCGAGGTCGGTGACATTTTCAGCTACACCACCGCTGCTGTAGATGCACCTGTAATAGATTTTGCCGATACCAATCTGAAAACAAAAATAGCAACTGCGCTTGGGATTTCAGAGCCTAACACTACGGACATTCTTTTTCTGACCGGTCTCGATGCCAATTCTTGCGACATAAACGACCTAACCGGCTTGGAGTATGCAGCCAATTTAACTCAATTGTATCTGGACGACAATCTGATAAGTGATGTCTGGCCCCTGACGAAGCTGAAGAATCTAACGGTTCTACGCCTTAATAACAATCCGCTGGACAGGGCTGCATATTGCGAGTATCTGCTGATGATAAGTGAGAATAATCCCGGGATAAATCTGACTTACGAACCCAATCCGAATCCGGGCGATGATTGCGTCGTGGATTTTGCAGACCCCAATCTCAAGGCGGTAGTTGCGACACAACTCGGCATCAGTGACCCTAATTTTGGCGATGTGCTCGCGATAATTAGACTGGATGCCAACTGGAAGGGAATCACCGACCTGGCCGGGCTGGAATACGCAAGAAATCTGTCCTGGTTGTATGTTCGTGCAAACAAGCTCAGCGATTTCTCTGTGCTTTCTAAAATAAAGTACCTGAATTGGCTGTTGCTATCGGGTAATCAAATCGAAGATATCTCGACGCTATCGCAATTTACGAATTTATCATGGCTGCAGTTGTTCAATAATCAGGTCAGTGACATTTCAGCGCTGTCGCAATTGAATCTGACACAGCTTCGACTGGGAAGTAACCCCTTAAACACGCCGGCATACTGCACGTATCTGCCTTTAATCCAGGAGAATAATCCCGCGATAGACATCAGTTATGACGCTAATCCAAATCCGATGACCGATGATTGTTCCGCAGATTTGGATGACTTAGCGGTTTTTGTCGGTCAATGGCTGGCTATTGGCTGTGATGTCGGCAACAACTGGTGCAGCGGGGCAGACCTCGACCACATAGACGATGTGGACTTTAAGGATTTTGCTCAATTGGGGGAGCTTTATTAGCTGCCTTTATATTCGGCTTTGACCTCGGTTGTTATCCCGCCGCGGGGGGTAAAACGCGAAGTTACCGTCATCCGCCGGGGCTTGCAGGCTTCGCTCAAATCATCCAGTATCTCGTTGGTCAGCGCCTCGTAGAAAATCCCTTTATTGCGATAGCTTTGCATATAGAACTTCAGGCTTTTAAGCTCGATGCAGAGCTTATCGGGGCAATATTCGATAATAATCTCGCCGAAGTCCGGCTGGCCGGTCTTGGGACACAGGCTTGTAAATTCGGGACAGTTAATAGTTATGGTATAGTCGCGCTTCGGCCGGGGATTATCGAATAAATCCAATTCAGGCTTTTTGTCCATTGCTTTTCCCTTCATACAAATTACGTCGTCGGTATAATATACGCCGGATTACGTTTACTTACAAGGCAGGCTATGAGCAGCAAAAAGAAAAAAGCGGTTGTTCTATTGAGCGGCGGAATGGATTCTGTAACGACGCTGGCCATTGCCGTTGCCGAGGGATTCGAGTGTTATGCGCTTAGTTTTCGCTATGGCCAGCGGCATGTGCGGGAAATCGAGGCTGCAAAAAAGATAGCGGCGTCATTCAAAGTCAGGGAGCATCGAATTATCGATATAGACCTCGGACGCATCGGCGGCTCAGCGCTGACGCAGCTGGATATTGAGGTACCGAAAAACGTCCGGGAGCCGGACGAGATTCCCGTAACATACGTACCGGCAAGAAATACGATTTTTCTAAGTTACGCCCTTGCCTGGGCGGAAGTGTTAGGCGCGTTCGACATTTTCATCGGGGTAAATGCGGTTGATTATAGCGGCTATCCAGACTGCCGGGCGGAATTTATCGAGGCCTTTGAACGAATGGCGAATCTTGCAACGGCCGCCGGGGTACAGGCAAAGGGGAGATACTCGGTGCACACACCGATTATCGATATGAGTAAGGCCCAGATTATACTTAGAGGCCGAGAGCTTGGAGTCGATTATTCTCTTACACACAGCTGCTACGACCCGGACGAGCGGGGCAGAAGCTGCGGCCGATGCGACTCCTGCAGATTAAGATTAAAAGGCTTCGCAGAAGCAGGACTAAAAGACCCCATTGAATACCAAACAACGAACATTGAGTAAAGAACACCGAAGCACAAGACACGAAAACAATGATAGTAAACGAAATCTTCTATTCTTTACAGGGCGAAGGATTTTTAGCCGGTATTCCCAGCGTGTTTGTTCGTCTGGCCGGTTGTCCCCTGCACTGCCGGTGGTGCGATACGAAATATGCACTGAGTGAATCGGCAGGCCAGAATTACGATATCGGGGAAATTGTCGAGAAGGTTCAGAAATGGCCCTGCAAATATGTTGTAATAACCGGCGGTGAGCCGATGATAAGCCCGGAGCTGTCGCAATTGGCACAACAGCTAAAAGGCCTTAATAAACACATAACAATAGAAACAGCAGGCATTGCATACTTACCGGATTTGGCGTGTGACTTAATGAGTATCAGCCCGAAGCTTTCAAATTCCACGCCGGCCGAACCTAAACTTGCCGATATTCACGAGGATTCAAGATTGGATACAGCGGTACTGCGAGAGCTGATTGATAATTACCAGTACCAGTTAAAATTTGTCATCGACTCGCAGGATGACCTGGCGGAAATACAGCAGACACTAAAAAAAACAGGAAACATTAACTCAGAGAAGGTAATGCTTATGCCGCAGGCGGCGACTCGGCAGGAGTTTTTGTCTAAATCGGAAATGGTGGCCGATTTGTGCAAACGCACCGGTTTTATTTTCTGTCATCGCCTGCAGATTCTGCTTTGGAATAATCAAAAAGGCACTTAATCGAGTTTTGACAACTCCTTTCTGCATTTCCTGATTGACAATCAACAACAAATAATCAATAATCATTAGTAAATAATCAATGTGCTCGCCCAGGTGGCGGAATTTGGCAGACGCGCTAGCTTGAGGGGCTAGTGGGCTTAGGCCTGTGCTGGTTCGAATCCAGTCCTGGGCATGGTTCGACGCGGCTTCCCGGCTCTCGCCGGGCGCCTTGGACTTCGACTGAGCTCAGCCGAATGTCCTCACCATTAGCCGCGGAGAATCCGTCCTGAGCGTTGTCGAAGGACCACCCTGAGCAAGTGACGAGTGAAGTCCTGAATTTGTTTATTTTTAGCATTGCTGAAGGACGAAGCGAGGAACGCGTCGAAGGGGTTACTCTCAGTTCCGCCGGAGGGCCTGCGTATGTGGTATTTATATATAACGCAAAATGAAAATGGAGCTTTTTATACAGGTATCACGAGTAATTTAGAAAGACGATTAAAGGAGCACCTTCAAGGTAAAGGCAGACTAAAAGGATCAATGTGTGGAAAAACCAAGTAGACGATGGTTGGGCGTGTGCATACCGATGGAATGTGATTTCTGACTAATGGCAACCGAACGAAACATATCTTCTTTCTTCAATCGGCGGAGGCCGCTGCCGCCCCAAGAGCACTTCGTTGGGCGGAGGGAAGAGTTGGATTCGCTTCTGAGAATGTTGACGAACAAGGTAGGGGAGCGATGGATAGTCAATCGGATGTGGGGAAAGCGGGTTTGGATTCACGGCGTTGCGGGGATAGGCAAGACTGAACTCGCGCGGAAATTAGTAAAGGAGTACGGTAGTGGGCCGGGCGGCATCTTTGAGCTTCTACCTGGGGACCTGGAAGATCCCGATATTCAGAGTGAACTACGAGCTTGGCTCGCTGGCCAGCGAGAAATTGCAAGCACACCGCTTTTGGTAATCGATGACTATGATGGGAGAAGGATAGAAGAAGTTGTTAGGCTAAATGGACTGCTGGAGGGTAGTAAGTGGCTTCCGGCCATTTGTATCGCGCGACGAAAGGATTTTGGTATCGGAATAAACTTCGGCTCCCCTGTGCATTCTGAGTTCGGCGTCCTTGAACAAACGCATTCCCTTGAAATAGGTCCATTGGATAGCTGGGATTCGTGTAAACTGTTACGAATGATAGCCAGCGGGAAAGGTGTGATTCTTTCAGAGGCGGATATTGAACGTACGGCAGCTGGGATTGGGGGGCATCCACTTGCACTTTCATTGGTGGGGTCGCTTCTTGCAGCGGGCACGGAAGCTGAAATACTTCTTCAACGGTTGCATGACTTTCATGTGTCGGGCGTGCTTGTTGCTCCGGACCGTATTCTCCGGCCTTATGAAATCATACCTCAAAACATTGCTTTGGACATAGTCAGCGCGAATGCTGATCTCTTAGAAAGACTTCAAAAGAATCCAGAGCTCTTACACATCCTTAGTCCTCGGCAGTTTGAGGATGTGGTCGCAAAGATACTGGATCGGCTTGGCTACTCAGTCCGCTTGACACCTGCAACGAGGGATGGAGGGAAGGATATCTATGTCGCGACCCGTAGTGATTTGGGGTCGTTCCTATATTTGGTCGAATGCAAGCATTTCGCGCCAGATCGCCCGGTCGGCGTTGGCATTGTAAGAGAATTATACGGAACTCTCAGTGTTGAGAGGGCGACAGCTGCCATGCTTGTTACAACGTCTTACTTCACCAAAAAAGCCAAGGAATTTACTGAAAGCATCCGCTATCAGATGAGCCTACGAGATTACGTGGGACTACAGGAATGGCTCGATAAGGCGCTACGGAAGATGGAGTAATACCCAAGGAAGCCCGTAGTAACCGCATGAATGTGATGGCGACCTTGCTGTGTTTTGACACCGCACCTTGTGAATATCATTAAGAGCCAGCATCCCTATCCAGACTGTTCCAGCAAACCATTTGTGCTCAGGATTTTTAGAACTCCCCGCTATTTTTCTTGCGCTTTCCCACAAACTTTTCCAGATTAGATATTGACTGGTGTGAACAGCCTATTTTGCAGATTGTCCCACTAGCTTGAGGGGCTAGTGGGCTTAGGCCTGTGCTGGTTCGAATCCAGTCCTGGGCAATTCCTTATTGATTATTGATGAGTGATTATTGCATCAGGTTTTATCGTTTGTCCACAACTCTGCCGCCTAACTGTATACCGGGCCGTATGGTCAGGTAGCGCCCGTCGCTACTGTTATAGGTTGTGGGCTTATCTGTTGATATCGAGACTATCTGGCCTATTTCATATTGTTCGTTACTTGGCATTTCTACTATATCCACACCTGCCACAGTAGCATTTAACTTAACAATATAAACAGCCACAATATGCCCCCCTTAATGGCAGAGTCAGGCATACACTAACTCTTCCCCTGTTACTACTCTTTACAATCGACAAACTTCTTTTGTTTTCTTGAAAAATCGAGAAGACAGGACATTCTCCATCCCCAAAGACTTCGGCTTTGAGGCTGCCACCCAACCGTGGGAATGGCAACTTATACAAGCTTGACAGACTACTAATCCTATTTTAGGAAAAGCTCTATTACCGGAATCGTTACATCGGGTTTCAACATTGGTAATTGAAGATTAAGTGTGCTTTTCGGAATGTTTTCGAGATGTGCCTGCCAGTCCGGTCGGCCAGCCAGTTTTACCTCGGAGGCGTCGTTCAATAGCTGGGCATATTTGACCTTTCCGGCAAAGCCGTCCATTTGCAGCTCGCCCATCGGCCAATCAAGCGGATGCACGTAAAGGCGTTTGGTTTTGGGATTATAAGTCAGGATGCAGTTGTCGGGTGGCCTGAATCTTTTCGGCGCCTGTGTGCAGCCGTAAATGGACCGGCCGTGTAGCCTCATCCATTTAGCGATTCCGCTGAGTCGGTCTATTGCCCGCTCGTCGAATGTGCCACGCGCGGTAGGCCCGACGTTTAGGAGCAGATTGCCCCCTTTGCTGACTGTCCCTATAAGCAAAACGAGAAGCTGCCGGATGCTCTTCCAGGTGCCCTCGTCGCGATGATAGCCCCAGGAGCCGGAGAAGGTCTGGCACGTCTCCCAGGGAACTTGTTTGCCTTTAACTTTCACCCACTCGCGGGGTATAAACTGCTCAGGTGTCTTGAAGTCCCACCCGCCGGGGACGTCCAGCAGGTCCAGCCTGTCATTTACGATAATATGAGGCTGAAGCTGCCGGACCATATTCAGCAGCTTTTCGGACTGCCAGTCGTCTCTGCCTTTGCCGTCGGGGCTGGGGAAGGAAAAATCGAAGAATAGATAATCAATCTTTCCGAATTGCGTTAAAAGCTCGCGCACCTGGTTGTGCATATACTTGGTGTATTTCCTGATGTCTCTTTTCCCAGCCTTTTTTCTAAACGCCTCGTTGTCACGCATAGGATGATGCGCATCGACGGGATACTCCGGATGATGCCAGTCAAGCAGTGAGTAATAGAAGCCGACGCGAAGTCCCTCATCGCGAAAGGCCTTTACCATCGGCCTTATAAGGTCTTTGCCATAGGGCGTTTTAGTGGCTTTGTAATCGGTGTATTTCGAATCCCACAGGCAGAAGCCTTCGTGGTGCTTGGTGGTGATAACGAAATATTTCATTCCCGCTTCTTTTGCTGCGCGAGCCCAGTCTTTTGGCTCGTAGAGGTCTGGATTAAACAAGTCAAAGTACTTTTGGTAGTCCTTATCGCTGATGCGTTCGCGGTTTTTAATCCACTCGTGGCGGGCCGAAAGGGCGTAAAGGCCCCAGTGAATAAACATACCGAAGCGCGCCTCAGTCCACCAATCTATATCGGGTCTTATCTTTTTTATCATAGCTAATCTCTCCTCAATTCGGTTGCGAACAGTATGCTTTCACACTCTATCCAAGTCAAGATTTTTCGGTAAAGTCTTAACGGTTATTCACGAAGTAAGACGCCTCTGTCCCCCTCCGCGGTGCAAGGCTCAGGGCTTTTCACGAAGCATCTGCTTCAGTGCGCGGTAGTTCGTTTTGCCTGTGCCGAGAAGTGGTATCTCATCCAGCTTGACAACCCTACGAATACTGTGCAGACCTGAAAGTCCCGCCTGACGGATTTTGCCGTTGGCTGTCTCCAAATCAATATCCAGCGTAGTAAAAAGTATCAGTACCGGCCTTTCCTCCTCTGCCGCCTCAACCGCTAACACCGGCCCTTCATCTTCTCCGCTTGCGAAATTCTCACTTAATACCTGCTCAATTGCAGGTAAGGAAACCATCTCACCGCCTAACTTGACAAACCTTTTCAGCCGACCGACGAATGTAAGTACTCCATCAGCATCAACATTCACCAAATCGCCTGTGTTGTACCAGCTCTTTTTATTAACCTCCACGAATGGTGATTTGCCGTCGTAATTAAGATAGCCGCCGAAAACACTTTCGCCTCGAACCAGCAGTATTCCCCTGCCCAGTCTTTCCACAGGCCTGAAATCCTCCGGCGAGACAAGCTCAAATTCCAAACCGGGCAGAACCTTGCCAATAGTAAAATGACGTGGCTTATCTTCTTCATTGAGCGATATAATCGGAGAGCACTCGGTAACACCATAACCTTCGAGAACAACCGCATCCTTGCTCTTGGCTTTTAGTCCCTCGTAAACCTTTTCCGGGCACTTCTCCGCACCCGTCACTGCAAGCCGAAGCGATGATAATTGCTCTTTATCGGCCACGCGTATAACACCGCCGAGAAAAGTAGGTGTCCCCAAAAGAATTGTAACTTTGTACGCTTCTATTATTTTTGCCAACTTGTCCGCCTCGGTAGGATTGGGATGATAAACAATCTGCGTAGCCCCGCACAAAGGCAGCAGCATAGTAACTGTAAGCCCGAACGAATGAAAGGGCGGCAGAAAGCCAATCAGCTTATCATTTTGATAAATCTTTACAACGCTAAGAACGTCCCGCAAATTGGAGATTAGATTTCTATGTGTCAAAGCTACCGCCTTCGGCGACGTTTCCGAACCACTGGTAAACAAAACCACCGCCGTCTCCGGCACCTTCGCTTTATAAAGCCAAGACCAGCTTATATGACCCAACAGCCATGCCTTTAACTTGGTTGCTTTACTGATTTTTCCCGCAAGCTCCTCGGCAAATACAAAGCTCTCGCTTATCTCAGAAAGGTCGATCCTCTGCATACCGATTCTATCGACCAGAACTTTCGATGTAAGTACATACCTGACGCCTGCCGTATCAAGAGCGGATTTTATATTCCGTACACCCGCCGTCCAGTTCACCATCACCGGCGTTTTGCCCGCGAACAGTACAGCCAAATAAAAAATACCGGCGCTAACGGAGGCCGGCAGCATTATGCCGATACAATTTCCTTCGAACGATTCGATAATCGGTTTAAGAACTATACACGCAATAATAATATCACGATATGTTTTCACTCCGCTCAGCTGGTCGGCAGTGACCACCTTGCCCGGATATCTCGCCGCCTGCTCTAAAAAGATTTGTGCCACCGTATCGCCGTCTGATATCGCAGTCCTTTTTCTGGTTTGGTCTTTGAACCAGCAGGATGTTACGGGCTTTAAACCTGTCGAACTGAGGTAAACAAATTCCCCGCACGCCGCCAGCATAACATCGCCGACGGTCTGCATAGCATCCGCATCCGCTTGCCGAAACCCAAATTCCTGTTCCAGCCAGAGTAGTAAATCAATTCTCACCAAGCTGTCCATCCCAAGGTCCGCAGCCAGGCAATCCTCATCATTTAATTTTGTAACTCCCGTCATCTCAGAAAGCTTTTTAGCAACAATTTTTCGAGTCGCCTTCGGCACAGACGAATAATCGCTTTTCAGTATTGCCTTGGAGGGCTCCGGCCGAACCTGCGCTCCACCCTTTTCCCAGATTGTATAGGGTACATACGTATTCGCCAAAGCGTCTTCGTTGTAGTAATTTTCCAGGAACCGATTGAACTTATTGCGGTCGGCGTCTCGCGGCAAATCCTTCGGTTCGTAAAATTCAATCGTAACCTTGCGACGCGGCGCAAAAAATATCCCGCTTGCAAGCAAAGCTAAAAATCCTCTGCCAAGCACTTTAAGCACCTTCGGCTCTTCTCCGCTTGCCCAGCTAAAGCCGCTGCCCCACAGTCCTCGCGTACGCATAAGCACAATACGCACATCGGGACATTTCTCGACAATTTTTTCCACCGCACTATTGGCGCCGAGATTCTCAAGGTAACTGCGATATACCCGTCCCGCAGGCCACAGCAGAAGATTGTCGCCGGCCCTGAGACCTTCAATGGTTTCATCCAGTATCTTTTCTATCTCTTTTTTCGCCGACGGCCCGTATTTGTCGACACTTGGTATTGTGCGAACGCCCCAGCGCCTCGCGAAAAATCTTATAAGGGGTCTATCCACCTGGTCCTGGTCGCCAAAACCCTTCGACGCAAACTCGCCGCGCAGATAAGAATAAAGAATAACAGGGTCGATTAGAGCCGGATGGTTCGGCAGAAAAACAATTCCTTTTTTCCCACCGGCCGAGATTGATTCCAGCCCGCTTATCTTAATATCATATCGAAGCGATAAAATCCATTTGGTCAGCGTTGTTGCAATCCAATCAATCATTAATCTTCTTTCCACGCAAAACGATGAACAACCATACCGCAATTACTGCTGTCATTACGCCCTTAACAGCAAAGCAGTTACTCGGTTTAATATTCCAGTCATTTAAAAGGTAAAACACTCCGCCTGAAATCAAAATACCTGAAAAGTCCGCAAAGCTTGATGCAGCTATAATCCTGCCCTTTATATCGGCGGAGGGTCTGACTTGCACGAAGCTTGCCAGGGGAACTGAAAACACCCCGCCCGCTACACCGATTAGGCCCAGAGCACATATAATTGTCGCCTTTCGAATAGAAGTTGGAAGTTCCGGAACAATCGCCACAATAAACATACAAATAGCTATTGCCCCTGCCGAAGGCCAAAGAACTCGATACCATTTTTTCCCCTTAGCCAGTTTCGTACTAAGTAGAGAACCTGTTGCGATACCTACAAGCTCGATAATAAAAAGTACGCTGGTCAGCGTATTAGTCAAACCAAACTGTTCCAGTCCCAATTGATTTATTACTAAAACATTAAGTGAACCTATAAACCAAAAGAACGCCTTGGCTGTTATCGCAACTGCAAGTAACGAGTCTTCTCGAATGTTATAAAGGGTTTTAATGGAGTTCAGTGGTCCCGACCAGGGAAACTTTGCCTTCGGCGAGGCCGCAGGAAACTTCGGCACGCCAAAGCTCACTATCACCCCAATTACTGCTATCCCCACAACAACACAGGATGCTATTGCATACCCCAGTTGTACATCACCGACAAAACCTTTCACATCTAACAGTATCCCCGCCAATGCGATGCCCGCTAAGATAGCGCCTGTGCTGAGCATTCGAATGATAGCATTTGCTGTTACTACATATTCAGCCGGGTAAAGTTCCGGTATTGTGCCGCGAAGAGACGGCCCGAACAGTGTTGACTGCAGTCCCATTATAAATAAAGTCACCATTATCAACTGCCAGTTTAGAAAATAAATACCGAACGCCGCAAATATCATAGCCGTCAATTCCAGAAACTTTGAGGCTATCACTATTGAACGTTTCGAGAATCTGTCCGCACAGAAGCCCGCCGGAGCGGCAAAAAGTATAAAAGGCAATGTGAAAACAACCGTGGCCCAGCCCTGAAGGTGTGACTTATCTGCCGCCACCGCTATGAGAAGTGCGCTTTGCTTAAAAAAGTTATCGTTAAGAACCCCTGCGAAATATGTAGCCGCCATCGCAGTGAATTTGGCTCTCGCTTGCCTGATGTGTCTTGCAATCGACTCGTTTGACGAATCGTCCATATAGCTGGCATTTCCCATTTAAACTTTTCACCGTTTTACTCCATCGGCCGGCACTGTACAACAGCTTTCTATATAGCTTTCATCCATACTTGAGAAATCGGTTAATTCTGATAAAATGCGATAGCCGTAGATATAGTTTACAGGCATTCTGTTAAGGATAACTTTTTATAAGCTGCGAAGGTAAAAATAGAAAGCAGGCCGGTCTTGCGTTACTGTTATTAGTGCCCGTACCGAGTATCGGTGTACTGATGGGGATGGTCATCGCTCCTAATTTTATCGGAAAGGTAATATTTTTCATTTCTAAAATATGGATACTGCTGCTGCCTTTATTATGGCATGTATTTGTTGACAAGCGAAAGTTAAGCCTGTCAATACCTAAAAGAGGCGGTTTTGTTGTTGCTGCTTTACTTGGCATTGTCATTAGCTTTATGATATTAGCTCTGTATTTTACTATGGGCAGGTATCTAATAGAACCGAAAATGGTCAAAGACATGGCAGCTAAGCTTGGACTGGACGATTTACGTACGTATTTGTTTGGGGCTATTTATTGGGTCTTAGTAAATGCTGCTCTTGAAGAATATGTATGGCGTTGGTTTGTTGTGGAAAAATGTAAATCACTTTTTTCTGTAAATGCTGCAATTCTGTTCTCTGCATTATGTTTTACAATTCACCATGCCATTGCCATGTGGATATACTTTAATTTCCTGCTGGTTTTAATTGCATCAGCCGGTGTCTTTATTGGTGGAGTGATATGGTCTTGGTGTTACAACAAGTATCGTTCGATATGGCCTGGATATCTCAGCCATGCTATTGTTGACCTGGCTGTTTTTATTATTGGGTATATATTAATCTTTGAATAAGATGGTGTTTAATTCAATCATTTCTTTTTTAACGTTTTAAGCTTTTTCTCCATCGGCTATCTCTATACAATAGCTTTCTACGTAGCTTTCGTCCGTTGCTGCTGTAAATTGACTCTTAAAGCATCCTTACGTCGCTCACCCATCGGATTAATCCTTTTAAAATATGAAAAACCTCGTAAAATGCACTCTACGATGCCTATACTATCAAATTTCACTTTCTTTGAAACTGTTTACCTGGGAAACTCGGGTTTAAATAAAGTGATGTGACCGAAATATTTAGTGGTTTTTGGGGTGCCGTTCGTATATACTGTAAAGAACAGGAGCAATGTAAAATGACCGAACCTACAGTAAAATCAAGAGTCGCTGTCCTGAAAACCTCCCCTCAAACCGTGGTCGATGACTACGGCAAATTGATGCACTTGGCGGAATATGAAAAGTTCATTTCTAAAGAAGTGCCGACTATCCTGAAACTAAATCTTTCCTGGACAAAATACTTTCCTGCCTGTTCCTCAGAGCCCTGGCAGGTCGAAGGCGTGGTGAAAACGATGCTCGGCGATGGCTTCGCGACCGACAAGCTTTTGCCGGTCGAGAATAAAACGGTAGTAACCGACCCGGTCAAAGGGGCCGCGAATAACAAGTGGGCCGGTATATTAAAAAACAACGGCCTGGATTATATACCGCTGCCCGGCGTCGAATGGACAAAGTACGAGTTCAAACAAAAGCTGCTCAAGCTCGACCAGATATTCCCGGAGGGTATTGAAATACCGAAGATGTTTATCGGCAAGAATATCGTTCACCTTCCCACACTAAAAACGCACGGCCACTCGGTCACAACCGGTGCAATTAAGAATGCATTCGGCGGACTGCTTAAAGAGGTCCGTCACTATGCGCACAAATACATTCACGAGGTACTCGTGGACCTTGTGATTATGCAAAAAGAACTGCACCCCGGGATTTTCGCGGTAATGGACGCCACAGTATGTGGCGACGGGCCCGGGCCAAGAACTATGGTTCCGAAAATAAAAAACTACATTCTCGCAAGCTCCGATTCCGTCGCTATCGACGCCGTCGCCGCAAAAATGATGGGATACAATCCGATGGAAATTCCCTACATCCGTATGTGCGACGAGATGGGACTCGGTGCAGGCAATATCGAGAACATAGAAATTTTAGGCGAGGATATCTCGAGTGTGAATTTCGAATTTCAAACGAAAAGGAGCTTTGTTATATGGGGCGACCAGATGCTCAGAAAGGGGTTCCTCAGGTTCCTTGAGAAGCCCCTGCTTCATTCGCCGCTGGTTGTCTGGGCGCCGTTTGCATCCAATCTCTACCACGATTACTTCTGGTATCCAATCATCGGAATAAAAAGAATTAGAGATTTTCAAAGTACCCCCTGGGGAAAGCTGTTCGAAGAATACTAACTTGTGCCTTAGGTACCTGTGCCTTAGGTATTTATGCCTCAGGTACTCGTGCATCAGGTACCTGTGCCCTTAGGTAACCGGCTCTGTTCTACTCATCATAATGTTCTTCGATATGTATCTGAACATTTTCTCTGTATGTGTCCGGGTCGTTGGAGACTTGCTTTTCCATCTTCCGGTTTTGAAAGAAAATCCTGCCTGCCGTAACCACACAGCCGAGCCCTACTACTATTAAAAGGGCGGCCACCAATGCCGCAAATAGCTCTGGCAAAGCAAGTATCAGCACTCCAAGTCCGATGAGCGCAATACCCGCCAGTAATATCCCCTTCGCCACGGCCTTTGTGGCCTGTGAGATTGCATTTGTACAGTACCTAAAGAGCATCATCTATCCTCTTTATACGCCTGTGGCTTAATTAAAATAAATCGGGCTCCATTCCGGAGCCCGATATCTCATTCAGACCTTAATACATCCCGCCGGGTGGTGGTCCTGCTGGTGTTTCTTTCTTCTCCGGTATCTCGCTTACGATAGCATCCGTTGTCAGCAGCAGTGACGCGATTGACGCGCCGTTTTGCAAAGCAGTCCTTTCGACTTTTGTCGGCACAATCACGCCGAACTTTAGCATATCGCCGTATTCCTTACGCATCACGTCGTACCCGAAGTTCACGCCGTCATTCTCGAGTACCTTCTGCATAACAATCGAGCCGTCCAGGCCTGCATTCTGGGCAATCTGCTTAATTGGCGCCACCACCGCTCTGGCGACTATGTCCAGGCCGATTTTCTCATCGTCCGTCGCCTTGATTTTCTTCAGTGCCGACAGTGCACGCAGCATAGAGACACCTCCGCCCGGAAGGATACCTTCCTCCACCGCAGCCCTGCACGCGTGTAATGCGTCCTCGACCCGCGCCTTCTTTTCTTTCATCTCCGCTTCCGTCGCCGCACCGACGTTGATTTGAGCAACGCCGCCTGATAATTTGGCCAAACGCTCCTGCAGCTTTTCGATATCGTAGTCGCTCGTTGAAGCGTCTATCTCGGTCTTAATCTGCTCGATTCTGCCCTTGATGGCCGATGTGCTGCCTGCACCTTCGATAATTGTCGTTGTATCCTTATCGATTGTAATTTGCTTCGCCTGCCCCAATTGCCGAACATCTATATTTTCCAGTTGAATGCCCAGGTCCTCGAAAATCGCCTCCCCGTCGGTAAGGACGGCTATATCCTGCAGCATAGCTTTTCGCCTGTCGCCAAAACCGGGCGCCTTTACCGCCGCAACCTGCAAAACGCCCCGCAGTTTGTTCACGACCAGGGTCGCCAGTGCTTCACCTTCGACGTCTTCAGCGACAATCAAAAGAGGTCTGCCCTGCTTGGCAACTTTTTCCAGAATCGGCAGCATTGTCTTTACGCTGCTAATCTTTTTCTCATGTATAAGTACATAGGGCTTCTCCAGTACCACAGTCATATTTTCCATCTTGTTAATGAAGTGCGGACTGAGATATCCTTTATCGAATTGCATCCCTTCTACCAGCTCGACCGTTGTCTCGAGCGACTGGCCCTCTTCGACCGTAATCACTCCGTCCTTGCCGACCTTGTTCATTGCCTCCGCCATTTTTTTGCCGATTTCGGCATCCTGGTTTGCCGAGCAGGTCGCCACCTGTTCTATCTGCTTGCTCGAATCGACAGCTACGCTCATCTTCTTCAATTCATCCACAATTGCTTTAACCGCCTTGTCGATGCCTCTCTTTACGAGCATCGCATTCGCTCCCGCCGTTATGTTTTTGAGCCCTTCGTTGTAGATGCTCTCCGCCAGAATCGTCGCTGTCGTTGTTCCATCACCCGCCACACTTGATGTCTTGGAGGCCACCTCCTTTACCATCTGGGCCCCCATATTTTCGTATGGTTCCTCCAGCTCGATTTCCTTGGCCACCGTCACGCCGTCCTTTGTAACGGTTGGCGAGCCGTACGACTTTTCCAAAACGACGTTTCTGCCGCACGGCCCTAAGGTAATTTTTACCGCTCTTGCCAGTTTCCGTACACCTTCACGGATGGCCTCGCGAGCCTCCGTATTAAAAGCAATCTTTTTCGCCGCCATATCTATCTCCTTTTATTTCTTTGCACATTTATACGCCTGTGGCGTAATCCAGACCCCGCTCCAAAAAAGTATTTTGTTTTTTACCGGCCGTTCTTATACGCCTCAGGCATATACCTAAGGCACAAGTTGTCCGGGTTTCTTGCCGTTTACTGTTCAATTTTTGCCATTATATCCGACTCATCCATTATTAGATAGTCCTTGCCGTCGATTTTAATCTCCGTGCCGGCATAACTTGTGAATAGTACCATATCGCCTTTCTTCACCTGGACCTTCCCACGGGTGCCGTCCTCTAATAACTTGCCTTCTCCCACACTTGTCACTTTTCCTCTTTGCGGTTTCTCTTTGGCCGTATCCGGCAGGACTATTCCCCCGGCCGTTTTACTCTTCGCTTCGAGACGCTGAACGAGCACTTTGTCAGCCAATGGTCTTATTTTCATCTTACCTTTGCTCCTTTCTCATTCATAATAGTTATCAGCTTCGACATTTTCGCTCCCCGTTGCAAAATACCAACTGCGAGCTAAACGCTCAAGACCAAAATCCTTTCAAGTGCCCGCTTGGCGGGCACTTGCTTTTCTTGCGAAGATAGTGCTGTTATACTTTTTAATGAACAGCTTGTTTAGTTGTTCTAATAGAACATCCATATCCACCGGCTTGGTGATGACACTGAAAACGTCCAGTTCCAGTGCGTCACTTAGCAGCTCTCGCTCGGCAATCCGCGCCAGAAGAATACAGGGTAAAAGTGGATAATGCGCCCGCATTATCTTTATCGTTCCCAGCCCGCTTAGCCTTTCCGAGTCCATATCTACAATTGCTGTATGAATTCGCCTTTGGTTGATAATATCTAATACGTCGTTTGCCTCCGTTGCCAGCAGCGCGTTTATACCTCTGGGCATAAATATCGTTCGCACGGCCTCCGGCCAAGCCCAGTTCGCGGCACTTACCAGTACGTTAACTTCGCTCAGATTTGAGAGTTCCTCTGTCATACCCGCTGGTTCGTGCAAATCCTGTGCCAACCGTTTCATTATCCTTTTGACCGCTCTAACCTTTTGCAGTTAAACCGGTTGCAAACAATACGCCGATACTCCATATATGGCAAAATTGCAGCCGAATCACTTCTTTCCTGCCAGCCTGACAGCCTTTCTCTTCAATTCGACTGCTTACTCAATTTTCTCGGGCTTCTGGGTCGCCAAAAAACAATTTGACTACGATAGCTTACGCACCTATAATCTCGCGGCTCTCGACATAGGCCATTTAAACTATCAACTTTAAATCGTAAATAAGGCTGGTTATATAAAGCCGGGAGGACCGTTCGTGAATTTAAAGCGCCTGTCATAGCTTTGAAACGCGAATATTTCAGTAGAGAAGAAATAGTGATGGACGATGTAAGTCAAATTCTGAAAAAAAAGCTAACGGCCAAGGATTATAGCAGGCTCCTCACGCTTAAAAATCCGAAGCTGCACCAATTTATCGCACAGGCGATTAAGCTTGCAAATCCTGATTCCGTATTTATGTGTACCGACTCACCCGAGGACCACGCGTATATCCGTCGGCGCGCCATAGAAACGGGCGAGGAAAAGTCCCTGGCTATCGAGGGCCATACGGTTCATTTCGATGGCTTTTACGACCAGGGACGAGACCCGCCAAATACAAAATATCTTCTTCCGCCTGATGTTAACCTTGGTAAGCGTATAAGGTCCGTTGACAAGGCCGCCGGGACCGAGGAAATACTTGCCCTTTTGAAAAACTCTATGCAGGGTCGGCAGATGCTTGTCTGCTTCTTCTGTCTCGGCCCGGGAAATTCCGATTTCTCCATCCCCTGCGTTCAGATAACCGACAGTCCCTATGTCGCCCACAGCGAGACAATCCTGTATCGACCAGGCTACGAGCATTTTGCATCCATAGCTGATTCACCCGATTTCTTCCGCTTTCTGCACAGCGAAGGGGAGCTTGAAAACAATGTTTCTAAGAATATCGAGAAACGCCGAATCTACATCGACCTTGAGGAAAACATTGTTTACAGCGTTAACACACAATACGGCGGCAACACCATAGGCCTGAAAAAGCTTGCCCTGCGGCTTGCCATTAACAAGGCCTCGAAAGAAGGCTGGCTCGCTGAACATATGTTTCTGATGGGCGTCCACGGCCCCGACGAGAGAGTTACTTACTTTACCGGGGCCTTTCCGTCGGCCTGTGGGAAAACCTCCACCGCTATGATTCCCGGACAAACTATTGTCGGTGATGACATCGCGTACCTGAGAAAAAAGAATCGACAAATCCGTTCCGTAAATGTCGAGCAGGGCATCTTCGGCATAATTCGTGATGTCAACTCAAAAGACGACCCCATCATTTATGAGGCCATTACCACTCCTGGCGAAGTAATTTTCGGCAATGTCCTGGTTACCGATGACCTAAAGCCTTGCTGGCTTGGAATGGGCTGCGAGCTGCCTGACACCGGTATTAACTATTCCGGAAAATGGTACGCCGGCAAAAAGGGCCCTGACGGCAAGGAAATCACTGCCTCACACAGAAACGCCCGTTATACCATCAGAATCGCCGACTTGCGGAACAGGGACTCAATGCTCGATGAGCCTGAAGGGGTTCTCGTCGGCGGAATACTTTACGGCGGCCGTGACAGCGATATCTGGGTCCCCATCGAACAGGCTTTCAATTGGACCGAAGGAATCATCGCAAAGGGCGCGTCGCTTGAGTCTGAAACCACCGCTGCGACAATCGGCACGGTGGGCGTTAGGGTCTTCGACCTGATGAGCAACCTTGCCTTTGTCTCTATTCCACTGGGCCGGTATATCCAAAACAACCTCGATTTTGTCAAAGATGTGGACAGTCCTCCACTCATCTTCGCCGTCAACTATTTTTTGAAGGACAAGGATGGGAAATACATAAACGATATGGCTGATAAGGTAGTCTGGATTCTCTGGGCTGAACAACGGGTTCACGACCGGCTCGGCGCGATTAAGACACCCACCGGTTTTATCCCCCTGTACGAAGACCTTGCAGAACTTTTCAAAGACCGGCTTGCGAAGAATTTCTCACGCGACGATTACGTCCAGCAGTTTACAATTCGCACTCCGCAACTGCTGGCAAAGCTTGACCGCATCGAAGATATTTACAGCTCGCAGGTCTTTGATACTCCACAGATTGTCTTTGATGTCTTTGCGCAGCATCGTGAAAGACTCAAGGCCGCCGCTGATAAATATGGCCGGTACATCAGTCCGTTTGATTTGGAGGAGGAGTAGGCACAATTACGGTTTGGTTCTTGTGGTAATCCGGGGGGAAGGTTCTCTATAACTGCCAGTTGTTCGGATAATAAACCTGCTCAGCAGGTACGTTGAATTTTCTACAAAGTGTTTCCAGTAACATACCCGTCCGCTTTATTTGGAATTCGCTCGGCAGTTTCTTTTCACCGTCTGCAACCAGGCATACTCTGATGGTCTTGCTGCTGCCGTACCACCTTCCGCCCGGCACACACGACCATTGTCTTCTCCACTTCTCGCTTGTTTGTATTTGTCCGTCCTGACCTCCGCTTCCATTGCACACCAGAAAGTGCAGGTTCAGGTCTTCCGATTCTTTCAAACCGCTAAGCGAGGCTATTTGCGCTATATTACCCCCGGCCGTATTGCTGTAGAACACCTCAATACGTTGCCATCGGTCGGAAGATGGTGGTTCGTAGGTCTCGATTGCTTCTTCCACAGAACCCAGGCGTGTGTAGCTGGCCAGACTAAAGGCACCAGCCGGCAGAGGTCGATTTTCCAACACCAGGAGCACTGCCGCCCCTATTGTCATTGAGATAACAAGTGAAAATAATACTTTTGCAGTTCTTGGCTGCTTCACCATTCCCTGGTTCCCACAGACTCAAGCCGCGGCTTACCTTATGGATAACTTAATATCCTCCTATGGATACTATATTGAATATCGACTACTACCGGCAATATTAATGAAACTTTTTCTGCAAAAAATAGTTTCCTTCTCCTGGTATGTACTTGATTTTACTGTCTTTTAATTTTCGTATATTGCTGCTCGTTGGTCTTTGTGTTCCACAGGCGGCGGTTTTGGTCTTGGCCTGTTCAGATTGAGCGAAAGGCTAAAGCTCTTCGATGTTAGACAGATATAAAGGCAATTGAAGGCCTACAACTTAACAACGTCCTGTTAAAAGTTCAAAAACTTCTTTAATAGTATGAAAAAACGAATCTGAATATCGTCCCCGCCTGATGCTTGCCCGCCAATATATACGGTGAGAAATACTTGACTAAACTGCGTTTCGGTGGGATATTTGTTGCGGCCGATAAAAATCGCTGGCAATGATTAAATATTCCGAATCAATGCCGTAATTTTTTTGTGTCCTTAAAAGCGAAAACCCGTCTTGGGCAGAGTCGAAGGACGACAAGTAAAAGGTCAATAAAGAAAAGTTTATATGTGCAAAATCAAAACCGGGCAGATAAGTTACCCCAAAGCTCGACCGAGTACATTCGGCCAAGCTCGATTTAAGCCCTTGCCGAAGTCATGCCAAGGACAAGGCATTTTGACTTCAGGTGTACTTGGCATAACTGCTTATATAACAAGAAGTTATACGTATTAATCAATTTTCGGGTTGTATCACAGTGTTATTCTGCCCGACCGGAAGCCTGACAGAGAGGAGTGATTATGTCTGAACTCGATATTGTTAAGCAGTTCGCCCAGGAGGCCCTGACGGCTCAGGCCCCGGCTGGCTGGCCGGATAATTCTCTTTGGGACCGGGCCAAAAGACTGGTACGCAATATTGAGTATATCTGTCGGTTGCCTGAAGTGCTTGAAATCGGTTCACAATTAGACCGCTTCTGTTTGACTGCCGCTGCATATTTTTGTGATGCAGGCCTCACTCGGCCGGTAGTTTCCTGTAATAATAATGCGACAAGCGCCTTGCCTGACCGCTCGGCTGAACTCGCCGAAGTCCTTAATACGGACCGGTTCCGTCATCTTTCAACCCAGGTTGTTGCCAAAAAGCTTGACTCCATTCTGCCGGCACAGAAAATTGACAAGATTAATACGATTATCATCGAGTCCGGAGACCGCCTTACAAATATGACTGAAGCAATGATACTTTCGGATGCCCGGAATCTTGATGATATGGGGCTCGTCGGCGTCTTCAACGAATTTCACCGCTCTCTGGTTTATGGCAGAGTCATTACTGATGTCCTGCAGAGTTGGAAAAGTAAAATCGATTATCGCTATTGGCAGGCCCGCCTGAAGGAGGATTTTCATTTCGAAGCTGTTCGAAAGAAGGCTTCTCGGCGCCTTGCCAACGCAGAGTCTTTTATGAAAAGGCTTTCAATCGAAAATAGCGCCCGGGATTTGGATGAATCGACAATTTAGATGATGCTTCATCAAACAGAGCCCCGACTGCAATGGAGGAGTAATTGCCGGTAGAACAGAGCCCCGACCGTAATCCCGTAAGGGATGCTGCGCAGGGAGGGGTAGTTACCGGTAGAACAGAGCCCTGACCGTAAGGGAGGGGTAGTTGCTCATAAATCATTGACCAATTCGTTTTTTTTGCTATAATAGACTTAATCGGCGATTTGCTGTGAAGTATTGCTGTAAGTATCGCATCATTCGTTTCTGGGCGGAGCTTCCCGGCTCAGACTCAGTGGAAGCTTCGCGGTTTGGTTTTACATAGCGGTACGAAATCCGGTCTTTGCGAAAGGCAGGTAAACCGGTGAAGCCTAAGTTTATAAGAGCCGTCTTTCCGGGCTCATTTGACCCAATCACCAACGGCCATCTTGATGTGATAAAACGCGGCACGAAGCTCTTTGACGAATTGATTATCGCCGTAGGCCGCAGCCCTTTGAAAGAACAACTGTTTACTCCCGATGAGAGGGTCAAAATGATAAAGGAGCTGGTGGCCCAAATGCCGAATGTTTCGGTGGAAAGTTTTGAAGGCCTGACGGTCGAGTTTGCTGACAAGAAAGATGCGAATGTTATCCTGCGAGGCCTGCGAAATCTTACGGATGTTCAGTATGAATTTCAGCTTGCTATGACTAATCGCGCCGTGGCCGGCATAGAAACAATCTTTATTATGACTTCTGAGCAGTATGGTTTCGTAAGCTCCGCTTTGATTCGCGAAGTAGCTGGTTTGGGAGGTAATGTCTCAAACCTGATTCCGCAGACTGTTTATGACCACTTAAAAAATCGACTTGCCGGGAAAAGTAAATAATAACGTTTGGGAGTCTCGCTGTGTTTACGATTAGCGCTGAAAAGACGTTTAACGCCTCGCATCAACTGAAGATGCCTGACGGCTCGAAAGAGCCGGTCCACTCTCATGATTGGGTTGTAGTTGTGACCGTCTGCTCCGAAAAACTCGATGAAATGGGACTCGTTATGGATTTTGACCACCTTAAAAACATTATTGACCAGGCCGTGGAGTCCCTTGAAAATACTCAATTGGAACAGACCGGTTGTTTTGCTTATATGAATTCTTCGGCCGAAAATGTGGCCAGATATTTATATGAGAAAGTGGCCGGATTATTGCCGACCAGCGTCAAACTGAAATGCGTCCGTGTTACTGAAGCACCGGGTTGTACCGCAGAATACGGCAGGTGAAAGGCCCGGCCGAATCCTATTGTAGTGATTAGGCCGAATTGACGATATTTATTGACGAATGGCCCCATCGGATGGCCGGTTGGGAATCGGAAAATCAGGCTTTTTTGTTTGTTGGGCGATAATATGCAATGTCAGTGCTGTAAAAACAATACCGCCACCATTCACTTGACCGAGATTTCGGATGGGCACCGCTCCGAGATGCATCTGTGCGAACTTTGCGCCCAGAAACAGGGCCTTACCGTCAAAACACAGATACCACTTAATGAATTACTAAGCACCCTTCTTTCGGCACAAACTCAGCCCCAGGCTGATTCCCCCGATGCCGAAAAAAGCAGTTGTCCCCACTGCGGTATCACCTTTCGGGAATTCCGCAAAAAAAGTCTTTTAGGCTGTCCGGAGGACTACGATGTCTTTGAGCAGTCTCTGCTTCCGATAATTCAGAATTCCCACGAGGGCGGAACCGCTCACTGTGGAAAAGTCCCCTCCGGGGCCTCTGGCCAGACAAAAAAACAGACCGAGTTATTAGCGCTAAGAAGAGAGCTTAAGGTCGCCGTACGTGAGGAAAACTACGAGGCGGCGGCCGAATTGAGGGATAAAATAAATCGATTGTTGGAAGCTGAAAAGTAACTGAAAAACGAAATAAACTTTGTAGTTGGCTGAATTCACAACGCCGAAGTTCCAAAAGTAGATACGCTCAATGAAACTTAACGAAATAAGTTCCCGTACCAGTGAGTGGTTTGGCGGCTCAGGGCCGCTGGCGGATGTCGTAATTTCTTCACGGGTGCGACTGGCCAGAAACCTGGCGGGCTTCCAGTTTCTCTCTCGCTGCTCTACCTCCCAGAAGACCCAGATACTTGAAAAGCTAAAGGCCGCGGTAATGGCCCTGGACCTCGGTGACGAGGTTTTCTATGTTGGCATCGACAAGGCCGCCGTTCTCGACAGGGACCTGCTTGTCGAAAGGCACCTTATCAGTCGGCATCACGCTCACGCCAAAGGCCCGAGAGGCGTTGTAATAGCCAACAGAGAATTCTTTACCGCGATGATAAATGAAGAGGACCATCTCAGAATTCAGGTCTTCAAGGCCGGCATGCGGCTTCAGGAATGTTGGGAGCAGATAAGCAAAATAGATGATATGATTGAGCAGAAAGTGGATTATGCCTTCAACCCTCGCTATGGTTACCTCACCGCCTGCCCGACAAACGTGGGCACGGGGATAAGGGTTTCGGTAATGTTGCACCTGCCTGCTTTGAGAATGGCCGGCCAGATTGAGAAGTTCTTCAACGCCGCTAAAAGTATGAACTTGGCCGTCAGAGGTCTCTTCGGCGAGGGGACTGAGGCCATCGGCGACTTCTATCAGCTCTCGAACCAGGTGACGCTCGGCGTCTCCGAAGACGAAATCGTCGGTGAATTTACAAATTCCATCATACCGAAAATTGTCGAATACGAAAACCTCGCCAGAGACCAGCTCCTCGTAAAGCAGCCTGACCTGCTTGATGATAAAACCTCACGCGCCATCGGCCTTTTGAGAAATGCCCATTTGATAAGCTCGCAGGAGGCCTTGTTCCTGCTAAGTCACCTGCGTATGGGCGTGAATATGAAGAGAATCTCGAATGTTTCCATTCCGGTCATAAATGAGTTATTTATGCTGACTCAGCCGGCCCACCTGCAGCTAAACTCCGGCAAGAAACTTGAGCCGACCGGCCGAGACCGTCTAAGGGCCGAGATTATCCGCTCCCGACTAAACAAATACTGAAGTTTTTCCACCGGGCCCCGCCTGTCCGGCAGGCGGGCAAATCGGCTCGGCCCTGAGCTAACTGTCGAAGGGCTCTGCCAAAATGGCATATATCGTCTTCAGCCCCCTCCGCAACCTATTGAAAAACAACGACTTGCAATTTTCCATGCGTCTTGGCACGCCCTTTGCACAAATATCATCACAAAATGATTGCAGGATTGAAAGCACTAATTTAGCCTTTTAGGAGCTTAAATTATGGCCAAGATTATTGGAATAGATTTAGGAACCACAAATTCGGTCGTTGCCGTGATGGAAGGCCCGGCCCCGAAGGTATTGATTAATTCTTCAGGCTCAAGACTGACCCCTTCGGTGGTGGGTTTTACTGACAAGGGTGAAAGGCTGGTAAGCCAGATAGCGCGCCATCAGCAGGTAACGAACCCGAAAAATACCGTATTCTCAATCAAGCGTTTTATGGGCAGGCGGCACACTGAAGTCAGCGCAGAGGAAAAGCTCGTCCCCTATAAAGTGGTTGGCGGCCCTGAGGAGCTGGTCAAAGTTGAATGCCGCGGCAAGCAATACACGCCACCCGAAATTTCTGCTATGATTCTGCAGGACCTGAAAAAAACCGCTGAAGATTATCTCGGGGAGACGGTTGAACAGGCGGTAATTACCGTGCCGGCATATTTCAATGATTCCCAGCGCCAAGCCACAAAGGACGCCGGCACAATCGCCGGCCTTAAAGTCGCAAGAATTATAAACGAGCCGACCGCAGCCGCCCTCGCCTACGGACTCGAAAAGAAAAAGAACGAGAAAATCGCCGTCTTCGATTTCGGCGGCGGAACCTTCGATATATCAACGCTTGATATTGGTGATAATGTTTTTGAGGTCCTTAGCACAAACGGTGATACCCATCTCGGCGGCGATGACCTCGATGAAGTACTTATTAACTATCTCGCCGACGAATTCAAAAAAACCGAAGGTATCGACCTTCGCCGGGACCCGATGGCCCATCAAAGACTCAAAGAGGCCGCCGAGAAAGCCAAATGTGAATTAAGCACCCAGCTCGAGACAAACGTCAATCTGCCCTTCATCACTGCTGACGCCTCCGGCCCCAAGCACCTGCAGATGACAATAACGCGAAGTAAATTTGAGGCCCTCGTTGAATCCGTCCTGGAAAGACTTAAAGCGCCCTGCCGCAGAGCGCTTGAAGACGCAAAACTCAGCGGGGCCGACATTTCCGAAGTCCTGCTCGTTGGAGGCTCCACCAGAATCCCGAAGGTACAGCAGATTGTTAAAGACGTCTTCGGAAAAGAGCCCAACAAAAGTCTCAATCCCGACGAAGTTGTTGCCCTCGGCGCCGCCATTCAGGGCGCCGTCCTCGCCGGTGACGCCGGCGTCAAAGACATCCTCCTGCTCGATGTAACTCCATTGTCTCTTGGTGTCGAAACACTCGGCGGAGTTATGACCAAACTGATTGAACGCAACACCACTATCCCGACCAGCAAAAAAGAGATATTCTCCACCGCCGCCGACAACCAGACGACCGTGGATATCCACGTCCTGCAGGGCGAAAGGGAATTCGCCGGCGACAACCGCACTCTGGGCAGATTCCAGCTTGCCGGCCTTCCTCCGGCCCCCAGGGGCATCCCCCAAATTGAAGTTGCTTTCGACATTGACGCCAACGGCATACTAAACGTCTCGGCAAAGGATTTGGCCACCGGTAAGCAGCAGTCAATAGAAATCAAATCGAGTTCCGGCCTGACCGAAGAGGAAGTCGAGAAGATGAAAAAGGGAGCTGAAGAGCATGCCGAGGAAGACAAACGCAAACGGCATCTCGTTGATTTGAAAAACCAGGCCGACCAGTTGATTTATTCAACCGAGAAAACTCTCAAAGAGCATGGCGATAAAGTTTCTGCTAAGACTCGGGGCGACGTCGAGAACGCTGTTAGCAACCTTAAAGAGGCTGCGAAGGGTGACAATGCCCAGGCCATAGAAAAGGCTATTGAGAATCTCGGCAATGTTGGCCAGGAGCTTGGCAAGGTGCTCTATGAGGAAGCTGCGAAGAAGCAGGCCGCCTCAGGTCAGCAGCAGCCCGGACCGCAGGAGCCCCAGCAAGGCCCGCCTCCTGAGGGAGAAGTCAGAAGGAAAGGCCCGGACGACGTAATCGACGCCGAATTCGAGGCAAAAGACGAATAATGCAAGCAATCCTATTATGAAGCCTGTCTATTAGAAAGAAAGGGCTGCAATCGCACGTTTGCAGCCCTTTTGACTTACACGTTGTCCTGTTATTCCTTTTGCATATACGGGTAGCGGAAATCTCTCGGCGGCAGGAACGTCTCCTTTATAGCTCGCGGCGAGACCCATCGCTCCAGATTAAGCCAGCTTCCCGCCTTATCGTTTGTCCCCGACGCCCGCGTACCGCCGAACGGCTGCTGCGCCACAACTGCACCGGTGGGCTTGTCATTCACGTAAAAATTGCCCGCCGCGTGACGCAAAGTATTCATTGCTTTGACGATTGCACTCCGGTCGTGTGCGAATATCGAGCCGGTAAGCGCGTATGGCGAAGTCTGGTCACACAACTCCAGGCTCTCGTCGTACTGTCTTTCCGGGTACACATATACAGTCATAACCGGCCCGAAGACCTCTTCTGCCATCAGCTTCGACTTCGGGTCTTTGCTTTCCACCACGGTTGGCTCGATGAAGTAGCCTCTCGAATCATCACAGCCGCCGCCGGTGAGTATTTTCATATCCGCCGAGCTTTTGGCGTACTCGATATAACCGCTGATTGTCTCGAAGGCCTTCTCGTCTATAACCGCGCCCATAAAGTTCCTGAAGTCCGTCACGTCGCCCATCTTGACGTCCTCAATCTCGGCCAACAGGCGTTTTTTAACCGTCGGCCAAATTGAATCCGGAATGTACGCCCGCGAGGCCGCCGAGCATTTTTGCCCTTGGTATTCGAACGAGCCTCGCACCAGCGCCGCCACTAATGCCTCGATATCAGCGCTTGCGTGCGCGAAGATAAAGTTCTTGCCGCCCGTCTCTCCCACAATTCTCGGATATGATACATACTTTCGAATATCCGAACCGATCGCCAGCCATATCGTCGAAAATACGTACGTGCTGCCGGTAAAATGAATGCCTCCGAGTCTTACATCGTTCAATGCCGGCGGGGCGACAACCGGACCCGGACCCGGCACCATATTAATAACACCCGGCGGCAAACCCGCCTCCTCCAAAATTTTCATAATATAGTACGCTGGCAGCACCGCCGCCGAGGCCGGCTTCCAGACAACCGTGTTACCCATAAGCGCCGGCGCCGTCGGAAGATTACCTGCAATCGAGGTGAAGTTAAACGGCGTAATCGCAAGAACAAACCCATCTAACGGCCGGTGTTCCATATAATTCAATACCCCCGCCGTGGACATCGGCTGGTCGCCGTAAACCTCCTGCATAAAATGAGGATTAAACCGCCAGAAGTCTATCAACTCTCCTCCTGAATCTATCTCCGCCTGGTGTGGGGTCTTGCTCATATTGAGCATCGTCGCGGCGTTCAGCGTCTGGCGGTATTTACCGGCCAGAAGCTCAGCCGCCTTGAGGAACACAATCGCCCGCGCGTCCCACGGCATTCGGCCCCACTCAAGCCTGGCCTTCTCGGCCGCGTCAATTGCTTTGCCGACGTACAGGGCGTTACCCTGGTGATAGCTGCCTAAAATATGGCGGTGGTCGTGCGGACAGCGTATATCTGCGAGCTTGCCGTTGCGCACCTCCTGGCCGCCGATTATCATTGGCACTTCGACTTGTCGGCCGAGCATCTCTTTGAGCATCGCCTTTAGCTCTGCTTTCTCCGGGCTGCCCGGCGCATAGCTTAATAGCGGCTCATTAATCGGCCGGGGAATCTGAAATATACCGTTAAACATTTCTGCCTCCTTAAATAACTCTAACAAAAAGAACTTTAGCCACAGAGAACACAGAGGGCACAGAGAAATGAATTATAAACAGTGTAATTCAGTGTTAACTTGTGCCATAGGTATCTGTGTCTAATACCAACAGCGTTAATCCATGTCTTTTTCATTATGTTAGACGCTCTAAATAATTCCAGCACTAATCTTGTAGGGTCGGGTAAATCCTGCAATTAATGAAAAACTATATCCTCCCCCTTTTCACCCCAAAAGTCAACAATTGATTTATACCTACCCCGCCGCGGATTGTCTGGATTTGTCATTCCGCACTTGATGCGGAATCCATTTCTTTATTCACCTGCTTAAATTTTCCTGATGCTAATAGTATTTAATACAACCACTCCGATTCAATCTCAATACTACGATTACAGGCTGACTTTTTCAGTTTGTTTTTTATTAGAACCTTTCCGCAAAATTGCATATGATGCCCATGCAACAAGGAATAGCGCTATGTGTGTTTTACTTTCGCTACCGAGCGCAGTGAAAATCATGAGATTGATAATCCAAAGTAAAACCACAATACTAACAGCCCATCCCTTAGATATAGGGCGCCGAAGAAAAGCAAATCTGATTAATAGTGGTGGAGTCAAACCTATACCCCAAGTCAAAATAGCAGAAATTATTAAGGTTATCCACCAGTATTCGCCAAAAACGTTCTCCATGATTGATTCACCACTTTCGTTTTTTGGTTTTGTCCACTTGTCATGTATGATGATGCTATTGCCAATGAACTGGAAAAGAGGCAAATTTCTGTTAAACTCATCTTCCAATTTAGCAGCAGAGCCATGAAGGCCACTAACACCACATTGAATTAAAATAATTTTCCCAGAGTACAGGAACATATGCTGTAGAATGTACATCTCTGCCTTTAAACCAGCTCGCTCGGATTCCATCACATAAATCATCCAAGCACCAGGCTGGCCATCGTATTTTGTCGAGTCACCTTTGATAAAAATAGCACTTTCCGGTATCATTTGTTTGAGTGCGTCTTGGGTGAACATTTCTTTAGAAAGTTCTTCAAATGAAAGTAGTTTCATGAAAGATGGTAGATCTTTTATCAGAATAATGCATTGTGTGAAGCTGTTTGACGAGCCAGATGTAAATGTCTGAACGATATTTGGACGTTCTCCTTCTGACCTTTTCCAATCGCTTGGATATTCAATACTAATGTTGATACCTTTGGCCTTAGGATGGTCTTTGGTGAAATATATCGTTTTCTGACTGCCCAAAAATTCTTGTAACTCACTGCTTTGAGTGAAACCAAATTGCGGTAAAACTATAACTACTAAAAATGCCAAAATAGAACATGTTTTCTTCATTTTGGTTTCCATTCTACGATATCGCGGCCTCCGGCAGCTGCGAAGAAGTTTTAAAAAAATTATGGGATACCTTCATAACTTCCCTCATACTCAAGGTACCAAAACACATAAAGCATCTTTATCAGATGGTTGAACTTATTCATCCATCTAAAGGACTCTAACAATGTTATTGCAAAATCCATATAGGTCATTTTCTCATGTTGCTCTTGCTTCATCCCTTCAAGCTTAAAATAAAATTTTATTTCCTGAGTTGATTCATTATACTCAACCTTATAATGCGCAATCGCATTCCTGAGGCGATTCATGGTTACCGTTGTCGCTATTGGTCCCCAAAAAGAATCATCAATGTATTTACTTCTCGCCCCAAAATTGTAATTTGCGAACTCGTCTAACGACTTTGGATACTTCTGTATGTTAGGGTCAAATAAGTCATACTGTCCTCTCTTGCTTATGTTATTGATACCCGCAACTAAAACCAGTTGTCTCGAAATGACTTCGGATATATCCTGCAACAAACCCTTGTGTCTTAGGAAATCTGAGTTACCTATTCGCAAACAAGTTTCCTTGTTGTTATCCTCTACAAGCTCATAGTAAAGAGCCGGCCGCAATATCTCATTTGCTTCTAGGATTCTTGGGTATAATTCAAGGCAGTCCCTTTGAACATTCTCAAGGAAGCCAACTTGTATAATGTGTTTCAAAAATAACCCCAAACTCTTTTTGTTTGTCTGATACAATTCATAAAGTTTTTCGTGTGTAGACTCGACAAAATTCATTTGCCCCGGAGGATCATTGAGCGCCATGAACGCCATGCAGATAAATTGATACAATGCCTTGTTGATGTCTACCGGTTTTTTGCATGGGAATTGTTTATCGTCAAGGTATTCTCTGATATTCTTTTCGAACAACCTTGTATTACCGGCTAGATAAAACCTTATAATCGCATTTATGTTAACAGTATCATCGATGGCAGCTTGTAATAGCCTTAGAACTCCTTCATAGTAAAGTAGATTGTCTTTGAGTTTAGTTGAGGCTCTTATAAAAGGTGTAATTCCAATCTCGTACTTGCCATAATACGTGGGAAAATCAAGATGCAAATCGACAAACTGGT